>CALECT010000145.1 GCA_937949725.1 uncultured Pseudanabaenaceae cyanobacterium
GGCTTCCTCTTCAAACTCCTGGGCTTAGGCATTGCCGGGAGCCTAGCTGCCGTGGGCGGCATCACCATTGCCTCCTTCATCGCCGCTCCGCCCAGCGAAGAAGCCCCCCTCCTCGAACGCGGTATTGAAGGCACCAGCGATGGCCTCAATGCCACCCAGCGCCTACCCAAGCGAATCCTCACTGGCATTGCCAACCGCATTGACCCCGAGCCCAAGCCCGTCGTTCAAGCGGCTGCTCCCATCCTGACTGAGCCCCAGCAGCAACAGCTCATCGCTGAAGCCAATGCTCTGCGTCAGGAGATTGCCCGGCTCAACCAGCGCACCAGCGCCGTGGAGCAGCAACTGGGCTATGACTATTCCACAGCTGACTTAGAGCGACGGTTGGGGGCGATCGCCCAAACCCTCTCTGATCCCACGGCTGGCCCTAAACCGGCGACGCCCAGCTCATCCCAGCCCGAGCCCCTGGTCATGACCCTGCCCACGGACCCGCTCTTCGATGACGAGCAAAGTGCACTCAAGCCTGGAGCCAATACCCTCCTGGTCACGCTGCTGGGGGAAATGCGGGCCTATGAGAAAGCGATCGTCACTGTCACTGTCCACACGGATAACGTGGGCACTGCGGAAGCCCAACGGGATCTTTCCCTACGACGCGCCCAAGTTGTCTCCAATTATCTGCGAGCTCAGGTCGGCGAAAGCAATGGCCGTTTTATCTGGAATCCCGTTGGCGCAGGCAACACCCAGCCCCTCGCCACCGATGACAGTAATGAGAATCGCCAGCGCGATCGGCGCATTGAGATCAGCGTGACGCCGCAATAGCAGGCTGAAGTGGTCAGATCTGAATCTAGGGCTTGGTTGGAGCAGCTAATAGGTGATAGGTAATTAGGTGATGGGTTGAGTTCGGCCTATTACCCACGACCTATTTGCCGTTTTTCCATGCCCCTCAACATCGTTTTCTTTGGCACCCCCCAATTTGCCGTGCCCAGCTTAAAGCGGCTTATTGAGGACGATCGCTTTAACGTCCTCGGCGTTGTCACCCAGCCCGACAAGCGGCGAGGCCGAGGCGGCAAAACCACCCCCTCCCCCGTCAAAGCCATCGCCCTAGAGCATGATCTCCCCGTTTGGCAGCCCGCCCGCATTAAAAAAGACGAAGAAACTCTCACCCAACTCACCGCCCTCCAAGCCGACCTCTTCGTCGTCGTCGCCTACGGCCAAATCCTCTCAACGCAAATCCTTACCATGCCTCGCCTGGGCTGTGTCAACGGCCATGGCTCCCTACTGCCCCAATACCGAGGTGCAGCCCCTATCCAATGGTGCATTTACGATGGCGTCGCCGAAACCGGCGTCACCACCATGCTCATGGATGAAGGCATGGACACTGGCGCAATGCTACTCAAGGCCACAATGCCCGTTGGTCCAACAGATACAGCCCATGACGTCGCCGTCACAATGGCCGGGCTTACAGCTGAGCTATTAGCCAATACGCTGCCCCAGCTCGATGCAGGCCAAATTCAGGCTCAACCCCAGGATGATGCCCAAGCAACCTACGGCTCACTGATTAAAAAGCCCGACTACCAACTGGACTGGCAGCGCAGCGCTTTAGAACTCCATAATCAAATCCGAGGTTTCTATCCCAGTTGCGCCAGCACATTTCGTGAACAGCCCATCAAAATTCAGGAAACTCTAGCGCTGGATGCAGAGCTACCTTGGCCTCAGGACATGGATGGCGCGATCTCAACCTGGAACTCAGCCCAAGCCGAAGCTGCGACCAGCAGCCAACCCGGCCAAGTTATTGCCCTGCTCAAGAACCACGGCCCGGTCATCCAAACTGGCAATGGTCCCCTCCTTCTTCTCAAAGTCCAACCCGCCGGTAAAAAGCCCCAATCGGGCTGGGATTTTGTCAACGGCCTCAGAGTCACCCAAGGGGAAGCATTTGCCCAACAGTCCTAGCAAATCCCCGTCAATAGATGATATGTGGCCCCTGAGCTAACAGCCTTGTCAACGGCTTGGCCATCCAGAGAGGGAAGAGCTTGGTAAAATGAGAGCTTGCCAAGATTCACATGCTCAGAGAACGCACCATGACGCAGTTAGCTATCGCCCCCGACATCGCTAGTCTTGAGACCGAGCTAGCTGACAAAAGCCCCCAGGAAATCATCGAACAAGCCCTCGGCATGTTCGACAACATCTATATTTCCTTCAGTGGTGCCGAGGACGTGGTGCTCATCGACATGGCTGCCCAAATCAAGAAAGACGTCAAAGTCTTTAGCCTCGACACGGGCCGCCTCCATGCTGAGACGTACCAATTCCTAGAAAAAGTCCGCAAGCACTACGACATCGCCATTGACGTGGTCTACCCTGACGGCGAAGAAGTCGCAGCCCTCGTCAAAGAGAAAGGCTTATTCAGCTTCTACGAAGATGGTCACCAGGAATGCTGCCGCGCTCGCAAGGTGCGTCCTCTGCGCCGCAAGCTGGGCACGATGGATGCCTGGATCACCGGCCAGCGCAAGGACCAGAGCCCTTCCACCCGCTCTGAAGTCCCCAAGATTCAGCAAGACAATTTCTTTGGTACCGATGACCACCCCCTGGTGAAATTTAACCCCTTGGCTGAATGGTCCTCCGCAGAAGTTTGGGCCTACATTCGCGCCATGGAAGTCCCCTTCAACCCCCTCCACGAGCGTGGTTTCATCAGCATTGGCTGTGAGCCCTGCACCCGTCCCGTTATGCCCAACCAGCATGAGCGCGAAGGCCGCTGGTGGTGGGAAGAGGCAACGATGAAAGAATGCGGTCTCCATGCTCCCAAGAGCTAGGCTCTAGGGATTCAACAGCACCGTTAGGTTTCACACCCTAGCAGGGAGATTACATGTCACTGCGGACCTGAGCTCGACAGCCACACAGCCAGTTTCGTTCCCTAACCCTTACGCCTAAGGGAGCCAGGGAATCTGATACGAAATAGGGCTATCAGCTTTGCTTCCTTCCCCGCTCGTTAAGGAGGAGAGGGGCTAGGCTTCTCCCTGAGCTTGCGGCCTCTTATTGAATTCAGGTCCTCGGTGGTGACAGGTCTCATCAAAGAAAGGCATACAACGAAAGGCCCCGTGAACATCATTGTTCACGGGGCCTTTCATCTAACTAATTAAGCGGGCGGAAGCTTTAGCGCTGGCCCATGCCATCGCGCTTCTGCCGACGCTTGTCGCGCCAGTCAGCGGCAGTTAAGTAGGCAATGCCACCTGTAACAATAAGCATTAGCCCTAGGGCTACAGTTGCCAAAATAGTTGAAGCAGAAGCTTCCATAGCTTGTCTCCTTCTAAGTGCTCAAATGAGCCCTGATTAAACAAAATTCAGGCAGGGATTCTAAAAGCCTATGCTGCCGTCGCCATTGCGACCCCAAACCACCATTGCGATGGAGAAGGTAAACACAGCCAACAGAGCGGCCCAGCCAAAAGCGAGCATAGGAGTAACTCCTGCAATTAATTACATTTTCAATTCTATCTGAGAGTCGTAGACGATCACAGCATTTGTTAACAGAACACCCAGATTCTTTGACAAGTCCGCTCCCAAATCGGCAATCTCTCCAGGAAATAACGGCAAAATCACAGCTTCAAACGACTTTGCCCCTTGCGCTCAGGTCGCAACCACTGAGAACATAAATATCTGTGAGCAAAGCTTTACAAAACGAACAGAGCCCTATGACAACCATTCGCAGTGGCTTCCTATCGCCCACCCTGGCCCCAGAAAAAACGGGTCAAACCGTTCGCAAGCCCTACCCCAACTACAAAATCATTGTTCTCAACGATGATGAGAACACCTTTGAGCATGTCATTTCCTGCTTGATGAAATACATTCCTGGAATGAATGGCGACCTAGCTCGGGATCTCACCAACCAGATTCACCATGAAGGTCAAGCCATTGTTTGGGCGGGTCCCCAAGAGCAAGCCGAGCTATACCATCAGCAGCTCCTCCGTGCGGGGCTCACCATGGCTCCCCTCGAGCCTTAATCTGGAGTTTTGCCTCCATGGCAGCCAAGCGCACCCATAAATCGAAAGGCCCGGCTCCTAGGAAACCGAAAGCTGGGAAAAACGCGCTCGCCCCCTCAAAAAAACGAGGACGGTTGGTGCGCAACCACTCCACCCATCTGCCTGGCCTGATTGCCATCTTGGAACGCCTCTGCCATCAGCCCGGTGTCGAGACCCTGACGCCAGCCGTCATTGGCCGGGCCCGTAGCCATGCACCCCAGTTTCGTCTCAAGGTTTCGGTTCCCATTCAGGGTGGCTTCAAGCTCATTGCCCGCCAAGGCAAAAGCTTTCAGGAGGTCTTTGTAACCACCCATTTGGAGCAAACAGACCTAGAAGCTGCAATCCAGGCCAGCCTCTAGGCAACACTTTCACCTTGCGATACCCCCGACAGCTTTTAGCGACAAAACCTCCATTCCTTTCTGGCATTCCCCTTCCCGCTCACCATGGCATCAACTAAAACCTGTCAGCAATGCGATGCCGAAGTCGGACGTCGCGACAATAATTGCCCGAGCTGTGGAGCAGTCCTGCGCGAAACGCTCCCGCCTCAAACCAGCGGTCAGTTGGATGTCTTTGCTCTGCCAGCGGGCGTTGTCGTTGGCCTCTTCGGCGGTGTGGTTCTCTCGGGGTTGCCCGGTGATGGCGGTGCTCCACTGCTACGCATCAGCCTGGGTGTGTTGGGTTTATTGCTCCCGCCTGCGATCGCATTGGCCTGGGCCAATCGCATACGCCTCAAGCCATAACCCAAGGATTGGGTTCCTGGCTCAAAATCTGATACTAAGCTTCGACCTCCGCCCTAACATTTCTCCTGAAATCTGTGGCTTATTCGCAACATTTGGCAACCATGTAAACCGATGTCTCATCCCCTGTGGTTGCGTAGACTTTTACCACAACTAAATGACATAGCTTAACGCAGCTTGAAGTCGCTGAATAGACCTCCAGTTATGCCTTTCAAGGATTTTGTTCTCGTTTTAAGACAACAGTTCCGAGAAAACCAAAATGTCTAGAGAAATCCCCCTCAAAACTGCTTGAACTACGGTTCACCACCGCCTATGGTGAGAGCTGAAAACGGCTGAACCTCTAAGCAATTTATTAGCCGAGGAGCATCCTCATCAGAACGGAAAACGGAGCGAGTTTTAAGTAATGCTCAAGACAATTTCAACCCTTATCGCCAAAGCATCCCCCGCAGCCGCTGTACAAGCGCACTGCGACGGTCCCTGCGGCGTATACGACCCTGCTTCTGCGAGAGTCACCGCAGAAGCCGTGGTTTCCATGACCAAGAAAATCCTAGCTTTAGAAGCCCCTGCAGCCGGTGACGCTGCCGCTGCCATTGCTTACAACAACACCTTGTCTCGTTACATTGCGGTCAAGGAAGAGCAAGCTCAAAAGACCAAAGAGGACATACTCATCCTCTGGACCGACTACTTCAAGCCTGTTCACCTGGAGAAGTATCCCGATCTACACGATACGTTCTGGAAAGCAGCGAAGCTCTGCTCCGCCTGCAAGGTCGAAGTCAGCCAGCAGCATGCTGACGAGCTTATGGCAGCAGTGGAGAAAATCCACGGCATCTTCTGGGCCACCAAAGGCCGTGACGTGGCTTTTGTCAAAGCTAGCTAGTTGCTCAGCTTTAGAACAAAGCAGAAGCTGGACAAATCTTCGACCTCCGCTTTGTTCAAGCTTCAATTCGGACACAATCACCCCGTTGTCTCCGGGACTGTGATTTAGTGATAGACCACACTGGATATCACCAGTGCGGATAAGTTAGTTAAGCCCTATGGCTGACGAACAATATCAGGATTACCCAACTGGTGTGGACAATGTTCACACCAGTTTTTCTATGGAGAGTGAGTCTTCACAAGATTGGCCAGCCCTGCCAGAGTTGAGCTGGGGGGAGTTTTTGCTTTGGTTGATAGGGCGGCGATCGCGCCACCGCATTGAAGGCAATTCCATGCTGCCCTCGCTCCAGCCCGGTGATGAGGTGTTGTATCAGCCACAGGCTACTCGCAAAAGCCAGCCCGAAGTGGGAGATGTGGTGATTGTGCAGCATCCCCATAGGCCGGCGCTAATGATGATCAAACGGGTTGCAGCAATGGAAGATGATGCTTCGAGCGGGCTGCAGGGTCATCGCTACTGGTTGCTGGGCGATAATTTAGCAGAAAGCAGTGATAGCCGAAGCTTTGGTTGGGTCGAGCAGTCACAGCTCCTGGGTATGGTGGTTTGTCGATTTCACCAAGCCCCATAGACCAATAGCAAGAAGGGCTGCAAAACACCATGTTTTGCAGCCCTTCTTGGCCAAGATTGATGATGTTGAATCAACAACATCCGCCATGGAATTCCCTAGAGGAACCAGCCATAGCTATGTAGTCCTTTGCCCAACAAATTGACGCCCAGGTAGCAAACCCAAACCACCCCTAAACCGATAGAGGCCAGAATGGCTGGCTTCCGGCCTTGCCATCCCTTCGTAATGCGGGAATGGAGATAGGCTGCAAATACTAGCCAGGTAATCAATGCCCAAGTCTCCTTAGGGTCCCAGCTCCAGTAGGAGCCCCAGGCTTCGTTGGCCCAGACGGCACCGGAGATAATGCCGATGGTGAGCAGGGGGAAACCCAGGCCAATGATGCGATAGCTGATGTTATCGAGGGTATCCACCAGACTGAGGCGCTGCATGGACAGGGCCGGTTGAACCGCCGTTGCGGTCATCACCGCCACACCGCCGCCGCTAGGTTCAGAGCTAACCGGGGCAGCAGGTTTGGTGCCACCTTTGCGGAAGGCACCGTTTCCGATGGAACTGCCTTTGAGTTCGACGTCTTGACCTCGGGTGAGGATGAGGAAGGCGATCGCCATCAATGAACCCACCATCAAAGTTGCATAGCTGAGCATCATCACGCTCACATGCATCATCAGCCAATTGGACTTGAGCGCTGGAACCAGAGGCTCAGAATGCTGCATGTTGTCAGGCAGGGTCAGGGCTGCAAAAGCCGTGATGCCCATTGCTGCGGGAGCGGTGAAGACGCCCACAAGGGTGCTCTGGCTCATGCGCTCGGCAATGAGGTGCATGGCCGTGATGCCCCAACAGAGGAAAAACAGCGATTCGTAGAGGTTGCTAATGGGGAAGTAGCCCGCCTCAATCCAGCGAGAAGCGAGTAGCGCCGCCATGGTGAGGTTGGCGATCGCCATCCCCGTCGTGCCCACTTTGGGTAACCAGGTGATCTGGGGGAAAGCAGCTCCTACCCAGTAGACCAGCATGGTGCCAAACAGAATCGCAAAAGCCAGGTTATCTAAACTGCCCTGGAGCGCAACTAAATCCATAGCGCTGATTTTATTAAAAAGGTATTGACGGTCACGTTTCTATCCTACATTGGTGCCCCAAATGATGCTGAGACAGGTGGTCAAACCCAGGGGCAGTAACTCTCTCAATCACCCTAAAATTCGAAGCGTTTGCCATCCATGAGTAAGGCCACTGCTACAGAACCGCCGAAGCGATCTACCTTCACTTCCATCTTCACGGCCTGGGGATCTTGTCTGCGGAGGTCTGAAATCATGGCATTGATCTCATCGCGCCGTTCTTCGGGCATGTAGTAGCGCTCCAGGTTATAGCGAATAAAGCCTCCCTCGGCATAGCCTTTGATAAACAGCTCGTTTTCCACCACTGGGGGGCGAGTTTGGCTGACTCGAATGGGCTGCCAGTCACCGGGGACTGAGTTGGCGTCTGGATTGTCCGGCGAATTTGTCGCAGGAACTTGGGCAAAGACGAGGTAGAAGGGGCGGCGATCGCGATAGTAGTTTCCCAAAAATTCGCCCCCTTCCAGCTTTGCCACTTCCTCTTGGTCGGAGATGGTCTCGTAGCTAACGATTTGGTAGTAACCCTGAAGCCAGTTATAGGGATCAACCGGTTCTGTTTTGAGAATTATGGTTTCTCCGGTGACTTCCGTATAGGTATTGCGCAGAGGGATGGGCAAAATCAGCGCCAATTGTAAGGCCATGGGCACCCAAAAGCGCCAGCCCGCCAGGCGTTTCTTTGACAGCTTATGGGTCGGTGACAGAGTGGTGGGTTGAGATTGGCCGATTGTTTCAGCAGAAGTCATCGTTCAAGTTCCATTCAAAGAGCAATTTGGAGTCCGTTGAGTCCAGCAATCCGTTCAACTCGCCCCCTTTACTCTCAATTGGGACTTTTTCTCAAACCAAACGCCCGCAACCAAAACGGCAAGGCCACAGATCGTGAAAATCAAGGCTTTCACGGTCAGGCCCGTGTTGTATTCAAAGGTGCGCGTAACGATATCGAGGATGAGCAAGAGCATTCCAAGCCAGAAGCAACTGCGCATTCCTAGGGCCAGACCATCTCGAATGAGTCCGATCGCCATTAGGGCCAGCAAAATATTGACCACAAAAGGCGCAATCACCGGCAGAGAGCCCACAACGCCTACCCAAAACAGTAGACCTACAGGCACAGCAATCAACAAAGCCACCATGGCGCTGTTAAGCGATCGCAACTGGAATTGCTTCAACCCTGGCCACTTCCGCAGTAGCCCAACCCAGCCCAGACTCGCCAAAACAACTAAGAACAAATCATCTAACAACCAGAGCCAACTAAACTCGCGACCGTAGTAGCCCCAGCTCTCGGTCAAGCCATCGCCTTCCCAGACAAAATGAAACGATAGGCTATAGAGGCTCACCGTGAGGGCGAATAACGAGAGACCGCGAGCAATGGACCGAAATCTAGCCTGGAGTTTGGCGCGTTTCGCCTGGGGGGCCTGGGTTTGGATTTCAGCAGACTCTGTTGGGGCTGAGGTAGCAGGCTTTAAGGAAAATCGCCAGGTTTGGGCGTCATAGGCCCAAAGCAATGCGGCGGGGAGAAAGAGTCCAATGGACAGCCCCAACCATGGGGGGAGCTGGGAGCCTCGGGGAAGGACATTGGTGAAGATGGCGAGGGCAAGGGCGATCGCTGACAAAGCAAACAGCCACCGCGATCGACACCAATGGGCCAGGGGTAAAAACCAGCAGAGGAGGACCAGGGGCATAAACACCATGGCAGCCTCTCCCAGGCCTAAAACTCCCCCCACTTCGCCTAAGCCATAGCTATCAAAGGAAAAGAAGCTAGCCATGAGCAGGATGAGAGATGCAATGGCCAAAGATCCCAATCGCAATCCCGCAGCCATGACCAAGACGCCTAAGCCCCAGACCAAATACAGCCCGTAGATCGGTCCGGACTGGTGAAAAATTTGGGGCAGTAGGCCAATATTTGCCCCTAGAAGTAAGACGCCCAATAGTAAGAGGGCATGGCCCCAGCGCTGCTTGGAAACGGAAGTGCCGTTGTTCCACAAGCTAAAGCCTGTGATATTCACCCCAATCAAACTGCTCAACAGCAGCGCCACCTTCACGAGCGGTGACATTCCCTGCCAGTTGGCGGCGACAAAGGTGATGGCTCCCAGGCCCAGCAGGATTCCGCCCAGGCCCAAGAGAATGTTGAGGAATTGGCTACTGGCTTCTTTGTCGAGCTGTTCAAAGCCGTAGCGCTGGGAGAATTTTGCTTCTAGCTCTGGCGTGATTAATCCTTCCTTGCGCCACAGCTTCGATTCCTCCCTTAGCTCTTGGCGAAATTTATCTGAAGCCATAGCCCATCCCTGCAAAACAGTCATCCTCAGAGGTTGTTTGAGAATTCGGCCAAGCGTCAAATTTGAAACCTCGACTAGCAATGAAACGTCAGGATTTCGTTAACTTTGGCAGCATCATAGGTCATCCTGCTACAGCGAGATGCCTTTCTCAAACAACCTCTCAACTCACCATGGCACAGCCCCTAGAAGATGGGTTGTCTTGAAAGACAGTTTCACAATCGCCAGAATTACGGGTCTCAAATTAACACTTTCGTTAACGTTTCTAGGGCGAGCAGCATTAAGGCAGGAGGATTGAATTAGACCGCTCGGCCTCTACTGCATCTGCGGATAGAACCGCCCGACGTCACCTCAGGTCTGATTCCATTTCCATTCCTAAGCTTCCACTGCCCCGACTCTTGATCTTGCTCCTATGGCTCTTCGCTTTCGCCGTGCTTTTGTTGCCCTTGCCACTCCCAACTTTGAACAGATTGTTGACTTCTATCAAACGCTGCTAGATCAGTCTCCCAAACCTTTTATGGCTCAACGCTACGCTGAATTTCAGTTGGGGGAGAGCCTGAGTCTGGCCATTTTCCCGCCGAAGCCCGAGCAGCAGGATGCCTTTGCGTTGAACAGTGCGGGGCCTTTGAGTCTGTGTTTGGAGGTGGAGGACTTAGCGAGCGTGATCGCCCATCTCGATGCCCAAGACTGCCCCCATGGCGAAATCCTCAAAGCTTCCCATGGCCAAGAAATCTATGCCTACGATCCCCAGGGCAATCGCTTGATTGTTTACCAACCCAACGCTAAGTGAATAGATATGATTCGGGGGGCGATCGCCTCCCCTAGCAATCCCTAGTTCGGGGCCAGCGGTAGCTCCTGGGTCGCCAGCAGTTTGCCCTGAACAAAGTCAATATCCGCCACGTAATGCTTCTCATCGGCGCGATAGAAGACCAGAACACGTTGGTCGTTTTGCTGATGGATTTGCTGAACTTGGTCGATGTTTTGAATCAGCTCTTGGTAATTTTTGCCGCTGGGGTCTGAGAGGGCGATCGCCTTTGCATCGTCATAGTTGAGCTGTTGGTCGTCGTTGCTATCGGCTTTGACGAGGCTGTAGAGCAAGCGCTGGACTGTAGAATCGGCGTCGTCTTGGCTTTGGGTCAGCTCCCGTTTCTCCAGGAAAAGAAAGTCTGAGTCGGGGCGCAGCCAATGACTGGTTTTGCCATTGCCGTCAAAGAAGAGGTAGTTGCGGGTGCTGACCTGTTTGTCGTAGCTACTGCTGCTGAGGACGCCTCGGGATTTATATTGGCGGGCCACTTGGTCAGCAATTAAGTAAGGGGTGCCGCTGAGGGGGCGAAAGCCTTCTAGCTCTAGCTTGGTTTCACTTTCCTCCTCGGGCTCGATCGCCATGCTATCGCCGCTATAGGTTTGCCGCGAAAACAAGCTATCTGCTGCCAGGAGAGCCGCACCGCCGCCGAAGAGGGCGATCGCCATCAAGCTGGCTGCAAAAACGGTGACGGTGTTGCTGGCTTGAATAAATTTGAAAATCTTGGCGCGGTTCATGGTGAAGGCAATGGTGCAGGTTGCTATTGTCTTCACGTTGTTTCAGTGAAATTCCTGAGAGAAGAAGCAAGAACCTCTTCCCCCAGCCCCTACTCCTAAAGGAGCAGGGGAGCCGATCCAAGTCGCTACAAACTTTGTCCGAAATCCAAACAGAGAATTGAGCCAAGTAACTCCAAAGCTCCACCAAAAATCAACGACGACGTCACCCCGCTCCTTTAGGAGAGGGGCCGGGGGAGAGGTCTCTTGCCTCCACTACAACACCCGAATCACCGCCGCCACATCGTTAATCTGCTCTTTGCTCGCAATCAGCTCATCCATCGCCTGGCGGAACTTACCTTCCTGGACATCGTGGGTGACTACAGCGATTTCAGCGCTGCCATCCTTACGGTGGGTTTGAACAATGGATTCCAAGCTAACGCCATGGTTGCCGAAGCAAGTGCCTACAAAGCCGATAACACCGGGCTGATCATTCGCAATCAAACGAACGTAGAAGCGGGTGACGGTTTCGCTGATGGGTGCCACTTGGCATTCATGCTGGTGGCTGCAGGCGAGGAGGGGGTCGAGGCTGCGGGTTCCGGTCTGATTACTACCTTTCTCGACTTGGAGCAGGGCAGCGATGTTGAGCACATCGGCGACGACAGCGCTGGCGGTTGGGCCGGAGCCTGCGCCGGGGCCGAAGAACATAACTTTGCCCACGGGGTTGCCTTCAACAAAGATGGCGTTGTTGACGTCGTTGACGCTGGCCAGGGGATGGTCGTTGGGGACGAGGGTGGGGTGGACGCGCATTTCTAGCTTTTCGGTTTCACCGGGCTGACTCTCGCAGCGCTGGGCCACGGCGAGGAGCTTGATGACGAAGCCGAGGCTGTCAGCGTAGGCGATGTCGGCGGCGGCGACGGTGCGGATGCCTTCGCTGTGGACTTGGGCGCGATCTACGCGGCCGCCGTAGGCGAGGGCGGCGAGGATGGCGATTTTGTCGGCGGCATCGAGGCCATCCACGTCGGCGGTGGGGTCGGCTTCGGCGTAGCCCAGGGCCTGGGCGTCGGCGAGGATGTCACCGAAGTCGCCACCCTCGTTTTTCATCCGGGTGAGGATGTAGTTGGTGGTGCCGTTGATGATGCCGGTGATGCGGTTGATTTTGTTGGAGCAGAGGGACTGCTTGAGGGGCTCGATGACGGGGATGCCACCGCCGACAGCGGCTTCGAGCAGGACGTAAACGCCAGCTTTTTCGGCGGCGGTGAAGAGTTCGTCGCTGTAGAGGGCGACGGCGGCTTTGTTGGCGGTGACGACATGCTTGCCATTTTCGATCGCTTTGAGCATGAGGGTTCGGGCGGGTTCAAGGCCGCCGATAACTTCGACGATGATGTCGATGTCGGGGTCGGTGACGATGGCTTCGAGGTCGGTGGTGAAGCAGGTGGCGGGGAGGTCGATGTCGCGGGGCTTGTCGAGGGAGCGGACGCCGATTTTGGCGATCTCCAGTTCTTTGACGAGGGGATGCCGCCCTGCGGGGTCTAGCAGAATTTTTGCGGTGCCTGAGCCCACTGTGCCTAATCCGAGTAGTCCGACCTTGAACGTCACGCCTTATTCTCTCTGCGAATTAACAAACCTTTCTATTGTACGAGGGGAGGGGATGCTCGAAGAAAGAGGTCTCTTGAGTTTGAGGTGAAAGCAGTGAACTTCAGGAGATGAGGACCTGGAAATTAAGGCATATTTTCTAGGATGCTCGGCAGGTCACGGGCAGAATGCAGAACACGGAGCACTTGAATCTGTTCATCATCGGTCAGATAGAAAATCAGGTGCTTGTTGAATCCTTTGACAGGCCAGCGTCTCAGGCCCTCCAATCTAGTATTTTCCAGTGGATAGGCTGCTCCCATGCCAGGCATTCGGGCAAGCTGAGCAATGCTCTGGCGGATGGCATCAAAAAATTTCAAGGCTGTATCAAAGTCATCTTGAGCAATGTATTCGAAGTGCTCGTCGATGTCTTTGTTGGCCTGGGGCAGCAGAATAATGTTCCGGGCCATGGTTATTGGGCCTGGTGTTGGTCAGTGAGGCTAGCTTTTTTGTTTTCCCACCAGTCATCGGTTGCTGCGATGGGTTCGCCACTGTCTAAGCCTTCGATGAGTAAGCTTTCGAGCTTTTTGTTGGCCTTGTCGCGTTCGAGCAGCAGTTGCAGGGCTTGGCTGATGAGGTCGCTAGGGTCGCTGTACTTGCCGCTGGTAATTTGTTCTTGGATAATTTGTTCTTGTTCGGGGGTGAGGGTGATGGTCATAGCCTCGGTGCCTCGGTGAGGTATTTCATTATTTTATCGGGCTGGGTAGGCGGTGGAGATTTTAGAGAATTGATGACGCAACTGTGGCCCGCCCGCCGCCCCTGGGAATGAGCAAGGCTGAAGTCAGGATTCGGCTTGTTGCTGGACTTGCTGGAGGATGTTTTGAGTCATGGGGTGGTCGGAGAGTTCGTCTGTTTTTCCAGTTTGGAAGGCGGTGATGATGAGGTTGACTAGGCCGTTGAAGCTTGCTGTAGTGTTGGGATGGTCTTCGCCGAGGCTGTTGTGGAAGACCTGAATGGCTTTGTGATAGAGCAGTTCGGCTTTGGCGTAGCGTTTCATCTGCACATATAGAGCTGCTAAGTTGAAGTAATCATTTCCCGTATCAGGGTGGTCTCCTCCAATAACACTAAGGTCAATTTGCATAGCTTGCTGATACAGCGCTTCCGCTTCTTCGTAACGCCCTGTTGATGTGCGCAGTCCTGCAAGGTTGTTCAAACTTGTTGCCGTTAACGGATGCTCTGGACTTAATTTTTTATTGATTTCTAATGCTCGTACATACAATGGCTCTGCTTCTACATAACGCTCTGTCAATTCATATAACAAGCCTAGATTATTTAAACTGATCGCTGTATCGGGATGCTCTGGCCCCAGCCGTTCCTCGCGAATTCCTAATGACCTTACATGTAGGGATTCTGCTTCTATGTAGCGACCCATTGAGCGGTATAGCTCTGCAATATCGTTCAAGCTTATTGCCGTTGAAGGATGGTTCCGACCTAATATTTCCTCGTTAATTTCCAACGACCGAATGTACAACGATTCTGCCTCTGTATAGCGACCTGTTGATGCATATAATCCTGCCAGATTGTTCAAACTTACTGCCGTTTCAGGATGCTTCAGGCCTAATTGTTTTTCGTTAATTTCCAGCGATAGAACATACAACGATTCTGCCTCTGCATAGCGACCTGTTGATGCATACAATCCTGCCAGATTGTTCAAACTGGTCGCAGTCTCAGGATGCTTAAGGCCCAGCTGTCGTTCGCGGATCCCTAACGACCGTAAGTACAGTGGTTCCGCTTTTTCATAACTACCTATTGATATATAGAGACCTGCCAGATTATGCATACTAGTCGCCGTCTCAGTATGCTCTGGAGCAAGTTGTTCCCTGCAAATTTTAATGGCTCGCACATATAGCGGTTCCGCTTCTTCGTAACGACCCATTGATGTGTAAACCCCTGCCAGACTGTTCAAACTCTTCGCAGTCTCAGGATGCTTCAGCCCCAGTCGTTCCTCGCGGATTGCTAATGCTCGCGCATACAGTGGTTCCGCTGCTGCATAATGACCCATTGAATGGTTCAGGCTTGCTAAACTATTCAAACTCTTTGCCGTCTCAGGATGGTTTGGACCCAGTCGTTCTTCGCGGATCTTTAATGACCGTGTACAAAGCGGTTTCGCTTCCACATAACGACCCATCGAATGGTAAAGATCTGCCAAATTAGTTAAGCTCGCCGCAGTATTGGGATGCTCCGGTCCCTGTCTTGCTTCTGTAGTACATAAACAAGCGGTATACCATTTTTCTACTTGGTCCCATAGGCTTTGGGCTTGAGCTAGTCTAGCTAAACCCACGTAGAGCCATATAGCATCATTGGCTTTCAAAACGTCTGTCCCAATTTTCACGAGTGCCTCCAAATGTGGAACCACCTCCTGCATTTGCTTCTGTACAGCAAGTGTTGCCATTGGAGGCACCTGCTCTGCCTTCTGTACCAATATCTGAGCAAAAGCCGGTCGCAATGCCTCAGCATCCTCCCGCTCCTCCAACTTCGCCGCAAAATTCTCCCGAATTACCTGATGTAGCTGATAGCGCCCCGCCTCCACAAACTCCAGCAGGCTCTGTCCCAGCAACTGCTCATCCCGGCAATCCTCCAGCTCCTCCTCGTCCCACTCCGCCACACAACCCTGCACCAGCTCCCAAGGAATCGGAGCCAAGGCAAACAAACTCAGCAAACAGCCTAGCCGCTGCCCATCCCCATCCAGCTCCGCCCAGCTCAACTCAAACGCCGCCGCCAAATTCAGTTGGTACGGCATCTCCTCCGGCACCTTCCGCAGCGCCAGCGCTGCCAACCGCTTCTCCTCCAACCGCTCCAACAACGTCGCCACAGCCAGCCCCGGCTTCCGCGCCAAATAGCGCCCCACCAGCTCAATCCCCAGCGGCAAATACCCCAGCCACTCACATAATTCTTGAGCTTCCACCAACTGTTGACTGAGCCTGTCGAAGCCTGTCAGCCGCTGCAACAGTTCCAACGCCTCCCCTTCACTAAGAACCCCCAAATCCAACCGCTGCCCCGGCGGCCCCAACCTCCGCCGCGTCGTCAGCAAAACCTTAAACCGAGCATCTTGCGGCAACAGCGCTCGCAGCGGCCCATACTCCACCACATCATCCAGCACCAGCAAACGGTCCCCCGCCACCACCTGCCCCCAGCGGTCAAAACACCACTGCACCTTCGCTGCCTCCGCCTCCAAACTCTCCGGCGGCTGCCCCAGCCCCATCCGCACCGCCAAACCCAGCACCTGGGACGCCAAACTGCCACCCCGCACCGTCAGCCACCAAATCCCCCCGCCATAATCCTCCCGCCGCGCCCGGCAATACTGCCAAGCCAGCTCCGTCTTCCCAATCCCACCCATACCAGTTGCAGCAGCAATCGCAACCTGCTCCCCACCCTGCAACAGCCCATGCAACTCCTCCAGCTCCTCAACCCGCCCCACAAACGTCCGCGAGCCTAAATCCGAAGGATAAAAATAAGGCACCACAATGCTTGGCTTCTGTGCCGCCACAAGCTTCTCAACGAGCTGCTCCAGCATCGCCGCATCAAGGCTCATCTGCTCAGCATTGATATTGATAGTGTCAGCAATATAGGCCTTGCCACCCTCAACGCTGACCTGAAAATTCTTCGAATTACCAAAATTGAACTGCTGAAAATCAGTTCCACCCGCCTTCAACGTCTTCAACAGCCCAGCCAAATCATCAGCACTGAGCTGTCGCAGCGCCGCAAGCAATTCTGAATTGGGCTCATTTGTAGCCCCAGGGAGCGCATCTGCCATAGAGAACTTGGGTAAAGCAGATTACTCTCCTTCCGTTTTACCGCGTAAAAATTCAAATAGGTGGAGGGTTTCTGCACCTTTAACAATTCATCGAAAACTGGATCGACAAATTTGCCTGAAATCCACCCATTCTCTGGGGACATAGCACTGTGTAACACAGCACCATGCCCCTACGGTGGCCCAAACTACCGCCACCAGGGCCGCTCCTCTTCCTCCTTTGCCTTCCGCTCCTTCCACTCCTCAATCAACCGCATCACCTTCACCCGCATGCGAAAATGCTCCTCAACCCCCTCAAACTGATACCGATCTAACCCTTCCTGACTAATCTGCTCCTCCAAATTCTCCACCCGCTCATCCGTCTCTGGGTGGGTCGACATCCAAGCAAACAGCGGCTTCCGCGTATTCTGCTCTCCCAGGGTCTTCATCAGTCCATGCAACCCATCCGCTGCATAGCCCGCCGAAGTCAAAATCCTCGCCCCCAGCTCATCGGCCTCCCGCTCCATGTCGCGGCTGTAGTTGAGCACCACCAGATTTGAAGCATAGCCACCGTAGGGCACAAAGCGGCTCAGGTCCGACAGCAGACTGCCATCGCTCACCAGCCGGAAGCCGTGGGACAGCACGGCATGGGCCAGCTCATGGCTGAGGAGTCCTGCCAGCTCGGCCTTGGAACGGGTTTTGGCGATCGCCCCCGCATTGACAAAAATCTTGCCCCCCGGCAACGCAAAGGCATTCAAATTCGGATCCATCAGAATATTGAATTCATAGTTGAACTCCTCTCGCCCAGACACTGCGACTAGTTCTTCACCCATGGCCTGGATGTAATCGACGATCTCCTCATCCTCCACCAGCTCCACCTGACGCTTGATGGACTTGCTAATGCCATTACCCACACCTTCTTCGCCCCGCAGCATCAGGGCCGTGGTTTGAATCGAAGACAGGGAATTCCAGATGCTGCCGGTGAGGGCAACGCTGACGGCTCCGGTGAGCACGTTGGCGATGGTGTTGGCGCGAAGGCGATCTCGCACATCTCCCTGAAACAAGGTCATATTCTCCTCAGCCAGGGCGACAAACTCCTCCGCCTGGGGATGCTCCGGATTGAGCTGGGCAAAGCGCCGAGCCAACATCACCGCATCCATCCACTCACCTTCCTTGGAAGCTAGGGCAATGTGGGCTTTGATCAGCTCTGGCTCGTTTGGATAGCGACCGCTGGCATCTTCCAGCAAGGCCAAAGCGTCTTCTGAGCGACCTGCTTCTACCAAGGCTTCTGAGAGTTGTACTTGGCCAGGAATGAACTCAGGATGTTGCTTGACCAACAAGTCGAGGGGAACAAGGACACGGGTTTCCAGGTTTTGCTCCCGTCCCGCAGCGGCTTCCCGCAGATAGACTCGCCCCCCAGCGGATAGCGCTTCGGGATCGGTGATGGCGGGCTTTTGTTCGATGCCTAGGGTTTTGGCTTCGGCGGCAAAGGGGTCTTTGGCCAGTTGATAGGTAGCTTTGGCTTCGGCTAGCTCACCGGCTTGGTATTGCTGGTCAGCTTTGTAGAGGGCGCAGACAATCTCCTTTTCCTGGGCAGCTTTGGCAGCAGCTTCGGCTTTGGCTTCTTGGTCGAGATCCTCTACGTCAGTGTCTGGTTCCACTACGGCGACTTCTTCGGGGGAGTCGGGCTCAGCTGATGTTTCTTCGGCGGGGGGCTCGGTGGCGGTTTCGAGATCGCTGGCTTCGCTGCTGGCAGTTTCAGGATTGTCGGCAGTTGGGTCAGCTTCGTTGCTTTCTATGGGAGTCTCGGCGATCGCTTCCTCACCTGCTTCAACCCTGTCTGCCTCGCCTTCAGCCAGCTCGCCCTCTTCCGTGACTTCCGGCTCAGGCGGAAACAGCGTTGCTTCGGGAGCAGCACAGCGATCGGCCAGGGTTGGAATCGGAGCTTCTGCTTCAGCGACTTCGCTCCCGTCTTCGCCCTCGTCTCCTGCCAGCTCAGCTTCAGCTGGGTCTGAATCCTCTGGGCTAATGGATTCGTCGGCCACGGATTCCGTAGCTTCTACTTCGGAGTCATCTGTATCGGTGTTTATCTCGGGCGTTTTTACAATCTGCTCTTCGGGGGCTTCCAGTTCGTTGGTTTCTTCCGGTTCAGTCTCAGATCGAGCCGATTCAAAGATGGCCTCGATTGAGGTTTCTTCAGTCCCTGCACCTGTTTCTAGTTCATCTTCTGCTGACAGCTCGGCATCGGAAAAGATTTCGTCGCCATTGCTCTCAACAACCGCTGTCTCGTCCTCGATTAAGGCATCCTCACCCAGGACCACATCGGCCATAGCATCTGCCAGATCCTCAATTTCGTCACTGGCCGTAGCCTCGACCTCCGGTTCTAAGACTGGAGTCTCGGGTTCCGTCTTAGCCTCAATTAACTCTGTCTCTGTGGTGGGTGCTTCCAGGGCATGGGTGAGGTGAGCCAGGACTGGCGCTTCCATCGCCAGCAGCAAGACACCCACGCCTAGGCATTTGCTCGAAAGCCTGAATCCCGACCTCAAGCTGTTTAGAGAGTCTGTCAGAGTCTTAGCCTGGGCCTGTGAATGGGCCTGTGACTGGGAATTGGAGCAATCCATATTCTCTCCTGGGCGATCGCCCTTGGAAACACTTGGGTAAACACCGATGCAACAAACCGCTCGACTTGCGGGGAGTTCAAACCCTGGTGCAAATCAAGCGGAATTAATTGAGAGGTTGATGCCTGACAAATTACGAATCTTGCGGTCTAGTGGCTGATGTCTAATTACGACCCAACCACTTCTGACCATCTAGGCGCTGGACAACGCCATAGATCAAGAGGGGTAAGTTGATGCGACGCTCATCACTCAAAAAAGGTTCCACACAGCTCGGTGTAGCCCCAGCATCTGCGAGGGCAAAAGCCTTCGTTGCCTTGATGTCCTCTTCTGAGAAGGCCACCATAAACTGGCGCTGACCATCGCCCCAGCGACCGCGCACCTGCCAGCATTGCTGACCCAAGGGCTCAAAGTTTTGCTTTGCAAAGGTGAGGGCTAGATCCTTGATGCCTTCTGCTTCCAAGCTTTTCTTGAGTTCGGGAACGTAGTGATTCTCGATGAACTCATTGAAGGGCTTATCTTCAAGCTTTGGAGGCTTGGCCTTTTTGGCAGCGGGTTTCTTGGCCGCAGCTCCTTCAGCGGGCTTGGATGCGGGAGATTTTTCGTCAGCCATAGTTCGCAACAGAGTTGTTCGCAAGAGAAAAGCAGCAAAAAACAGGGCAGAGCCCGGTCAATGTCGAAGTGCTCACAACGACACTTTCTGTATTATTGCAGCCCAAGCGATGGGCGTGCATATTCTGGGGTGAGGATTTTAACCTCAGATTCCGGCGATGTGGGTTGCTCGGTGAAGAGCTGGCGGAAAATGTCCTTGTCCACTCGCGCTAGAACGTAGGCCCCCGCTTGGTCGAGGATGCTGATGATGGAGGACTCTAGGCCCAGGTCATCCAGCTCGTCCGGGTAGGTGAGGATGAGCAGGGTTTCAGGGGTTGGCTTGGGCAAGCTGTAGGTTTCGATGTAGCGCAGGGCTGAGCGCGATCGCCGAAAGAACAGCATGGGCTGATGGCTATAGAACACCACAGTCGGCTTCTCAAAGCCCACCATAACTAAGTCTTCATCAGCCAATCGTTCCTGAGCTGAAGTCGCTGCAATCTGCCGCAGCGGAGCCTGGCGGTGAATGTCCATTAGCTGAAGCGTGGGCATCAACGTAAACAGCAGCAGCGCCACAAAGCCAATTAAGTTAGGTGCCCAGAGCCAGCGATGCTGACGACGGCGGATGAGGATAAAGACTGCTGCTGCACCTTGAAGGCAAAAAATTGCGCCAAAAATCAGTAGGCCAGAATCGCCCAGGGCCTGGGGGAAGTCCGGCATGGATGGGTCGTCGATCAGCTTGAGCCAGAAGGGGCTGGCGGCGATTGCCCCGCCAATCACCAGCAAAAAGCCAAAGTTAAACCAGCCGGAGATGCCTAGGCCCCTTCGCGGCGGTGCATTCCCAGCCGCCAGAGGCCTTGTCATCTCATCGCTAAACAGCAGCGCCACCAGAATCGCCGCCGCAGGCATGAGGGGCAGCACATAGCTAGGCAGCTTCGTCGCCGCCACGGTGAAAAAGACAAATACGCCAATGAACCAAGCCGCCGCAAAGACACCCAATTGAGCAGACCGAGGCTGATTAACCCAGCGTTTGCGTCGCCACAGCTTCAGCCGGGTGAGGGCTGCGGGGATAAACAGCGACCAGGGCGCGAAGCCGACGAGGACAATGAGGAAGTAGAAGTACCAGGGCGCACCGTGGTTGTTGACGGTTTTAGTGAAGCGATCGAAGTTGTGATAGCCAAAAAATGACTTGGTATAGGCTTCGCCATTGGCCTGAATCACCAGGATGTACCAAGGCACCGTAATCAGACCGATGAGGGGAATGCCTCGCCAGGGCTTCATCTCGATGATGGTGTTCCACAGTTGGCCGGTGTAGAGCGTGAAGCCAATGGTGATAACGCCTGGGAGAACGATGCCCACAGGGCCTTTGGCGAGAATGGCTAAGGCAATGAAGAGGTAGCTGACGAGATACCAGCGATCCTGGAGATTGAAGCCTAGGAGCCAGTGGCTGCGGGCTTGAGGCTGCTCCCCCCTGGCCCCCCTTTGGAAGGGGGGAGAATCTGAGTCAAGAGTCAAAACAGCATCCTCCGCTGCTCTTGCCTCCATCTCTCCCCCCTTCTGAAAGGGGGGCCGGGGGGGATTTCTTGCTTCTTGCCTCCCCCCCGCTGCATAGGCCATAAAAAATGTCAGCAGCGCCGCCCCAAAGCAGCCCGACAGCAACATGTCCGAAACGCCAATGCGTCCCCAGGTAATCGTCTCCAGGTTAAAAGCAGTTAGCGCCGCCCCTAGTCCCGCTGTGAGCCAGCGGCTGTAGCGAGGTGAGCCTAAGCCTGATTCCGTTGCTGACCCTGATTCCGTTACCGAGCTGGCCTGGCGACGGAAGGCTGGAACGCCGTGGCGCTGGAGCACAAACCACACTAGGCTTGTCAGCACCGTGGCGGACAGTAGCGAGGGCAGCCGCACGGACCAGTCGTTGACGCCAAAAATCTTGTATGAGATCGCCATCAGCCAATAGATCAGCGGTGGCTTATCAAAGCGAGTGGCCTCGTTAAAAAACGGCGTCACCCAGTCATCTCGCACCAGCATCTGCCGGGCGGCTTCCGCGAACAGGGGCTCCGTTTCATCCACCAGGCCAATGCTGCCTAGTCCCAGGGCAAAGGCCAGGCCAATCACCACCGCGACAAAAAGCCCAGACCATAGCCAGCCTTGATTGGGATGGCGTTCCCAACTGGCTAAGCGTCGGTGAAGCCAAGAGCGCCGTGACCCTGGCTGTAATTCTGGCTGTGATTCTTCGAACGCGGGAGAATCGGCGAATTGTTCAGCGGCCATAGTGGGGCACCCAATACCAAATCAACGACAAATCCAGCAGACAAGCGATCATATCAGTGTGGGCTAGGGGATAGATCGTCTCGGGGCTTTTGTGAGGGGCTTCTGCATCTCACCCCAACCGCCTGGTGCGATCGCTATAATCGTGGCGCGCTGAAATTCTTGGAAGTCCTATGACTGCTGCTCAGCCTTCCCAAACCGTGAAAAGCTCTGCGACAAAGTTGAACTGGTTGCCGGGAGTGGCGATCGCCCTCCTAGGCTTGGGCAGTGCCATCCTGCTCCAGCGCCCCCAGTTGGCAGCCCTAACTCGCAGCGCTGATGAAGTTACCCCAGAAGTCCTCCAACAAGAGCTGGCCCAAACCGAGCGCAACTTAACTCTGCTCAAGCGGCTTCCCAGCCTTGGCTTCCGTAATGTGATTGCTGACTGGGCTTTCCTTCAATTTCTGCAATACTTTGGCGATGATGCGGCCCGAGCTCGGACCAGCTACGCTCTAAGCCCCGAATTTTTCGACATCGTTCTCGATCGGGATCCCTATTTCCTGGATGGCTATTTCTTTCTATCCGGTAGTAGCTCGCTCTATGCCGGAAAACCGGACCGGACCGTGGAAATCATTGAGCGCAATCTGCCGCGTTTAAGTCCCAAGTTGCCGGAGCGCGCCTATTACGTCTGGCGCTACAAGGCTGTGGATGAGCTGTTGTTCCTAGGCGATAGTGCTGCGGCCCAGAACTCTTTTGCCAAGGCTGCTGAATGGGCTCAAACCTATGACGACCCTGAAGGCCAAAGTATCGCTGCATCTTCGCTCAGCACAACGGAATATTTAAAAACCAACCCCGATAGCAAAGCAGCTCAAATTAGCGCTTGGACTATGGTGCTGGCCAATGCCCTAGATGATGGTGCTAAAGAAGTGGCTGTGCAACGAATGCAAGCTTTGGGAGCAACTTTAGAGCCGACCTCTGATGGTCGTTTTCGCATCATTTTGCCCGAGGAAGACGCTGTGGAACCTGGGAAGCCAACTGAGACCCCAGAGGTTGTGGATGCCAACAAAACGACACCAGAGGTATCTAATGGAGCGTCGGATGTTGGGGCAACTGAAGCCATCGACTAGATTGGGCTAAATCTAGAGCCTTTATAGGGAGAGGAATTGGCTGATTTGGGTTAGGCCCGTAAGAACATTTGAACCTCAGTAGAGCTGTTGGAGAAATTCAAGAATCAGCTACAACAAATGACTGGTTTTAGCCAGATTTATACCGAGTTGCTGGGCCATCGCTAGGCAAAGGACAACATCTGTTCTACACTCAACGCCATTACTGCGTGACTCTACCGGCCCTTGGTTTATATCAAGCGCGTTAAGCTATCCCACTTCAAATCCTTCGGGGGTACAGCGGATGTTCCGTTGTTGCCCGGTTTTACAGTAGTCACTGGTCCCAATGGCTCCGGTAAATCCAACATCCTCGATGGTTGTCTCTTTGCCTTAGGCCTGTCTTCCTCCAAGGGGATGCGGGCAGATCGCTTACCCGACCTCGTTAATCAAAGTTATTCCAACCGTAGTCGCTCCACGGTAGAGGCCAGCGTTACCGTCACGTTCTGCCTCAAGGACTGGGAACCTGAGGATGTCGTCAAGCAAGCCTCTGAAGCAGAGCTAGAGGCCCAAGCAGAGGCCGCCGCTGCCGAAGCCGCCGAGGCGGCAGGCGAAAAGCTGGCTGAGTTTCCCGACCTTAATCCTGACGAAGAAGCCCCTCGCCCCAGCGGCGTCCCCTCTAGCGCCTTGGTCGAAGCCTTTCCCCAGCTTGCAGAGCGGGAAAAAGTTGAAGAGGTCGTGGATGAGGCGCTTGAGCTGATTCAGGTGAAGCCCGGTTTAGAGGAATGGTGTGTCATGCGTCGCCTGCGGGTGACGCCCCAGGGCACCTATACCTCCAGCTATTCCATCAATGG
>CALECT010000146.1 GCA_937949725.1 uncultured Pseudanabaenaceae cyanobacterium
CGCGAAGCTGTAGCGATAGGGCTGACAAGCTTTGAGGTGATCGACTAATCCTGTGGCTGAGCCCTCCAGGGTGCGAATTTCTAAACCTTTGAGCAGGTCCGCCATGGCAGTGTCTAGCTCGGCGAGGTCGGAGAAGTCAAAGTCACTGGTTTCAAAATTGATTTCGCCGGAAGGACTTGTTTGACTCGGGGCATTGCTTCTAGCTGTGGGCGCTGACGGTGAGACTGACCGAGGCGCTTGGGGGGGCTGAACAATCTGTAGTTCTTTGCCCAGGCATTCTTGCTGGCCTGTGTTGGGATTGGTCCAATAGTTGATGCAGTCGCTGGCTTGGCTAGGTTGGCTGCTTAGGGCAGCGACGAAGGTAGAGGCGATCGCAAGACCGAGGGAAAGGCGTTTCATAGAAGCTGCTGTGATGTCTAAAGCTGTAGATAAGAAACAGCCTTAGCATCGCGAGGAGAGCTAGAAATGCAGATGGCTGTTCCCAAGGAGGCCTACAGGGAGAACCGCTGCGATTTCATTTTCTTTTGGAAACGCCTTTATGGGACTTTGCTATTGCACTGCCTTGGAGGTGCTAGACAAGGCTTCCAATTCCGCAGTGGTGAGGGACCAGCCGAGGGCTCCGGCATTTTGTTCGGCTTGTTTGGCGCTTTTGGCACCGGGGATGGGCAGGGCTCCCTGGGCAATGACCCAGTTGAGAGCGACTTGGGCCGGTGTTTTGCTGTGGCGATCGCCGATCTCTTTCAGCTGCGCAAATAGCGGTGCAAGCTTTTCTAATCCTTGCTTGCCAAATCGTGGGTCCAGGCGACGAGCACCCACGGGGGGCTCATAGGTCTCAGCGCTGTACTTGCCTGTCAGAAGTCCCTGGGCAAGGGGGCTGTAGGCCAAGATTGTAATGTCCAACTCTTTGGCTGCGGCCATGACGCCATTGGTCTCAATGCCGCGTGAGAGCAATGAGTACTGCATTTGGTTGACGGCTAGGGGAACGCCCAGATCTGCGAGCTGCTTGTGGGCGGTACGCATTTGCTCTGCGTTGTAATTGCTCACGCCGATGGACTGAATGCGCCCTTGCTTCACTTCTTTTGCGAGAGCTTGCATAAGCTTGGGCTGGCCCAGGAGAAAGTCGAAGGGCCAATGGACTTGGTAGAGAGCGACTGAGGTGACGCCCAAACGGGTGAGGCTGGCGGTTAGGGCTTCGGAGACGGCGCTGGGGCTGAAGCGCCAGGGCAGGGGAAAGTATTTTGTCGCTATCTGAACTGTTTGGTCAGGGTGCTGCTGATTATGTTGTTGAAGGAAGCGACCGATGAGGCGTTCGGATTCGCCGAATCCATATATCTCAGCGGTGTCGAATAGGGTGATACCTGAGGCGAACGCGCCCTGAAAGGCTTTCTCCAACTCCGCTTCGCCATACTTATCGCCATAGCCCCAGAACAGCTTGTCCCCCCAAGCCCAGGTTCCAATACCTAAAGCAGGCACCGTAGGACCATCAGGACCTAGGGTGATCATTTGTGCAGAATTATCAGCAGACGTCATAGGAGATGGAGGTTAATCTTGTATTTGGCTATTGGCTTATTCGTAAGGTCTCCCGGAATCTGGCCCGAGATCTCCTAAGAGGGCACTGTTTGTCTTGGGATTCAGTCTTTCTGTTTTATGGGGCTAAGGCTTCGTCTTTTCTATTGTGAGTGCTATTTCATGGAGCTTCAACCCCGAGGCTGGTTTAATTCATTGCGGTTTCTTGTAACCCGCCCTGCGTTTATTTGGATCAATGGATTAACCCTGGGCGTCTTAGGGGCATTGGGATGGTTTGCACGGGCTAGCGGTAAGAGCTACCGCTTTGCGGTGCTATTCAAGGATCCTTATAGCGGCGGTCCTTTCTATCAGGCTTTTTTCACCAATTTCTCTGAGGTGATTTGGTGTATAGCCCTGGCGATTTGTCTATTTTGCTTCGGGCTGATGCGATCGCTGGACCGCCGCTACGATTGGTTTTTCTTGGCGACTGCGGGGGTGATTGCGATGTTGCTGCTAGATGACTTACAGCGCATCAGCCTGGTGGTGAAATATGGCTGGGGGGTTCCTAAGGTCGCGATGTATGGGCTGTATATGGTTGTGATTGCTACCTATACCTGGTTGTTTCGTCGTCGCATTGCCAGGGATACGCCCTATCCGTTGCTGCTGATTATGGTGGGAATGTTTTTGATTTCGGCGATGTCCGATGTCTTTGGCAATGAAAACCGCCAGCCCGGACGTTTTGCGCTATTTGAGGATGGGACGAAGTTGATTGGGCTGATGAATTTGATGCTGTATTGCTGGTTGGTGGGCCAACAGGAGGTGAAGCGCTTGGTGGCTCGTGCCGGGGGCGATCGCTAGGGAAATGACGGAATCTTTTCCCCTGGCTGTCGTCTCTAAATCCATGGCACCCATGGGACAATATCTTCCATGGATATTCCTGTATCTCCCGATTCCCTGATTCAAGCCTCATTCATTGCCCTTCCTGCTGACGCGAGGGTTCAGGTTGCCATTGATGCCATGGCTGAGGGGCGTTCCAGCTGTGTGCTGGTCATTGAAGCGGAGCAGTTAATTGGGATTTTGACGGAGCGAGATGTGGTTCGTCTCACGACTCAGTCTGCGTTGAAGGTGACGTCCACATTGGCGGAGACGATGACGACTGGAGTTGTTGCGATCAGCTTAGCTGAAACTTGTGATGCCTTTTCCTTGAATCAGCAGTTTAGCGAGCATCAGATTCGTCATTTGCCTGTGGTTGATGCACAGGGCAAAGTGGTCGGTATTGTCACGCCCCATAGCCTGCGGCGATCGCTCAAGCCAGAATATTTGCTCCGGCATATGAGGGTGGCTGAGGTGCTTCAGTCAGATGTCATTCATGGCTTCCCCTCTCATTCCGTTTTAGAGCTGTCGGCTCAAATGACTCAAAACCGAGTCAGCTGTGTGGTGATTATTGATGCCCAAACCTTGCTTCCCGTAGGGATTGTGACTGAGAGAGATATTGTCAAATGTCATAGGCTAGGACTCGATGTAGAGACTGTATCGGCTCAGCAAATGATGAGTGCTCCGCTTTCTACGGTGGCTCCTCTAGATTCTCTCTGGTCTGTGCATGAAAAAATGATGGCCTTGCGGGTGAGACGTCTGGTGGTGGTGCATCCCTCGGGGGAATTGGCGGGCATCGTCACGCAAACCCAGATGTTAAAGGTGTTAGATCCGGTGGAAACCTACCGGGTGATGGCCCAAATGCAGGGTTTAATTGATCATCAAACCCGAGAGCTACATCGCCTGAACCAAGAGCTTCAACTCAACAACCAAGTGCTGCGTCATATGACGACAGTGGATGAGTTGACCCAGGTGGCTAACCGCCGCAGATTGAATGATTTTCTGCTGGAGAAGTGGGACTATTTAGCGGTTCAGCAGCGCTTCCTCTCTGTCTTGATGTGCGATGTGGATTACTTCAAGGCTTACAACGATACTTATGGCCATTTAGCAGGGGATCAATGCCTGTCCCAAATTGCCGAGGCTTTGTGTTCTGTGACCTGGAAAAGCTCAGACTTAGTGGCTCGCTATGGTGGGGAGGAGTTTGTGGTGGTGTTGCCCCATGCAGATGGAGCGGCGGCGGAGACGGTTGCTAGGAAGATTCAGGCCCAAGTTGCATCGTTGAACTTAGAGCACTGTGGTTCATTGATTGCAAATAAGGTCACATTGAGTTTGGGCGTGGTTTCGGTGGTTCCAGATCGCCATAGAACCCCCGATATGATTCTCCATACAGCGGATCAATTGCTATATCAGGCCAAGCAGCAGGGCCGTAATCACTACATTCTTAAGGTTCTGGCATCATCTGACTCTGCCTCCCTTGAAGTTGCAGCTCCCCCAACAGACTTGACTTAATCTCTAATGATGCCGCTGTAGTCTGGGCTGAGATAGCCTGTGCTCATATTGCTATGTTCCAAACGACTCGTCGCCGCCTTGCTCTGTGGTACACCGCTGTGACGGCGGTGCTTCTGTTGCTGTTTGCCAGTGGCTTTTATTTTTATGCTCGCAGTACGTTGATTGAGCGGGTGGACGACACGCTGAGTCACATTGTGGAAGTGGTGGAGCGATCGCTGGTGATTGAGCCCGATGCAGATGGTCTGATCTGGAGCGTCAGCGGTCAGGTTTCCCAGCATGTCAATGTGGAGGCTAGCTTTCGCAATAACGAGACTGATGGCGATGACGATCGCATTGACATTGAATGGTTCAATCCTGCCGGGGAGCTACTCTGGACAACCTTTGATGGCCCTTTAGCGCTGCCCCTCAACCCTCCTCAAAAGTCCAATCAGAAGAAAGGTGAAACGGTTACTGTGGAGGAGCAACGCTATGGCGAGCCGGTGATTTTGCGCCAGCTCACTGATCCAGTGTTGAGTGGCCGCCAGACCCTGGGCTATTTGCGAGTCAGCCATCCTTGGTTTGAGGTTTCGACGCCGACTCGGAAGCTACTGCTGGATCTGGTGGGCTGGACGGGCCTGGTGATTGCGGCGGTGGGGGCGATCGGTTGGTTTTTGTCTGGGTTGGCAATGCAACCTGTTGTGGCATCCTACGGCAGGTTGAAGCAGTTCACTGCCGATGCCTCCCATGAGCTGCGCAATCCCATTGCCATGATCCAAACCAATGTCCAGGCAGCTCTCGTGGCTCCGGCAGATAATCCCAATGCTCAGGCCCAGCAGCTTCAGGTGGTGGAGCGTTTGACGCGGCGTTTGGGTCGGTTGGTGGATGATCTATTGTTTCTGGC
>CALECT010000147.1 GCA_937949725.1 uncultured Pseudanabaenaceae cyanobacterium
TCGGCCCAGAGGGAGCTGCCGGAGCTGGGGTAGATGATGGCTAAGTTGCGATCGCGTTGCAACAACGGCAACAACTCCGCTGAAGACCCCACCGCCACCCAGGTATCCTCCAACAGCAACGGCTGTAAATAGTTATTCGAAGCATAGAGCTTGACCTGAGCCTGCAAGCTTGCAAGAGTCTCCGCCAAGCCATCCACCTGACTCGGATTGGGATGGTTAAAAGACTGCCCCAGCTTCTTCAAAGCGAGGCCAATGACTTCCCTGGGGGAATCGGGCAAAGACAGCAACCCCTTCAGCTTTGGATTCCAAAGATCCTCCCAATCCTTAATTTCAATGCCCAGCTTTTCAATGCGGTTCTTGCGATAGGCAATGACATTACTCCCCCAACGATAGGGAGCAGCCCACACCGGGCCATCAGCTTGGAGGGAACCTGAAGTATCGCGCTGCATTAGCTGTTGCCAGCGCTCCGGCAACTCTTTCCAGCGAGGCAACTCCGCCGGGTCTAGCGGTTCAATCAGATCTTGCCGAATGGCAGCGGTGAGCCAACTATCGCCTAGGGTAATCAAGTCAGCGGGGCGGGGCGGTTTACGTAGAGGATTGGGAATGCGGCTGGCCCAGGACTGCTGCACCTCGGCCGGGTCTATGGACCAGCGCTGGAGCTGCTTGAAGGACTGGCTGAGTTGGGCGGTGGGGGCAAAGGTGGTTTTGCCTTCGCCCTTGATTAGGCCACGGAATTGCTTGGGTAATTGGATGGGGATAGAGCCATCCAGCACTTGGATTTGGAGTGCAGTGGGTTGAAAGCGGCTACAGCTGGTTAGGGTGCTGGCGGAGGCGAGTACGGCTGCACTGCTGCTATAGCGTAAGAAATTGCGTCGAGTCAGGCCCACTGCCGCTGGTCCTTGGTTCAAATGTGCTTGATTACTCTAGCGTGCTGGGTGGTTTCTTGACATTCCTCAGCACCGACCCGAGCTGGGTCCAAGATTTACCCTTGGGCCAGCTTAATAGCTTTGACTTGAGTATTTCGAGTCAGGAACTTCGGTTGTATCAGCACCTTGAATAGCAACAAGATAGAGCGCAATTCCCCTGGCGAGTTCCAGCGCTTCCATTGGCCCGGTCGGCAAAATAGGAGCTCTACCAAACGCCGCTCTTGCTTCAAATCCAGCGCTGTAAACTGCACTTGCACTTGAGGAAACGGACGTTCACTGGTTTCCGGCGGCAACACAGCAACCAGCTTGACAGGTAACTCTAAGCCCGCCTCGGCGATGGTTAGCTGAGCAGGTCCCTGAGCTAAGCTTTGCGTTAAACCATCAGATTGAGTGAGTTCTAACTGCGCCCCCGCTTCCGACATCATCGTTGTCACGCCCCAATGCTCCTGGCGACTGCCGTCTGCTCCTGTGAATTCCAGCTTGCCAATACGGCGCAGGTCAAACCAGGCATTGGCATCGGTGCGGGGCACATCCAGCATCACCAGCAGGGCAATGCCCACCATCATTAGATTGTAGAAGCTCCACACCCAGCCTAGGCCCAATCCTTTGAAATGGCCTGACCAATTCTCGGCCATGAGGCATTGGGCGATGTTTTGCCAAAGGCTGAGGGCGGTGAGACCGAACAAGATGAGCAAAGGCCAAGCCAAGCGCCAGTTGAACGTGAAGCGATCGCTCGCGGTCCCTTTAGGCGTCACGGTAAAGCCTTTAGAGAAGGGATTGAGCAGCGAGGTAATCACCGTCAGGGCTAGGGGAAACACCAAAACTAGAGAGTAAACATCGGACAACAGGGCCGATCGCGAACGGTGATTCAACCAGGCAAACACCGTGATTTGAATCAGATAGTAAGGCAAGAAGAAATACATCAACTCCTGGGCATCGGCCCGCAGAGGAATAACGTTCAAAAAGGAATAGGTCAAGGGCATCATCAGGAAGTAAACCCTAGCCAAGGCAGTAAACCAATGGAGAATTCCCTCCAAATGCCCTAACCGCTGAATGGGGGTCAAGCCCTTAATCGTCAACGGGTTCGTACGAATAAAGAATGCCTGGAGCGTTCCTTGAGCCCAGCGCAACCGCTGGGTGGCTTGGGCAGCGATGCTTTCGGCAGCCAGGCCCGCACTCAGTTTCTCCTCTAGATAAATCACCTTGTAGCCCTGGGAGGCCAAGTTAATCGCTGTGAAATAGTCTTCGCTGAGGGATTCAGTGACAAAACCACCTGTGGCCTCCAAAGCAGTCCGACGAACAACAAAAGAAGTTCCTGCACAAACCACACTGCCCGCCGCATCGCGCATGGGCTGAATCTGGCGATAGAACACCTCTTCTTCGGGGGTGAGGATATTTTCTAGGCCCAGGTTGCGAGCAATGGGGTCGGCGTTGTAGAAGCTTTGGGGCGTTTGCACTAAAGCAATTTCAGGGTCTTGGAAGAAGCCGACAGTGCGCTGGAGAAAGTTAGTGGTGGGGATGAAGTCGGCGTCAAAATTAACGATTAGTTCGGCGTTGCTGCGGGCGATCGCATAGTTCAAGTTCCCCGCTTTGGCATGATCGTTGTTCGGTCGAGTGCGATACTCGCAGCCCAACTGCTGGGCCAGGGCCTGAATCTCGGGGCGGCGAGTATCATCCAGCAAATAAATAGTTTTGCGAGCATAGTCCATCGCCTGACAACCAATGATCGTGCGCCGCAGGATAAAGGTCGGTTCGTTGTAGGTGGGGATAAAGACATCGACGCTGGGCTGATATGCACCGCTAGCAACGGCTTGGTTGACTTGATCCGCTTGACGGCGGCGATCGCGCACCTTCAACAACAGCACCAACTGAATAACATTGGCTGACAAACCAAACAGTTCCATCAGCAACAGTCCAACACTCAGGCTAGAGGTTAGCCAGCCGTCAGTGAGATTCAAACTAGAAAAGATTCGCCAAGTCAGGTAACGCCCCAGCAGAACCAACAACATCGTAATCACCACCGTGCGCGACCAGGGCCTCGGTTCCGGCGATAAACGACGGGTAATAATCATAGTGGCAATCAGCAGCGCCACCGTAGGCACCAACAAGTAATGCCCCGCGACCATAGGCACTTCAAGCCAGAGAGGCGGATTGCCCAACATCGTGAAGACCTGCCCCGTGACCGTGCCAAATTCTCCTTTTCGCAGCAGCCAGCCGCTGCTCACCGCCAAGGTAAGTAACACAATCACCCCCAGCCCCAAAACAGAGCTTTGGCGCATAGAAGGCCTCTTCCGTCCTTGGACAGAGTTCTTATTCAATGCAGGCTTTGGTGGCGAAACAGTCATGGCAAAGTCACTGAACGGGAAAGCAGTTGGCAATTGGGGATGACCCGGGCGTCAGCCTCAATCGCGTAATGGCTGCTCCTAACCTGCCATAACCTGAGGGGGTTAGACCGTTGCAAGCGAAACAGTGACTGAGAAGAGATCGCCAAAACCACCTCAAGCCAAGGCTTTTCAGCTTAACTGAGGATTATCTGAGAGTCTCCTAAACCCTCCCCCTCACAACTCAAAGTCAAGCTTCAGGAAGCTATTAAGTCTCCTTAATCCAATCCCCAATTGCCATAGCTAATGTAGTAATCAAGCGCCAAGGAAACGTTCACCTAACCCGAAGGACCCTGAAGCGCTTCAGCCAAGACCAGCCTTTGCGACACCACAAAACACTCAAGGACCTCCTCACCATGCAACGCTCATCCTTCTTCGCCACCGCCGCTGCTACCGCTGTCATCACCCTGGGTGCCTTTAGTCTCGTCCCCGCTCCTGGTCAAACTCAGCCCGTTCCATCTCGCAAAGCACAGCCCCAGCTCATCGCCAATGCTTCCGTAGCCCAATCCGGCCAGTTCGTCACCGCAGAGCATGAAACCCAAGGCCATGCCCGCATCATCACCGAGAATGGCCAACGCTATTTAGAATTTGACGCTGCTTTCCGCAGCGATGACGGCCCCGATTTGTTCGTCCTGCTCCACCGTGAAGCGACCCCCACCAACTATAAGAATGGAGACTTCGTTCGCCTCGGTCGCCTGCAAACCACCAGCGGCAAGCAACGCTACGCCATCCCTGCTGATGTCTCCATCAACGAATTTAAATCTGCTGTGATCTGGTGCCGCGCCTTCAATGCAACCTTTGGTTTCGCACCCTTGGGCTAGGAATGCCTTCGCGGTAATTTGAAGGTCTGGGCAGCTCTGGTTCTACCCCTGCCCTTCCCATGCTGATCTCCCCTAAGCTTCTTGCGATGAACACTATCGACTGGCTCCGCCTCGTCCACCCCACCCTAGCGGTCGTCTTCGTCTTTCCCCTCATGGGCATCGTAGTCAACTACGCCATGCAAACCCGGCAAAGGCGACTCCAGCTAGTCGAGGCAAAAGCCCAGAAGGCTGAGGGAGGCACCCCTAAAAAGTCGAAGATTCCAGCCACCGTCGGTGCAGAGCATGTCAACATTGGCCGCTGGCTAACGGGTTCGGTCGTCGGTGTGTCATTGCTAGGCCTGGCACACCCCATTATCAAGACCATCATCAAGGCAGAGACCTGGAGCCGAGAGCCTTTTCAGGTGGTGTTTATTGCGGCGATGTTCATCCTCACCATTGCAACCCTAGCCTGTCTCTACCGCTCCCAGGGAAAGCTACAGCGCATTCTCTTTGCAACCCTACCCAGTGCTGGGCTAATCATTTTGGGACTCCAGGATGGCGTCTACCGCCGGACCAATGAGTGGTTCTTTTCCCACTATTACTACGGCATCGTTGCTTCACTGCTGATGATTGCTTCCCTGGCCATCTTGCCGGAAATCTATCGCTCCTTGAGCTGGCGAAAAGTCCATATCACCCTGAATATTCTGGCGTTGCTGCTGTTCTTGGGCCAGGGCGTCACCGGCACCCGAGATTTACTGGAAATCCCCATTAGCTGGCAGGAACCTGCAGTTTATAGCTGTGACTTCACCAATAAAGTCTGTAACTAACCCTATCTAGATGAGGGGCTGGGTTATGGCACTATTCGTTGGAGCCTCGAAACAGGGATTGCGATCGCCTCTCCCTGTTTAGTCCCCCGAATTCGAGGGAATAATAAAGATAATCAATTGTTTTTTCAATTCCTTTTTTAAAGCGATGGCCTGCCCAATTTCATTGGGTGGGCCTATTTATTTGGGAGCCTTCCGAACCAGGCGGTAGCTGCATCGCCTGCGCAGTATAGACAAAGCGAGGTTTCACCAAGGCAGAGACAGCCTATTACTTGCTCTAAAGATTTAATAATTTTTTCCGGAATTGGATAGAAAGCTCAAAGTAGTGGACAGGTATTATTAAATTGCCAGGGTCTAAAAGACTTAAGCACTGCACATCTACCCCAGTTGAGGTGGCATGCCTAACGATCAGATAGTCAGGATCCTTGTGGTGGACGATCACCACACTGTGGTCAAAGGGACAGCTGCATTTCTACAAAATCATTATTCTGACGCTCAGATTGAAACTGCCAGTACAGTTGAAGAAACCCTGACTGCATTCCAGACTTCCCCACCAAACCTCCTCATCCTAGATCTATCACTCCCTCAAGAACCAGAGGCAGAGGCACGCCCTGAGCATGGTATTGCCCTACTAAAGCAACTCATGGAGCAATATCCAGAACTCAATATTGCAATCCAGAGTACCTATGTGAAAACGCTAGTTCGAGTGCTTCATGAGATTGACGATCATGAAGGGGGTTTTACAACCTTCGACAAAGGTTTGCCTGAAACTGAAGTTTTTAAACGTGTTAATAGCGCACTGGATGGTTTTAGCTACACTCGCGAAATAAAAGGCAAACACCCTAGCATTCAACTTAAACCAACCTGGCTTAAGGTTATCAAACTAGCTTTTGAAGAAGGGTTACAGGATCGGGCGATCGCTAAAGAACTCTCCGTCCAAGAAAGTACGGTACGACACTACTGGAAAAAGATTTACGACATCCTTGAGATTGATCCCACAGATGAAAGGCAGGATGGGAAAAATCTCAGAATTCGCACTCAGATTCGTGCTCGTGAACGAGGTCTAATTGACTAATTCGACTCAGTCAAATGGCAAATTTTGACTCATATCTAAAACAGCTTCAGCAATGGAGAATTGGGCTAGGCGTAATCTTCTCAATTACGCTACTTCGACTATTGGGCATATCAGCCTCACTGGAGTTTCTTGCCTTTGATCGGTTTCTTGGGTTTCTCCAAAGCTCAAAGACAGAACCTGTTTCGGAACAGATTACTCTCGTGAGTCTAGACCAGGACTTTCTAGATCGACTGGCAGATGATCCAGGCAACTCATTACGTCAAGAGAAAATCCCAGAAGCCTCCCTAAAAGAGCTTTTACAAGAGCTGCTACGACATGAGCCAGCTGTTATGGGTCTTGATATTGTCAGTGAGCGTATATCTCCCACAGATGAGCAACAGCTTTCCCAAATCATCAATCAAAATCCTGAAATTGTTACTGTTGAGAAAATACTTTCTCCCCCAGTCCCTCCCTTAAAAAACCTATCAGTTCAGGCTCAACAAGCACAAATTGCTGCGAATGATTTCCCAGTGGACTGGGATGGAACTGTCCGACGGTCTTTCCTTATTTTAGAGAAAGAAGAAGGGTTTCGAGAATCTCTTTCTCTACGCCTCGCGAATATCTACTTAGAAGATCAAAAAAATATTGAGCTCGACAATGGGCTAATAGATTCAGAAACGATCCGATTCCATCCCAAGAGCCATGATGGTCTGACAGAATCTAAAGATATTCCGACTCTTATTGAAGTGCCACGCTTACGAGCTAATTCTGGTGCCTATCATCGAGAAAACGACATTTATGGATTACAGACACTCCTAAACTTCCGGCGAAGTGCTCAGGATGGATTACAGACACTCCTACACTTCCGGCGAAGTGCTCAGGAAAGTTCTGTTTTTCCAATTATCTCCGCAAGTTCTGTTCTGCAAAACGACGTCAAGCCAGAATTGCTGAACGATCGCATCCTTATTATTGGGATTACGGCACCCAGCTTAGCCTCTTACTCATTAACGCCCCTAGAAATCAGCCAGTTTTCTGAGATCAGTTCCCAAGCCGTAGGCATTGAACTTCAAGCCCATGCCACCAGCCAACTCATTAGTGCTGTCCTAGATAAGCGACCCCTACTAAACAGTTTCTCGACGCCTGTTGAATACCTCTGGATTATCAGTGTGGGCTTATTCGGCATCGGCGTAGGTCGCCTATCCACCTCCACAGCCAGAAATTTGCTGAGCCTCGGTGGAATGTTGCTCCTGCTCTTAATGATCGGCCTAGCAACGATGTATTTCTGGGGGTGGTGGTTGCCCATCGCGCCTTGCTTTCTTGTACTCAGTATTAATGGGGTCGCTTATATTGCCTATTACCAAAACGAGCGAAGCTGGAAAAGCCTCATTGATGAACGCGATCGCGTTATCAGCGAGCGCGACCTGGCTCTCATGGATCGTGACAGGGCGATGAATGACCTCAAGTCAGAACGCAGTGCCACAATCGAAACTGCAATCAATGAAATCCATAATGGTCCTCTCCAAACCCTAGCTCTACTGATTCGTCGTAGCCAGTCTCCTCACATTGAAGCTGCAGAATTGCAAGGTGGTTTGCAAACTCTCGATCACGAGATTCGCCGTCTGGGCGAAGACCTATCCCAAGCTGCGATGGCCAGCAAAATTAGCCTGCGTCTAGGCAATGGGCAACGACTGGATGCATCTCTGCCACTGCATGAACTTCTCTATAGCGTCTTTGACAATACGTTAAACCGCAATTTTCCAGGATTAAGAACGTTACGGCTCACCCTACGGGACTTTGAACCTTACCCTGGTGACCTTACCCCAGAGCTAAAAAGAGATATTGGTCATTTCATAGAAGAGGCCATCTGCAATGTCGGCAAGCATGCGATCGACGCAACTCAACTGGAGGCTCTGGGACAAGTTTCAGAGCAAAGCTACAGCCTAATCGTTCGAGATAACAGCGCTCCAGCGGCCAATCACCCACTTATTCTCCACAAAGGTAAAGGTACGCAACAAGCTGAAAACCTTGCACATCAATTGAAAGGTAACTTCAACCGAAAGCCCCATCGCCCTTCTGGAGTGGTTTGTGAGTTGTCTTGGCCATTAAGTCATTCTTGATGATTGGCATCACATTTTTTACAGGCCTGAGGTTTATCTAAATCCCATTGAAAGCATCCGGACAACGACCAGCGCCTGGGTATATTTTTTCAGGGAAGATTTAAATGATACATTCTTGCTCCATGCAGGAACTCTAGGGTTAACCGCTAATGATCCTTCAGCACGAGCCTGTAACTCAAATGACACTCGGTTATCGACGTATACTACAAAAATCTTTAAGTTATATAAGCCTCAGTATTCAAGCCTGCTTGCTTGTTTCCGTTGTTACAGCTCCTGCATTAGCTGAATATACGCCGACGGGGAATCTTCCCAAACCCCCCGAAGGCGAGTCTAGCCATGGCTCTAGCCGCTAAAGAATAAGCTTTCCACAAAACTACAAAGCCCAGTTGAGATAACTGCAAAGTACATCTCGACAAAACGCTGGTGCGAGAAAAAGAAAGGGGTCGTATTATTTTCGTAGTACGACTCCTTTGCTATTGGAGCCTGTGTGTCCCAACAACTCAGTTGGGAGATTTGATCTACAAATTAGGGATGAATCAGCATGAGCGTTATTCCAATTCTCGCAATTTTCTTGTTTGTCTTCCTCTTTTCTAAGGAAGAAGCCCAGGTCTCTGAACCACCTCAGCCTCCGACTGATCAAGAGCTCATTGCTGAACTACTCGCCAAGCTTCTAGAGCGTGGCAGTCAGAGTGGCAATAAGTAGGTGACATTTATTGCGCAGAGACTGATGCACACCAGCCTCTGCGCAAAACAATCAAAAGATTATTGGAAGTTAAGGAGGTCCACGATGTTGAGACCTATTTCAGATCGTAAGCTGCTAGTTATTCTGGGTTGGTTGTCCAAATATTTTGGGTTCGCGCTTCTAGGGTGCTCTCTGGTTGTAGTGTTATCCACTGTCATGGGATATGGTCCCGAAATGCTGCAATTGTTTTGGAGCAGCCAGGAACTTCTAGCTCGACTGTTGCTATTAGTCGGTTGCTCGGGCATGTCTCTGGTGCTGTTGGAGTCCATCCACTAGGAAAAACGCAGCACTTTCTATAATCAGGCAGGTCTTCAAGAAGCATTTGCTTCGAATCCTGCAAGGTTAATGTGAAACGCAAACAGCAGGAAATCTAAATTTCACAATGCAGGAGGGTTGCCAGAGTCATGTTGGCAACCCTCCTGCTTTATTCTGGCGTTTTAACATGCTCCATCAGTTGCTTCGCCCGCGCAATCCACTGGGCCACCTGGCTCGCTGTCGGCGTCAAGTCTCGCCGCTGCAGATTCGCCACATAGAGCCGCATCACTTGGGGATGCAAGCGATGGGCCGAGGCCCCTGCCAGCATCCCCACTGAAGCAATACCGCTGTGCAATAGCAATCCGCAATAGTCACAGCCCACCCCCGGCACCCGTGCCAAATCTGCCAGGGCCGACCACTTGCCCACATACTTGAGATGCAGGCCTAATTTTTGACTAAAGGCCTGTCGTTGCGCTGGGCTCTGGGTTTGCCCCAACAAGTCCGCCGTTGAGACAATTCCTGCCTCCTGCAATTTCTGTTGTTCCACGGCACTCAGCCCTGGCAATTGTTCAATCGGCCAGCTTTGCGATCGCACCAAAGAATTCGCCATCCCACTTCCCTCGCAACAAACCGAGCCAACCATAGCGTTAGCGATTGGGTTTCACCCTAGTTCACACTCTCTTCAAGGCAAACCAAACGCCACAAACCATCCTAACGCTCTGACCCAGGTTCATTTCCATGCAAAATTCGCATTTCCCAGGAATGCCCCTCGCCCCCACTGTAGACATCCATAGCTCGCATAGAGTCAAAGAGGTCATGGGAAACGGCAGTGACCCCCAACAAAGCTTGGGAGTTGCTGCCGGACCTAACTCAAAACATCCCAAAGTCTTTGCAACCGAACCTCCTGAGACAAAGCGATCAAGCAAAGTTATCGGGTAATGTCGTCGGACAATCTCCTCACTGGATATTGCAGAAAACAGCATCAAGGCAAGATAAATTTCCGGCTGCGCTGGAACGATGTCAGAAGTGTAACCATCATGGAACTGTAATTCGGGGAGACACCCGAAGCTTACTTCTGGAGCTGCGTAAAGATGGCATCGCGACTGACATCGAGGCAATGGGCCGCCTCTCTTCTCCTCACGACAACCCTATGGGGAACAACTTGCCTCGGTGCCACAGCCCAACCTGGCTTACCACCACCGCCTATACTGCCTCCCAGCAACGGCGGTTCCATTCCAGTACCAAGTTCTGCGCCGACTCCCAGTATTCCTAAAGCTCCCAGCTGCCCCCCAGCTGCTGATACTGAATTGAAGCTCACCTCATTCTCCGCCAACGAGTCGTTGCTCAAGCGAAGCTGGAAAGCCTATAGCGATCGCTTCATCCACCCCGATGGCTATGTCATCGACTACAAGGCCGTAGACCAGCGCACCACTTCCGAAGGCCAAGCTTACGCAATGCTCCGGGCGGTGCTAATTAACGACCAAGCCACCTTCGACAAAACCTTGGCTTGGGCTGAAGCCAATCTGGATCGTCCCGGCGACAGCCTATGGTCTTGGCATTGGAATACGGCCAGCGGCATCCAAGATCCGCACTTTGCAACGGATTCTGATGTGGATGCCATTACGGCGCTAATTTTCGCGGCACGGCGTTGGGATTGCCAAGCCTATGAGGACCTGGCTAAGCAGAAGTTGAATGACTTGTGGCGGTTAGCGATCGCCGACATCCAGGGCAAGCAATTCCTGCTGCCCGGCGATCGCGCCGCCTTCCAAAAGCCCAACCAAGTCGTCGTCAACCCCTCCTACTTCGCACCCTACGCCTATCGCCTCTTTGCCCAAGTAGATAAAACCCACAACTGGAACAGCCTCGTGGGCGATGGCTATCAGCTCCTAGAAGACATCACCGCCTTCTCCTCCGCTGGACTCCCCGCAGACTGGATTGCCTTCAATCCTCAAACCAAGCAATTTGAACCATTACCTAAAACCCGGCGCATCCAAAGTATCTACAGCTTCGATGCTTTCCGCGTCTGGTGGCGCGTGGGCCTGGATGCCAATTGGAACAACTCTGCTCCAGCCAAGGCTTACTTGAAAAAGTATTTGCCCACTCTGGCTCAGGATTGGAGAGAAGATAAAACCATCAAAGCAGTCATAGGCTTAGACGGTAAAGACTTAGTGGAATACGAAGCCACGGCTCAATACGCCATGCTCTATCCCGTTATGAAAATGGTGGATCGCACTGTGGCCTTTGAGATTTTCAAAGACAAGCTGCTAGGCAATTACAGCAAGAGCCTTTGGGATGGTGAGGATGCTTACTACACCAATAATCTGGCCTGGTTTGCACTGCTCCCACCCCAAGGGCCTAGAGACTTACTAGGAAACTAAAGATTTTATCTAGAGCGCCTTAAAATAGAAAAAATTCTGAATTAAGGCGCTTCATCCTCTCAAGAAATGCAGTTCAACAAGAAGCTATCTCTAACTTACCTTGCTCTATTTACGATGTTAATAGGGGCTTTAGCTATCAAGGACAAAATAGATTTTGGCTATATTCTAATTGCTCCATCACTTCCTACTGAAATGAGGCGCATTCAGGAAGTAGATTCCATAACCTTCTTTAAACCTGGCTATAAATCTTCTCGACAAAGCTATGATGAATATGTTGGGGGATTCTGGCGTTATATTGAAGAGAATGACTTGGGCGAAACAGGCTACGTTGGCTCAAGCAACTGCGACAAGAGCAAATGCCAAGCCAGTCGAGTTTTAGTCGCGTTACATGAAATAGGTGTACTGACTGGAGATGAAAATGAGCATTGGCTTGCATCTCCTGAGCTGCGAGAGTTTCATAACCAAATCAAAAATTCTGATTTTATTGAGTCTCGCAATATCTCTATCGATATTTTGAAGCAATCTGCTGGCATTGCAATCGAAGCACGAGGACTCCAAGACAGCTATATATTTCTTGCCTATTACGGTCGAAGCCACGGTACAGCAAACGAAATACACGGTGTATTCGGGAATATATTTAGATATGAAAGAACTCCTTATTACGAAATTCTATTAAGGAAAGAGTCCCAAAAAAATCTCTTAGTGCCTGTAAAAGCAAACAGCTTTTTCCATGGAGGTAGCTCTTCATTCTCACTATTCAAGCTAGTAACCCTCGGTTCTTTCTTTCTAATATTGAACCTATTATCACTATCAATTATTAAGTCCCTTTCAAAAAGCCAAGAAACCAAATAAGAGCTAAATCTCTTTTCAATGGCGCCTAATCAGAAAGATTTAGATCTTATAGAAAACTAACGTTATAAACCTCAGTCCGAAGAGCTGGATTTTCAAGATAGGGGTCCATTCCAGGAAACGGTGATGCCATGGCGCAGCTCCAAGCAGCTGGTTGGTTTACTCAATTGTAGGCTCTCCCGCTGAGCGCAGCCGCTCCAGCTCCGCCACAGCACCATCACGAAATGCAGCAGGCGTTCGTGGATCACATAACTGCAAGCACTTTTCTAAATCCGCGATCGCCCCCACTCTATCTCCAGCCCCATCCAGCTTTACCATTGCCCGGCAAGCATAGGCCGTTTCGTAGTCGGGACGCACTTGAATCGCCTGGTTGCAATCCTGCAATGCAGCCTCAAAACGGCCCAGTGCCGCATCGGAATAAGAGCGACCGACCAATGCATCAAGATGGCCGGGCTGACGCCGTAGGATTTTGCTGAACTGCGCGATCGCCCCTTCGTAATCCCCAGCCAGATGAAGTTTCTCTGCCTGTTTGAGTCTCTGCTGTACAGCGTTAGCCTCCACGATCATTGTGGCAAACACAGATAGGGCCATGGCTCCCTTGGTACTGTTTGATGGAGATTGATGCAGTTGAAACGCATTGAGCGCAAGAAAGCCATAAACAACCATTCGCAAAATCAGCAGCTTCATATCGCTCTAGTCACTTACTCCTATCTCGACCGTAACGCTTCAATCAACCATCGCCTCAATTTGCCACAAGCCCTAAAATAAGAGCAGCGACTCAGCCCCTGCCATCCGCCTCCTGCCGCCCCATGTCTGACTTCAGCATCCAGTCCGAATACAGCCCCAAAGGCGACCAGCCCAAAGCGATCGAAGGCTTAGTTGAATCCATCAACGCCGACAACCAATTCCAGACCCTTCTCGGCGCGACGGGCACCGGCAAAACCTTCACCATGGCCAACGTGATCAAGGAAACGGGCAAACCCACCCTTGTCTTGGCCCACAATAAAACCCTCGCCGCTCAACTTTGCAACGAGCTGCGCTCCTTTTTCCCCGACAATGCCGTCGAATACTTCATCTCCTACTACGACTACTACCAGCCCGAAGCCTATATCCCCGTCAGCGACACCTATATTGCCAAAACCTCTTCGATTAACGAAGAGATTGACATGCTGCGGCACTCTGCAACGCGATCGCTGTTCGAGCGCAAGGACGTCATCGTCGTCGCCTCCATCAGCTGCATCTATGGCCTGGGCATCCCCTCGGAATACCTCAAAGCTTCGGTCAAATTCCGCCTCGGCCAAGAAGTGGAAATGCGCAAGGTCATCCGCGACCTCGTCAACATTCAATACACCCGCAACGACCTCGACGTAGATCGCGGACGCTTCCGCCTCAAGGGCGACGTGCTGGAAGTTGGCCCCGCCTACGAAGATCGTCTAATTCGCATTGAATTCTTTGGCGATGAGATCGACGCCATTCGCTACATCGACCCGGTGACGGGCGAAATCATGCAAAGCCTGAACAGCGTCAACATCTACCCGGCACGCCACTTCGTCACCCCCAAAGAACGCCTCGAAAAAGCAATTAAAGACATCAAGCTAGAGCTGGAACAACAGCTAGAACTGTTGCAAAGCCAGGGCAAGCTCCTGGAACATCAACGCCTGGAACAGCGCACCAAATACGACCTAGAAATGCTCCAGGAAGTGGGCTACTGCCAGGGCGTCGAGAACTACTCCCGTCACCTCGCCGGACGCCTACCCGGTGCGCCGCCGGAATGCCTACTGGACTACTTCCCCAGCGAAGATTGGCTCCTGCTCGTGGACGAATCCCACGTCACTGTGCCCCAACTGCGAGGCATGTACAACGGCGACCAGGCCCGCAAGAAAGTGCTGATCGATCACGGCTTCCGCCTGCCCAGCGCCGCCGACAACCGACCGCTGAAAGCCGATGAGTTTTGGGCTAAGGTCAACAACTGTATTTTTGTCTCTGCAACGCCTGGAACCTGGGAGTTGGAGCAATCCGACGCGAAGTTTGAGGGTGAGGACAGGAAAGCCAGAAAGGCAACGAAGTCTAGGGCTGCTGAGAAGATGACCAAACGTCGCTATAAGCGAGGCACGGGCCGCGTAGTCGAGCAGGTGATTCGTCCCACGGGGGTGATTGACCCCGAAATTTTTGTACGTCCCACTGATGGGCAAGTGGATGATCTACTCGATGAGATCATGACTCGCTCCGCCAAGAATGAGCGGGTGCTGATCACCACGCTAACCAAGCGCATGGCAGAAGACCTCACCGATTACTTCTTTGAGCGGGGCGTTAAGGTGCGCTACATGCACTCGGAGATCAATTCCATTGAGCGCATTGAAATTATTCGCGACTTACGAGAGGGCACCTTCGACACATTGATTGGCGTCAACCTTTTGCGGGAGGGCTTGGACTTACCCGAGGTGTCTCTAGTCGCCATTTTGGATGCCGATAAGGAAGGCTTTTTGAGAGCAGAGCGATCGCTGATCCAGACCATTGGCCGCGCCGCCCGCCACATCGAAGGCAAAGCCATCCTCTACGCTGACAACATGACCGACAGCATGCTCGCCGCCATCAGCGAAACCGAGCGCCGTCGCGAAATCCAAATCGCCTACAACGAAAAGCACGGCATTACCCCCCAGCCCGTAACCAAAAAGGTGGATAACTCGATTCTCGCCTTCCTCGAAGTCTCCCGCCGCCTCAATGCTCAAGAGATTGAAGTTGCCTGCGAAAACATGGATGACATTCCCCTAACGGAGATCCCAGAGTTGATTAAGCAACTTGAGGATGAAATGAAGAAAGCGGCGGCAGAGTTAGAGTTTGAGAAAGCGGGGGAATTTCGCGATCGCATCAAGAACCTCCGCAACAAATTAGTCGGCAAACCTTGATCCCCGCAGTACACTGTCGAAAGAAGAATTGGCAAGTCTAATAGAACCAGGATGCAAGATTTCTTAAAAAAATCATGGGCAAAGGTCACAGCATTGATAGGAGCTGTAACTGCCTTGGTTGTTTTTTTCAACTTGGTTGTCAAAAATACAACAATTAGTTTAATAGCTGTTCTAGCTCTAACAATTGGGTGTCTCTTGCTAACCTGTGGATATGTCTATTTCTCTACTTCTGAGACGGATTACAAGCTTGAAGGAGTGGAACCGCGAAAAATATATAGGTTTTCTAAAGCATCAAGGCGTGCTGCTCTTTTGGGATTCCTCATTATTCCATTATTGGTATTAGCTCCTGGAATAAAATGGCACGTCGACCAAGCATCCTACTTAGAAAAAACAGTGATTCTAGTCGCTGACTTTGATGGAATAGATGAGAGTAAATATAGGTTTACAGATCAAATCTTAAGAACTCTAAGAAGTCAAGCTCGGCAGTATCCAGATATTGTAATCAAGCCTCTCAATCAAAGCATTACTGAGCGAGGTGGTTCTGAGGAAGCACGTAGAATTGGCAAAAAGAAAAGAGCAGATGCAGTGATTTGGGGCTATTACTCAGTCACCAATTCACGCGCGCAAGTTGTATCAAAATTTGATGTACTAGAACCAGCCGCAAATTCTCCACTAGGATCAGGTGAAATCCTTGTGGATACAGCAACATCGAGAGTCGATGATTTTAGCTTGCAGGCAGATAATGCAGATTCGATGTCTAGATGGAGCTTGTTTTCTATCGGATTAGTAAAGCTGGAACAAAAAGAGTTCCAAATATCTCTTAGACTTTTAAACCAAGCGATTGATCTACTCAGGAATCCAAATTCAGATGATGCGAGAGATCTCTACTTTTACAGAGGAACTGCAAATTTTTTCCTAGACAATTACAGTGATGCCGTTTCTGATCTTCTTAACTCGATTTCTATAGATCCCGACTTTTGGAAAGCTCGCAAAAGGTTAGGTGGTTTTTTCCTTTATGAAGGCGATTTTAGGAAAGCACTAGAACAATATCAAAAAGCCTTAGAGTCTTCCCCTCAGAACCCCGAGCTCTACAGCCTTATAGGAGCTACTTACGCACAAGGATTTAATAATAACCCAAAAGCCCTTGAATACTTCTCAAAATCTATAGAGCTCAACAACAAGCATAGTCGTACTTTTTTCAACAGGGCAATAGTCTATGGGAATCAAGGAAAAATAAAAGAAGCAGTGGATGACTTGACTCGTTCAATAGAGTTAGAGCGTGGTAATCCACAAGCAGCTTATCTACAACGAGGAATACTATTGTCTGAAAGTGATCCTCAGCAGTCTATTGATGACTTGATTAAAGCATCAAAGCTTCCTGTCAAAGAGTTACAGTACTCTGCACTATTGAGTCTTGGACAGTACTACTTGCTGGAGTTTGGAGACACAAGGAAAGCAATTCGTTATTTGAATAAATCAGTTGAGTTGAATTCTGAGATGAGTCCTGCACATGCACTACTTGCTCTTGCCTATCATGATTTAGGAAACGAGAAAAAAGCGGCGAGCTACATAAGAAAAGCATTTTCTAAAGAAGAGTCAGTGCTTTTATCGGTTGTTGATTCCGGATCAGTAATGGATGAGACTTTCACACAATTCTATATGCCTAATGTGAATGGCTTGATTGCTGAATGGGTAAAGTCTAGGTTTCAGACTTCTGATGCTGAACGCTTTTGCAAGACCATATTAGAAATTAGTCCTGATGATTACAATTCGTATCTAAGTTGTGGGAAATATGCAATTATTCAAGCACGCGATGACTTAGCCATAATAGAGCTTTCTAATGGTGTAGCCATAGCAAATGAGGAGGAGAGTGAAAAACTAATATCTGAACGGGCAAAAGCGTATCAAAGGCAAGGTAAATCTAATAACGATCCAGCATTGCTTAAGAAATCCGTAAGAGATGCCACAAAATTAATTTCCAAAGCATCCGCTACTACCGCAGATTTAAAGTTGGCTTATCTTATCAGAGGCGAGGCTTACACAAGCCTTGGCGATTTACCCAAGGCATTACATGATTATGAAAAAGCACTTACATTAAGTGAAAATAACTCACCAGCTTTGTACGGAGCAATTGGGGAAATCTACAAGAATCAAGGTAACCTCGCACAAGCTATATCTAACTTCGAGAAGGCTGCTGCTAACGTAGATTTCAGGACAGATATGCTGGCAGAGCTTGTTTTTCTCTCAGCCAAAGAAGGAAAGTGTGTGGATACATCTACCTACATGATGAGCTTGAGAGAATGGGAGGAGATCGTAGGAGAATTGGAACTAACAAAGGGTACGATGTCAAGATTAAGAAATCTTGACATCGTACTAGATAATCTGAAGGATTCAGGTCTGTGCAAGAGTTAGTTGTCTAGTTACTTGGGTCAGCTCCTCTAATAGCTAATCGCATTGACAGAGAATTAAGTTCCCTCAAGCACAGCGAAATGCTTCAGCACCTGCCAAACATCCCACAGCTCATTGCGAGACTGCCGAAACAAAGAAAAGTCATCCGACAACGCATAGAGCGGTTGGGGCTGCTTGACTAACTTGAGAAACAGAAAATTATCTCCATTCGTGACCAAACCAAACAACGGCTCAGCCTGATTTGGGCTGCCCATCATGTAAGTGAGCACCTGGGGAATGGCCATCGAAAACGAGAACTTTGCCTGCTTCGACTCCACTAGAAACAACCAAACCCGCTCCTGCAACGTCAACGCATCAATCCGCCCCCGTAGAACAGTCTCCCCCTCCTCCGCCATAATCTCCACAGACTGTTCGCCCCGCAGCCGAAAGGGCGGATCGCAGAACCCACTCAGATGTAGCAATGGTGAAACCAATAGCAAATTGACCTTGCTTTCCGTCAATGGGCCATCAGCACTGTTGTAGAGATAGCTGGTTTTAATCCGATCTAAGGAAGCCTCTTCTCCGGTCGTTAACGCTAGTAAGTTCTCTTGCCACTCTTGAAAAAAAGTCAAGTCTGCGGCACGATGCAGCCCAAACAGAGATTCAACCTGTCGAAGCGATCTAACGGCCTCAGTTACAGCAAAGCTCGTCATTGCAAACTTCTAGCAAGGAATACATCTATTCTAGTCCATCTCTAATAAGCTCGTAGGTAAGCCATGATAGAGAAAGCTTCCAGATAGAGTTCATGCCCACAGCCATTACTCGCCCCCTCACCACCCTACAAGAAGCAGAAAAACGCTTCGGCCTAGCTCGAACAGAGGCAGAGAATTTTTTCCCAGAGTGGCAGCAAGGCTTACCGCCCCTAACAGAGTTAGATCAGATATCTCTGGATGAGCTGCGCCGTCGTTATCTCTATCAGCGCTCCACCGGACATTTACGTGAGGGAATGGTAACCCTCCTGCTGGCTTCTCCTTTGCTTACCGTGGCTGGTTTTTACGATCCTCCCTTTGTCGTCCGCTCAGAAGAACCGGTTGAATTGCAATTACAGGATAGTCAAGAAACCTTGCAGGGGAGAATCGATCTATTGGTGCTGCAAGAACAGTTTTGGGTGGTGGTCCTGGAATCGAAAAAGACAGCCCTTTCAGTTTGGGCGGCGCTGCCACAGACATTGGCCTATTTGATGGCCAATCCCCAACCCAAACGACCAAGCTTCGGCGTGATGACCAATGGTGATGAAATTGTCTTGGTCAAACTAACGCAATCTAATAAGCCTCAAAACCAAGCCCCTCAATACAACGTTTCCCGCGTTTTCTCACCGATCGCCTCTGCCAAAGAGCTACATCTCACCTGTCAGATTCTCAAGTCTCTGGGTACCAGCGTTGCAGCTTAGACTTTTGTAGCTAACAACTGCACAAACGACGCTTGTTCATCATGGTTACCGACAACAAGCAGGCGATCGCCCGCTTCCAAAATCGTCTCCCCTAGCGGATATTGCAGTACTAACCTCCCCCGCTCAATCGCCATAATCGTCACCCCCGTTAACCGCCGCACATTGGCTGCGGCCAGCGTCAGTCCAACAAAATAATGGCCCTCAGGTAACTCATACCAGTGATGATTCAGCCCTTCCATCACTTGGTTAAAATCCCCGCCCCCCCAATATTCAGATCGCTCCGGAGCAATATCCCGGTAACGGCCCTGGCGATAACGATTCACCACCTGCTGTACCGTGGCTCCGCTTTCTCCCAGGGTGAGCAGCACATGGGCTCCAATCTCTAGGCTGGCTTCAAACTCCGGCTGCACCACTTCCTTCGCCCCTAGCTGATAGAGCGGGTCGAGTTCCTGGTCCCCATGGGCACGTACCGTAACGTCCAGTTCCGGAGCCAGGCTCAGGGCACGATTCAGCACCAATCGAGTTGCCATGGGATCGGGCAGGGTGATGGCCATGGACTTGGCAGCATGGATGTTGGCTTTTTCGAGCAGGTGGATGCTACTGGCATCACCGAAGAGGTAGGGAATTTGGCGATCGCGCAGCACCTGCAACTTCGCCTCATCGTTATCAATCACCAACAGGGAATGGCCTTGAAAATAGAGCAACCGCACCAGCGTCTGTCCCACGCGACCAAAGCCCGCCACGATGATGTGATCGCTTAGCTCATTCGGCTCTGCCCCCACCAGCTTGTTCGACTTCCCCTGCATCAGCCCCGAAAATTGCGAGGACTGCTCCAGCCAGCGAATCAGCAACGGCGTCAGGCGTAACATGAGCGGTGTCAGCACCAGCGTTGCCGCCGTCGTTCCCACGCTCAAGCCATAAAGTCGCTCCGAAAACAGTCCCGACGTTTGGGCCACGCCCGCCAGCACAAAGGAGAATTCCCCAATTTGGTTAATCCCTGTTCCCACCGTCAGCGCGGTCTTGAGCGGATAGCCAAAGGCCCAAACAATGCCAGTGACCAGCAGTCCCTTACCCACCATGGCAATGATGACCAGACCGATCAGAACCGAGGCATTTTCGAGCAAAAACACGGGGTCGATCAGCAGGCCAATGGAAGCGAAGAACAGAGTTGCAAACACATCTCGCATTGGCAAGACGCGGTCCAAAGCATGGTCGGCATACTCCACATTGGACACCATTAGGCCCGCCACAAAGGCCCCCATTTCAATGCCTAAGCCCAGGCTGGACGTCAGCAGGGCAATGCCTAAACAGAGGCTGAGAATGGTCAGCAAAAATAACTCTTGGGAGCCTTGGCGAGCCACTAAGCGAATGAATGATGGGATAATCCACTTACCCGCCGCGATCGCCCCCCCTAGAAAGACCACCAGCGTCACCAGCGCTGCTCCCAATGCCGCCCCCATGCCCTCCGGCTCCGCCAGGGCAGGCAACACCGCCAACATCACCCCCAGGCCCAAGTCCTGGACAATCAGCATGGCCAGCATGATTTTGCCGTGGGGCGTTTTCACCTCATTGCGCTCAATCAAGCTCTTCAGCACCACCGCCGTGGAAGAGAGCGCCAGCACCGATCCCAGGAAGGCGGCTTGGGGAATGTTGTCCACCCAACCTGTGGCATAGGCAAGACCACCGCCCAGCAAAATCGTCAGCAAGATTTGCAGCGTACCGCCGCCCAGGGCAATGTTTTTAACCCGCAGCAAATCCTTAAGCGAAAACTCCACGCCCAGGGCAAACAGCAACAGCGCCACGCCAATCTCGGCCAGCACCTTAATGTCGCCTTCCAGGGCAATCAGCCCCAGCCCCGCCGGTCCCACCGCTATACCGCCCGCCAAATAGCCCAGCAGTACAGGCTGCTGGCAGCGGCTGGCAATGTAGCCACCGGCAGTGGCAGCCCCCATCACCGTGACCATTTCGACAATAAGGTTGAGATCGCCTGCCATAGAGAAAGCTGTCGCCTAAATCAAAATTTGGGGTGCTGGACGATTCTAACGACTGATGATGAATGGAACGGCATCGCTCCCCCTATTGAGAAGGTTAAAGTCGCAAAAGTTTGCCTCCCTCCGTATGTTTATATCGAAATGCAGTCGCAAAGAGCTGAAGTTATACCTAGGACAATCGAGAATGTCACCACAGCCATGGCCAAACTTCTCCCCCAAGATTCCTTTACGATCCACAGTGAGCTGAGCGCGGAGGCGATCGCAGCCCGCCTCAATAAGAGCATCACAACCATTCCGAGCTTTGCAGATGCACCTATCATCAGCATCCGCTGGCCCTGGCAGAAGCCAGAGAAGCCCTATGAAGGCAAAGTTACGCCCCAAGGATTTGAAGCGAGCCGAATCATCAATCATCAGAATTCTTTTTTACCCAGAATCCAGGGAAGGTTTGAAACTTTAGTCAAAGACAGCAACCCCGTAGGCACTGCAATTCAAATCAAAATGACGCTCCATCCTTGGACTATGGGTACTTGTATCGCTTTGGAATTGCTTTGGTTTTGCATGATCTTCCTCCTGATAATTCATGCAGCGTTTAACAGCATCACGTTGATGTTTATGGGGGTGTCACTGCTCGTTTTCGGTCTGGCTGGGCTCAGTTTTTGGGCGGAAGCTCGGCGCAGTCGCCGCGACCTCTTGCAAATGATTGGCGGCAGCTTAAAAGTTCAGTAACGCCAAGATTTCCCAAACAGAACGGTCATAAAGAGCCTTATCTTTTTGCTGGGGGAGTAGTCGCATTGACAATACCCACCAGAATGCCAGCGGCTAGATACAAAACCAAACAACTGAAGATTACCAACCCAGAAAAGACGAGGCTTTCACCAGGTTGAAATTTAAACTGTGAATGCAGCGGAAACACCAAAAAGAAGAGTTCTATCAAACACAAATAGATAAAAGAGAGTAACGCAGGCAACAGGCTATAGGCAAGACTAATTAAAGGCGTCACAATTAAGGGCACGCAGCCCCCTCTAAATTGGCGCGAGCTACTTTCAAGAAATCCCAAAAGCACAACAGTGCTGAACAGAGACCCCGTCATGGTCGGATAAAAGCCTGCAAATGCCACCTTCTCTCCTCCATGAGTTCCTAGAATATTTGCGAGACTCACCAGCCCCCCTGAAATGGAGCCTGTTGAAAATGCGATCGCTCCATCAGCAAAGATAGAGCGCTGGGAATACATAAATTCTTTCAACGCAAGTGGCATTGCCATAAAGAATTTTTTACTCCCCTATACAAGCAATGCTGATGTTCTGCGATGCAGTAAATAAAAAAGGACCGGACGTCTACCTCCAGTCCCAAGAAGAAAACTAAATGATGTGACCCATAACAGCAATTACTGCTTCACTAGGCCCCCAGCCTTAACGGCCCGAGCCAGCTCCCGCAACATCGTCGTCGTATCATCAAACGCCACACAGGCATCGGTAATACTCTGGCCATAGGTTAGCTCCGACAAATCGCTGGAAACCTTCTGATTGCCCTCCACCAAGTGGCTTTCAATCATCACACCCAGGATGTTCTTCGAGCCTTCCGCCACCTGCTCAGCCACAGCCTTCAACGCATCAGCCTGCTTACGATAATCCTTATTGGAATTGCCGTGGCTGCAATCCACCATGGCCCGACTATTGAGCTTCTTCTTCGTTAGGGCCGCCGCTGCATTGTCCACACTCTCCTTCGAGAAATTAGGACCCGAGCCACCGCCCCGTAAAACGAGATGTCCATCAGGATTGCCCGTCGTTTGAACGATGCTGGCCAAGCCTTCTATATTAATTCCCAGGAAACGGTGGGGCTGAGCCGCAGACAGCATCGCATTCGCCGCCGCATCTAGGCTGCCATCGGTGCCATTCTTAAAGCCAATGGGCATGGACAGGCCCGAAGCCATTTCCCGGTGGGTCTGGCTTTCTGTGGTGCGAGCACCGATCGCCGTCCAGCTAATCAAATCAGCGATGTACTGGGGAATAATCGGATCCAGTAATTCCGTCGCTGAAGGCATACCCACCTTAGCCAAGTCCAGCAACAGCTCCCGCGCCAACCGCAGACCGGTGTTGATGTCGTAGCTGTTGTCCAGATGGGGGTCATTGATCAGGCCCTTCCAGCCCACCGTCGTGCGAGGCTTCTCAAAATAGACCCGCATGACAATCTCTAGCTGGTCTTTCAGCTCTTCCCGCAGGGCCAAAAGCTTGTTGCCGTACTCATGGGCCGCTTTGACATCGTGGATCGAGCAGGGACCGACGATAACGAGGAGGCGGTTGTCTTCATGGCGGAGGATATTGCGGATGCGATCGCGGGTTTCTCCCACCAGCTTGGCAGCCTCATCAGTGAGGGGATACTCGCTGTGGATGCTCTCGGGGGTCATCAAGGAGCGGGTTTCCACAACGTGGAGGTCAGAGGTTCTGCGCATGGCAAGGAAGAGGAGATTTAAATCCTGAGTATCGGAATTGAGCCTAATGAATGATTAAGGGATATTCCCCATCAAACGGCTTCTATATCTATATTGTCAGCCGATGGAAGATTCCGCAGGGGCAGTGTCGAAATCTCTACGGGGATCACGATATCATCGCAACAGGAATGAAAAGATGCCTCCTCCTCAACCTCCAGAAGCATTACAGAGAATGAGTTTCTGGCTCCTTAAAGCAATCTGAAACATCTCGATACAAGTTCAAGCAGAAACGGTCTGTCTGAGCAGAAAGAATAGTCTTTTACAAGAATCGTCGATAGCACCAGGTGTTGATGCGAATAACAAACGTCCTCAGCAAGGGAAACTGTTTGCATCATCGCGATCTCAAATCCCTAGGAACTCAGAAAACTTGTAATCGACAGAATCCCAGCTCCATAGCCCAAACGAATAGCAGCAGCTCGACTTAAACCCTCGCCATCGCCAACTCCCCTTCAAAAGAACTGTCCGGATTGACTAGGTATAACCTTGGGAATAGCCGAGGCAAGCACATAGACTCTGAAAGCCTAATCCCCAAAGAGATTGGGTAATTCTGCCCCTATGCAGCAGCGGAAATAGTTTGCTAGCCTGAGTCAAGGATTATTTTATACTCGCAACATTTTAAGAACGTGCGTATTTTACGTTCCCTTCCTATCGCCGCTTTTCTCTTGGCAATGCCCACCATTGCTGAGTCTCAACTCGTCAATGGCTGGATGGAGATTCGACAAACCAGCGGACAAGTCACCATCACCCAAAGTCCTTCCCGTGCGGCCAAAGTAGGCGATCGCCTCAACAAGGCCGGTGACTCCATCGAAACAGCGCGCAACTCCACGGCCCTACTTCGGCTAGATAGCGGGATGGGCTCAATCCAAGTTGCAGAAAAGACCAAACTCAAAGTAACGAAACTCAAGAAACTTGGGGACGGGTCTCGCATCACAACCCTCGCCATCGAGAAAGGCCAAGTTCGCACAAAGGTGCGCCGCTTCACGAGCCCTCGCAGCAGCTTGCAGATCATGTCTCCAGCAGGGATTGCAGCTGTTCGAGGCACTGAATATGGCATCAGCGTGAGTGATGATGGCCGCATGGTCATCGCCACAGAGTCTGGACTGGTCGCGGCCAGCGCCCAAGGAGAGACAGTGGAGCTTGGGAGCGGATTTGGCTCTCGCATCCGAGAAGGAGAAAAGCCATCGCCTCCTCAACAATTCGACAAGCTCCTAAAACTTGCGGTGGATAATGTCGAGATCAATGGCAGTCAGCTCCATATCAATGGCGCGGTTCACCCATTGAATACCCTGGCCATAGCTGGTGTGGAGGTTCCCCTCAACGATGATGGTAGTTTTGAAGCGATCGTTGATTTTCCCAGCCTTCAAAGCCTGGCCCAAATTTCCATTGACGTGCGCAACCCCCTGGGGAAAGAGAAAGCTTATCCCTTGCTAACGGGATTACGCTGAGCCTGCAATGGCATGATCGCACCTCAAGGATGATCAGCTTCGACCCAATGTAGACAACAGCTAATCGTCTCCCGGCTCATCCAAATGCTCCGACACATCCCGATAAAGATTGAGGATGTGGTGGTCTTGCAAACGATAAATAACATTACGCCCCTGCCGGGTGTAGCTCACCAGCCGCATATTGCGCAGCACCCGCAACTGATGAGAAACCGCAGATTCACTCATCTCCACCCGTTTTGCGAGATCACTCACCCGCTGTTCCGCTAGGGCCAAGGCAGAAATAATTCGCCAGCGATTGGGATCGCCCAACACAGAAAAGAACTCTGCCATACGCTGGGCCTTCTCCACAGACAGTAATACGCCATCTGCCCCAGAGAGGGGTGAAGAATCGTCTGCAGATTGATTAGCCATGGCCCTTAAGCTTTGTAGCTCCTATGGAACTGAGAACCATTTTCATCATACCTGAACAGTTATTCATATGTTATCGTTAAATACCTGAACAGTTATTCAGGCTTGCGTGAGCCCAATAGGCCCAAGAATGACACTTAATCCCAGGAGTCACGATGAGTAACGAAACAACAACCTGCGCCTGCAAAAACTGCAACTGCCAGGTGAATCTATCCACAGGTCTGCAAAAGAACGGCCAATACTATTGCTGTGAGTCCTGTTCCACTAGCCATGCTGACGGTAAAGGCTGCGGCTGCTCTGGATGCGGTTGCGGTAGCTAGTCTCAGTTTCCCAAAATAGCGAAGAAAAGTCATAGCCCCCTGCTATTCAGCTAGGGTCTATGGCTTTTAACCAATTAGGCTTAAGCCTAGGCGAGGCTGACCAGATTAAGGTAAATAGATGCTAGAGCAACTATACAGATCATTGCAGAGCAAGGTTTAGTCAGCGACTTCAATGAGCTTTATCCGAAAAGTCTGGCCCTTAACGATCACCACATCTCGCTAAACCACACCAAAGTGCTTGGCCAAAACTTGAATCAGCTCTTGATTCCATTTCCCATCCACCGGAAGTAACTTCAGGCAAGCCCACAAGCGACCATGCCCCTCTTCGCTAATCCCTGATCGGTTGGAATTGGGTTTACTTTCATCGCCTTGATCTCTATTTGGCATAGACCTTCATCGGCTCTTTGATAAAGCGAATATACAGATGCTTAAACGTCGACTTGAGCACTCGTGGCGCACCAAAATCAATCGGCATCAGGTTACTAGGCAACAGCCAATCCTCAATGCATAACGCCTCGGGATGCAAGGAAACAAAATCAATCGCGTCCAAATCAGAGCAAAGCCCCAACCGCTGCGACACTGCCACAGTCGGCACCATTACTGGGTCAACTTGTAAGATATCCAGCATGGCCCGGTCTAGGGCAAACACATCAGCCGAAGCACCCAGCACGCCTAGTTCTCGCGGCTCACCACTGCTGGGGCCGTTGCCTTCGTGAGCGATGATGCCATCAATAATGGTTAGGTCTGGATTGATAGCGCGAGCTGTTTCCACCAGCATTTCACCGAAGCGATCGCGATCCTTTCCCGCTTCCATATGCCACCAAGCCTTCATCTTGCCCGGCACGCAGCCAAACAAATTCTTCGCCCCCAGAGTCATCGTCAACTGCATATGGGATTTCACCTTGGGGATATTGATAACAACATCCGCTTCCATCGCCTCTTTACTAAGGCGCAAATTAGTGAAATTTTCCGAATCAGTGTCATAGCGTTTCCCGCGAAACTCCACCACCGGAATCTCCAATTCTTCCAACAGCGGACCATAGCCATTGGCTTCGGCCACGCCCTTCGCACTGCCAAAGGCTGGGCTATCTCCCAGAAAAGGCTTGCCCCCTGCCGCAATGACCTGACGGGCGATCGCCGCCACCAATTCAATCCGCGTCACACATTCCTTTGTAGGCTTTGATCCCGTCAACAAATTCGGCTTCAACAGCACCCGCTGCCCAGCCTTAACAAAGGCTCCCATCCCACCCAAAGGCGCTAGGACCTCTGTGACAGATTGCTCCAACTGCTGCCGTTCATAGGATGTGGCACGAATCAGGCTAACGGAAGGAGTCGCCATGGCTTGTGAAAAAGATGGATGGGGTCTCCACAGTGTAGCCGAGAGACTCGAAGCCCCGCGTCGTCCTCATTACGGGTTCTAGCACAGCAAAAGCAAAGGACCGATAGAACGCCAAGCAAGTGACGACAACCCGATAAGATACAACAGTTCCACGTTCCGAGCGGCAGCATTCAATTGCCGAACCTTTCATGATCACTTGGCAATGCGTTAGCCAATGCGGGGCCTGCTGTAACCTCGACCCCAAGGACCGTCCTGACCTCGACCAATACCTAACCCCAGAAAACCTGGCGCTCTACAAAACCATGGTGGGGGAAGATGGCTGGTGCGTTAACTACAACAAAGAAAAGCGTAACTGCAATATTTACGACGATCGCCCCAGTTTTTGCCGCGTCCAAGCTGACACTTTCCAGGCCATGTTTGGCATCGATCCCGAAGAGCTGGATGAGTTTGCGATTGATTGCTGCACCCAACAAATTGGCGGCGTCTACGGTGACAAAAGTCCTGAAATGGAACGATTTGATAATGCGATCAACGGCATTCTGATCGAGCTCACATCAGAAGAAGATATAAACAATCAATTGCAGTAATCGTAATGACCGCCCCTAGGCGAAGCCCCCAGCCAAAGCCTATGATGGGCAATAATGAATAGATTATGAAATTGTGCGATCTTGTTGCACAACTCAACCTCCTCGCCCTACCGCCGTGACTCCAGCCGCCCCTTCCGAAGACTCAGCCCTCGAAAAAGAGACTGCATCAGAAAATGTAGATGTTTCTGCTTCAGCAAATCCTGACGACGAGGCAATAACCCAGGCATCCAGCGACCCCGCCACAGGCAACAGCCCCCCAAGCGATTCAGCTGGACTCAAGGGCTGGTGGAAAGTCTTCGCCTCCACCTATGTCACGATTTTCCTTGCAGAAATTGGCGACAAAACCCAAGTGACGACACTCCTCATGAGTGCCGAATCCCACAAGCCTTGGATGGTTTTTGCCGGTGCAGGTACCGCTCTGGTTTGCACCAGCTTGCTGGGCGTATTGCTGGGCCGCTGGCTGGCAACGCGCCTCAAGCCTCGCACCTTGGAATTGGGCGCTGGCGTCACATTGCTCATCATCACCATCGGTCTTGGCTGGGACATTTTCCAAGGCTTCTAAATCAGAGCTAGGACTAGCGATCCCCTTTTCATAACAGAAGCTCCAACCCAGCTTCTGTTCCTTAACTATCAATGGAACATCACGATGGATTGGAGCTTAATCGGACTGAGTTTTGCGGCAGTATTTCTCTCAGAGCTAGGAGATAAAAGCCAAGTTGCAGCGATCGCCCTAGGCGGCAGTTCAAAATACCCTAAAGCCGTATTCTTCGGCACCGCAGCCGCCTTGCTAACTGCAAGCCTCATCGGCGTCCTCATCGGCGAAGGCACCGCCACGCTTTTCCCACCCCAGGCAGTGAAAAGCGTTGCAGCCCTTGGCTTTCTATTTATGGGATTGCGCTTACTATTGCTTGGCGATGGGGAAAGTGACAGTACTGAGACGACGGATTAATAGCACTAAAACCGTTAGTTTAATCACTTCCAGCCCCCAATATTCAGCTTGGAGGATATTCATGGCGTGGGTGACTTCCACCAGCTGACTGCCATCAATGGACAGCACCAAGGCACTCATGGCAGGGGTCAAGCAATAGGTATAGAACAGCGCGATCGTCATCAAGGTTAATCCCTGGATAACTGTTGCGGCACGACTATAAGCCTGCAAAGCGCCCTCACTCATCAAAGCCAACAAGCCCGTCAAGACAACAGCACCAGCCAGAATCTCAGCGTGGTTAAAGATTCCAAACAGAACATATCCTGCCCCTGCAAAATCAGTACTGGTCATCATGCCAGTGAGATACAGGGATGGCATCACTACCAAATCAAGAACTAATGTTGCGCCTAGCCAGCCCAACAGTAAAAAGAGAAGATTCTGCGCCCAGGATAATTGCCCCACTCGGGAAAACTGGCTGGACTGGGGAAACTGAATTTGCATTTGCGCTATCGCCTCTGGATATAAGCAAGGAAGGTCAAGTCCTAACCGAAGCAGCCCCATGGCCCTAGGAAGATGTCAGCAACAATCCGATTACTTTGCTTCGGACAAAGGCACACTGCATCAACAGTCCAAGCTTAACCAGTCCCACAGCGTCTGCGTGTCAAGTCTTTTGAAGAGCACCTTACTGTTTGTTGCGCTAAGCCTCCTTCAGGAAATACAGAGCCCTTTTTGGGGCAATAACCTACGCAAGCCCTAAGAAAAGCGATGGGCCTCTCCTTAAAATTAAGGAGAGGCCCAACAACAAACCATCAAGATGTTCCCAGGAAGTAAGGGTGGCCTAGGAGCGATCGCTCTTAGTCTTCTGCAGGCTCACCACCATCCAGCTGAGTCAGCTTGATATGCTTACGACCCAGCGTGATTTGGAATTCATCACCGGGCTTCAAATCCATCTGCTTCGTGTAAGCAGCACCAATCAAAAGATTGCCATTGGATTGAACCGTAATGCGATAGCTTGCACTACGACCGCCTCGACCACTGGCATCGCCCTTCTTACCATCGAGATCAATGCCTTCTGCTTCGATCAAGGCATTGTAGAACTTCATCAAATTGACGCGCTCACTGCCACTCTTAGTCGTTGCAGAATAACCACAAACCTTAGCTTTCTCCTCCTTGCTCATATTGCCCAGCTCTTTAACCTTCTGAAGGAGAGCTTCTCCAGCCAAAGGAGCATCAATAGCAGCAACGGAAGCGGAAGCAGAAGCCGTTTTCTTCGCGGCCCTCGCAGGAGCTTTAGTCGTCTTTGAAGCGGCTTTAGTTGTCTTCTTGGCCGCCGCCTTAGGTTCAGCCTTTGCTTTGGCTGTAGAAGTAGCCTTCTTAGCCGTGCCTTTCTTAACGGACTTCGCAGCGGAAGCAGTACGACTGGAGACTTTACGGGTACTCTTCACAGCGGTCTTAGTTACAGTTTTCTTTCTAGCCATTATTCGAGTGAAGTCATCTTTTCAAGTGTTAAGGGGTAGCTGCTGGTCCTGACATACCAGCAACTTGCACCGACCTTCGAGCAATTCTCTACTGACCACAAGGAACTCATTTACCTAGAGAGCTACGAATGCAGCAGAGGAAACTGTTCAGCTTGCTAAGCAGTGAGATTTTGGGTTGTCGCAATGTATCTAATCTTTCAAGTATGGAAGGTTGGGGTCAGTCAAGACCACTCAAACCAGCCGAGTTAAGATCAAAATTCTTGGAGACCTTTTGTATCTTACAAGAATGTATTGAAAATGCACATAGTTTTCAATTAATTTGTTTGCGTGTATTTGCTGCTCTGAAGAGAGAAACTCAGGCAGAGTTCGGATTTTCTAAAATAGATTTATGCATGGTTCATCATTCGGTTGCGAGCACCACTAATGTTCTCTCGTCTTACCCCTTGGGGCTTTGACTCGCTGTAGCTGTTAGAAAGTCAATGGATCTATTGTGCCCAAGATAACCCCATGGGGGCCAGACAGCATCACAGTATTCATCGGTCTAAGCCTGCAACCCCGAGGACAACCCAATCTGAGTCAGAACGATTGCCCAACACCAAAACTTACTGGCCCCGGAATCTGGAAAAGCTCCTTATGCAGGTACGACAAGTGAACCTTGTTAATAGCCAAAGGAGGCTACGGTCTGGCAAAGCCATCCCGGAAGATCTCTCTAGGTACCAATCCTGGAAGCCATTGGAGAGTCGGTATCTCCGTTGATAGGAACTGAGCCCCAGGCAACACAGGTAGAAGAATAGGTAACCTACTAACCGATGGAATCGTTTGAACCCAAAACTTAGAGAAACCCTGAAGGCAATCACCCGCGAAGATCTTGATTCCTTGGCCGGCAGCTAGCAAGCCAGCCAAGGAACAGAATAGCCAACTCATCATTTAGTACTGATGAGACAAAGCAACAGCAGCAAAACTCTGCTGGAACTTTAAAACTAATCTCATTCTCCAAGCGCTATTAAAGCTAGATTTTATCTTTATCCATAGTTGAGCTAGAGCCATCACTCTAGGTAAAGTCCCAAACTCTAGACAGAGAGCGTAGCCTTGATCCTCGAAAAACTCGCAAAGCATTCCATCAACTCGATTTTCCTCAGCCAAAGTGCTGAGAACAAACTTTCCCAGAGAGTTTGTCTCGATTTACTATCAAGAACCGACTACAGCTTTTGTCGATTCAAACCTTGATCATTACCAGTACAGGAATACTAGAAAGACTGTCTTCCGCTCCAGCCGTTGTGGTGACCTTATGCACAGCTTCTGGCTTAGATTTTATCCTTGGTGATCCCTGGTCCCTACCCCATCCTGTTCAATTTATGGGCAACTACATTCAGGGATATCAAAGACTTCTATTGCACCGATTTACCTCTCCTATTGGACAGCGTCTACTCGGTGTTGTTCTAATGCTAAGCCTGGTGATTGTAAGTATGACAATCAGTTGGGGAGCGATCGCATTTGCCACCCACTTACACCCCTGGCTAGGTCAAGGGCTTGCTATCGTCTTGCTCGCCAGTTGCTTTGCTGGACGGAGCCTGCGGCGAGCGGCGGATGATGTACTGAAGCCTTTAAAGGCTGGAGATTTGGAAGGTGCCAGCGATCGCCTCAAGCTCTATGTTGGGCGTGACACGGAGGCCCTATCAGAAGCCGAAATACACCGCGCCCTATTTGAAACCGCCACAGAAAATGCGGTGGATGGTGTTCTGGCTCCGCTGTTTTTTGCCATCGTCGGTGCCACAATCACGCCTCTAGGGCCAGTCCCCCTAGCCATGGGATATAAAGCTCTCAGTACCCTCGATTCCATGGTGGGCTATCGAGAAATGCCTTACCGCTATCTGGGCTGGTGCAGCGCTAAAACAGAAGACATTGCCACCTGGCTACCCTGCCGCTTGGCTGTGTTGAGCATTGCACTGTGGTCTAGACAGCCCCAGCAAGTGCTGCGCCTTTGTCGGCGGGATGCGCACCTCGATCCCAGCCCCAATGCCGGCTGGAGCGAATGCGCCTATGCTGCAGCGCTGGATGTTCAAGTGGGGGGACAGAATACCTATCGCGGGGTGGTGAAGGAGAAGCCGCTCTTAGGAGATGATTTACGACCCCTCACTGCGGAGCGAGTTGGGCAGGCATTTAAGTTGACCCGTCGGTGTTTTTTGAGTTGGTTGGGCCTAGCGATCGCCTACTTCTTCTCGACATCCTAAGACCCAACAACCCGTGTCCCCGTAGCACAATCCCCCTTCTAGCATTTCAAACAAACGTCAAACAAAAGCAACTTTCGCAGGGAATACTCAGTAGACTGGATGCTTATCCAAACTCGCTTGACCGCCTGCTTCCCATCGAAACGACCAGCCATTTACCCGCGTTCCCCAGACAATCATCATGCCCCAGGAAACCATCGAAATCCTGACAGCCGAAGCCCTGCGTCGCACCTGCAACCGCCTCGCCTCTGAGCTCATTGAACAGGGCGGAGCATTGGAAGATCTTGTCCTGCTGGGCATCTACACCCGAGGTGTTCCTCTGGCTCATCGCTTAGCTGCTCATATCGAGCAATTGGAAAATGTTGAAGTCCCCGTCAGCGAGCTGGACATCACCTTCTATCGCGATGACCTAGACCAAATTGGCATCCGCACCCCCGCCAAAACAAGCATTGGCGTGGACCTGACCGGCAAAGTCGCAGTGCTGGTGGATGACGTTATTTTCAAGGGGCGTACTATTCGCGCAGCCCTGGATGCCATTAACGACTACGGTCGCCCTCGCCTGATTCGCCTGGCAGTATTAGTGGACCGGGGTCATCGCGAAGTTCCGATTCACCCGGACTTTACGGGCAAACAGCTCCCCACGGCGAAGCAGGAGCAGGTCAAGGTCTACTTGCAGGAGATGGATGGGCGCGATGGCGTTGAGTTGATTAAAGGCTAATGGTGCAGAATGAAACTCGACTGTTAGGCTTATCGCCCTTATCGCTTACATGGCAGTGCAATGGCACTACGGCGGTATCAGCTCTCAGCCAATCTGCATTTTTTGACAAATGCTAACGTTCATCCCAGCCGCGCAGCTTGCCAGGGTTTAGCAATCCCTGGGGATCAACCTTGGCTTTGAAGGCGACTTTGGCTGGGTCAACTTGGCCGCTGCCGCCATCTTCCACGGTGTACTGATGGGGATCGGGGATGAAGCAGCCCAAGTCTCGCAGGGTTTGGATAATCTCCTTGAGCCTTTCTTCAGTTGTATAGCGCACTACCTGAAGGGCTCCGGGAATGAGTTCGCCCCCCTGGCGGAAGAATTCAAGGTGGATCATCACTTCATCGCCAAATTGTTCGTAGGTCTGTTCGACCAGCGTCAGCGAGGGATCGCGGGGAAAGATGCACTGGAGATAGGTGAGGCTGGGGTCAGCGGTGCGGGCATGGAGAGTGGTGTGGTTCCAGGTGTATTCCAGCAGGGGCGTGCCTTTGTTGCTATCAGCAGCGGCGCGTTCGTAGCTGATGGTGCCGCCCATTTCTGTCACAAGGCTTTCAAACGATTCCAGGCTAGATTCAGCAATCATGGCCAGGACGGCATGTTTGCCCTCGGGCAAGTAGGGCTGAAGGGCAGTGAAGTAGCTGGGAATGGGCCAAGCAAAGACACTGATTAGTTTTTTGACAATGCCATTGGCATCGCCCAGGGCTTGACCAAAGCGGGCGGCAGCCATGAAGTCGTCGAAGTGGATTATGCGATCGCACCAGCCATAGGCAGGAGCTAAGGGAATTTCTAGCTCCGTCATAATGCCGGTGGTGCCATAGCCGTGGTTCACCTTGGCAACGTCATCGCCCCGCAATTCCAAAACGCGAGGCTCGGCTTCAAGGGTGACAATGCGGACTGCGAGGACATTACCGCGATCGCTCAAAGTTCCATAGTTCACTGAGCCCATACCGCAACTACCACCGCCAATAAAGCCCCCAATCGTGGCAGTGCGATAAGTAGAAGGGGCCATGCGAATTTCCCAGCCGCTGGGACGAGTTTCGCGATCAATGGCCGCAAGCTTGGCCCCAGCTTCAACTCGCGCAATGCCTGGCTTGACCCACTTCACAGCGGCCATCTTCGACAAATCTAAAACAACGCCGCCCTGGAGAGGAACACATTGGCCATAATTGCCCGTGCCAGCCCCTCTTTCTGTAAGTGGGACTTGATACTTAGCACAAGCAGCGGCGACGCGAATAACTTCAGCTTCGCTGGTGGGACGGATGACGAGGTCGCCCGTTTTATCGCCCAGTTGCTTTTGCAAGATTGGGCTGAAGTTGTTGTAATCCTGGGAAAGTTTAGCGACCTGGGCGTTATCAGTAATCAGGTCTAGGTCGTTAAGTTCCTTGAGGAGCGGAGTCCAGTCAGAGGCAGTTATTGAGGCGGTGGGCATGACTGGACAAAGAAAGGCTAGGGGCTGTGCTTAATATAGCGTTTGCCTGGGAGGTGATGTGTGTTTTGTGGATCCGAGATGTAGGGGCGAGGTCTCCCGCCCGAGGGTGGAATATGGATGGGACTACCAAATCCTATAACTGTCTCCCTTAGACCCTCTGCGGGCGAACAGCGGTTCGCCCCTACGGCTCAATTGATGGGAATCGGGGGTTGGATTGAATTCACATCCTTTCCGGACTGATGATTAACGAACGCCAGCAACAGCTAGCTCTTTCCCATCAGGAACAAGGTGAGAGGCAAGCTCATAAACACTGCTTTCCGGTTGCTGAGTAAACAGCGCTGACATTTTAGCCAGAATGGCTTGGTGGGTGTCGTTGCGCTGTTGCTCATCCATTTGCTCCAGGCTTTTCCAGAAGATGATGGATAGGCCACGATCGCTATCCGGTTCTCGCAATAAATAAGCCCCTTCAAAGCCACCGGCATAGGTGGCAACAGCTTGGGAATAGAGTTCTTGGGCGCGATCGAACATGCCGGGCTTGAACTCTCCCCTCACGACATGGACTGCTTCATGCTTGAGGAAGTCTTGGAAATCGCTCATGGGGCCTCCGAGGATTCAATTGAGATAGAGCTACTATCGTATTGTCCCTGGCTAGCTTCCTCAGCAGACGCGATCGCCAAACAGCTTAATTAACGCGCAATAATTCGTCTAATTCGCGATAGTCCGGCAGCGTTTGATCAATGGGCTTGCCCCGGCGCAGGACAATGCGATCGTGCTGAGAACGGGAGAGCAACTCACTAAAGCCGCGCCCCTGAAACAGAATTAAATCCGCAGGTAGCCCAACCCCCATCTGACCCACGTTTTCTAAGCCCATCAGTTCAGCAGGCGTTTGGGTCACAGCTCTTGGCCAATCCCCATAGGGCTGATCCAAATGGGCAATACGCACCGACTCCCGCCAAACTTCCAGCATGTCGTGATCCCCAAA
>CALECT010000148.1 GCA_937949725.1 uncultured Pseudanabaenaceae cyanobacterium
AGATGTCATCCTCGATCCATTCCTCGGCTCAGGCACAACGGCTGTGGTGGCCAAAAAGCTGGGCCGACGCTTCATTGGCATTGAGCAGGACTTGACCTACTGCTGTTTAGCGCAAAAGCGGTTGGATCTCGCAGAGAGCAATCCCACAATTCAGGGCTATGAAGATGGCCTGTTCTGGGCTAGGAATGCGCTTTAGCTTCGGCTCCACAGAGCTGCTCAAAGCTAGGACAACTGCAAGACAACCTGGTCATCCACCAGAGTATTGAGCGTGAGGACATCCTCCACCGTCATGCGCAGGAAGCGATCGCCATCGACGCGGAAGAACACCTGAATCCGATCCACTCCCGGATTGCCAAAGGGGTCCAGGTTAATCACCCTGGATCCATCCTTATCGTTCAAGGGCTGCACTGCCGATTGCCCCGTAGCCAGACTGCGTGTGATGAGGCGATCACCATCGAAGTAAACCTCCGTCGTGCTGGTCTCCGCCCCCAGTTCTCCCAGCACCACCTCGATGCCCGGCTGATTCTCCACCGAGGCCCCAAAGGTAAACATCACCGGCTCCGGCATGGGATAGGACTGCCCGGCCTGAATAATGGGATGCCAATCATGGCCGTTAATGCGGTTGTTCCAATAGCGAATGCCGTAGCGGTGATAGAGGAAGTCCTTGATTTCGATGCCTTGGGCCAGTTGTAGGGCTCCCTGGGCGATCGCTTCGAAGGGGCGATCGCTGCGAATCTTGCCCTCCTCGAAATAGCCCTTCAACCAATCCTGCACCGCCGGAATCTGGCTGGTGCCACCCACCAGCAGAACACCCTCGATATCATCCACCTTCACACCTTGACGACGAGCCTGCTGGAGCACCTGCTCCATCGCCTTATCCAACTGTTCAAAAAATCCCTTCGACCGCAGCAGCGCTTCAAACTGCTCACGACTGGCCTTCAGCTCATAGCTCTCAAAACTCTCATCGTCGAAATAAGTTTCACTGGCATTCTGTTGCAGCGAGAGGGAAATCTTCAGGCGCTCCGCTAATCGCATCACTAGAGGCGTAGGTTCAAAGCCATACTGACCCGCCAAAGCCTCCGCCAACCAGCCATCCAAATCTGTCCCGCCCAGGTTCTGTCCTGCTTTTGCCAGAACCTTGGCCACCTCCACCCGCTGGGCAGACTGCTCAGAAAAATCCTTCTGGCCCCACTTAAGTACAAAGCCCGTCGCCTTTTTCACCTGCTCCCGCTCTAGCTGAACCAAAGACAGGTCCAAAGTCCCGCCGCCAAAATCGACCACTAGGAGCAAATCGCAATCCGCCATGCCGTAGCCCAGCGCCGCAGCTGTGGGCTCATCCAGCATCCGCACATTCTCTACCGCATCGCCCAGAGCAGAACCAAGCCAGTGGCGATAGGCCTCAAAGCTATCCACCGGCACTGTCACCACCAGGGAGTCCAACGGTAGGGGCACCTGCTTCACCGCAGCCAAGGTCTGCTGCAAGAACGCCTCACCGATCGCCTCGAAGCTTAGGCTTTTGCCATCCAGCTCCGGCAAAAAGCCCTGCACATCGGAGCCAATGCCCCGCTTGAAGCCTCGGAAGAAGCGAGGGTCATTTTTCAGATCGAGGCCGCGATCACGCACCGCTTGCCCAATCACCGATCCTTCCTGCTCCCAATAGACCAAACTGGGCACCAGAGGAGGACTCCCCCCCTGGGACAAACTCACCCCTGGCAAAGCCACCGTCTCTGCTTGCTGCGTCACTGGATTCCAGCGAGCAACCACTGTGTTGCTTGTGCCAAAGTCAATTGCGAGGCTCATGGGCGATGGCGATGTAGAGAAAGGAAACAGCCGCAACGATTCTTCAAAAAGAACAATGCATGAGAATTGTCTCATTTCTTCAGAATCAACGATGTTCTTCGTTACACCAAGAAGAAGAATTCAGGTCGCACTTAGCTACCAGAATTCTCTCTCTAATTAAAAATTTAAATCGCCAGTCCATAGCGGATAAATCGAATTTCTTCCACGAAATAAGCTGAACTTTCATTGCAGACTTTGCTCCCCAGCGTTAACTCTTTTTGCGGTTCACCCGATCCACAAATCATTGGGGTATCAATGATCCAAGGCCAGTCTGCACTTTGCGGTGATTAACATTATTTCGTCACTGCTCCAGACCGTTCTGAACTAACAAAGCTCTCCCCCTTGCAACTCAGGGTCTATCGACTCCCAGCAAGGCAAAGTTTTCAAAGGCTATTTCCTTTGAACAACCCAGGAAATCTCTTTAGTTTTGTTTGAGTTTTATTACATTCTTCCATCGCACAAATGGTGGCTTGGCCCATGAACTTCAGCAACCAGCTTGTCCGCCTAATTCTTGACTTTTACCGTGAGGATCCCGAAGAGTATCGGGCGATCGCGGTTCTGCAAAACTGCCATCTATCCCGTCGCTGGGGCACCCTGCGCATCACCTGTGATGACGCTCGCACCGCCGAGGATTTGATTCGCGCCATCGATTGCATTCGCGAGCCCGTAGCCAAGCTACGACTCGCCAAGCGCATGAAAATCCTGGTGGATGGCGTATTCACCCAAGTGTTTCCCGTCAATGCGCCGGGCTATGGCATTGATACTGCGTCTCCCCAATGGGGTAAGTCAGGCTTCTTTTTCTAAGACAGCCCCTCGGGTTCAATGCCCCGTGAAAGTTTTCTTAGCGCCTGCTTAGGCAAGCACTCAAACCTCTGAGATGCACCCAAAGGCCAGGTCAGGAAGCTATCACAGGCCTGGGCCTAGTCTCGCCAAAAGCCAGCTAAGATAGAATGCAGTATTGTTTTTGGCAAGTTCATGGCTAAACGTCCTAACTTCGAATCCTCTCAGCTCATGGTTCGCGCAGAGGAGCTAATCAGCGCTGCGTCCAACCGCTACCGCATAACGGTGCAAGTTGCGAACCGCGCCAAGCGCCGCCGCTATGAGGACTTCGAAAGCAATGAAGACTCTGGCATTAAGCCCGTCATGCGCGCCATCATCGAGATGTCCGATGAGCTAACCCAACCCGAAATAATCGGCGACTAGGGCCCAGTCTCGCGGTAAGTTCCCAAGAGGGCCAGTGCATTCATGGATGCACTGGCCCTCTTGCTCTTCATAGATGCGAATGAGCCAGGCACTTCCCGAACTTGAGCCAATACTGAGCAAGTCTCCCCCTATAAAGTCAGCATTCAGCCTACTGCGCAGACCTGAGCTTCAGTAAGATTAAGAAGAGCCCCAGTGGGGTCGCCCAGTCATCGCCACCATACCGAACCAGCTCCATGGGAAAACCACAAAAGCTATTTTTGACGCGATCGCAAACTGGGCGCCAGCCAAGCTTCACCCATCACATCAACCGCTGGCTCTCTGCCACCCTCATCGCCACCATGATGGCCGTCTCTACCATCGTTGTAGCCGCCGAACTTCCTCGCTCATCCCAAGAGCAAGAGATCCACGCCAGTCATCCAACTAGTATTCAACTCAGCCAACGCATTCGTCGCCAAGACCTCTGGCAAGAAGTCCAGAAGCAGCTGCCCGACTTGCCCCTAGAAAACCAATACGTCAGCAGCGTTACCGGCGAGGTCAGCGAGAGCAATACCTTGGTCCGCCGCATGATTGAATACCACAACTTTCGTAAGGGGCGATCGCCCCGCTCCCGCTTTGACTGGAAACTGACCCTAGCCGATTACCTGGGCATCCACGAAGTAATGGTGGAAGACACCTACCCCGGTGTCAGCAAGCTCAAGGCCAATCCCATCGAAGGGGATAGAGCCGTGATTCAGTCGATGGATAGGCAACAACGACAACAGCTCATAAACACCATCGTCAGCCTTTACGATCCCAGCATTCCCTCGACCTTCTTCGACCCCGAAACTCCCCCAGAGCTAGACCCCGCCCTAGAACCAGTCGAACCAACTCTCCCCACTGTCGAAGCAGCACCCACTCGACCGACCCCGCCCCCCTTAGCCGAGCCTGGCGCTGCAGACTTGCTTCGCCCTCGCACTTAACCCCAGCCCCCTAGAACTGTGGCAGATCCTCCTAGCCCAAATATCCCCTCTGCATTATCGGAGCATTCCAGCACTGCGGTTCCCGCCAGTGAACGACTGGTCAAGGAGGGCGATGGCTGGCGAATGGGCTGGGACTCCAGTCGTCCTCTTTACCAAGGGCTCGTGGGAGGTCAGGACTGGGCATTTGAACTCACTGCCCCAGAACTCGATGATTTCTGCCGTCTACTGCACCAGCTAGCTGACACCATGGGACAAATGCAGAACGAGCTGATGGATGAGGAACGCCTCTGCTGCGAGGCCGAGAGCGATTTACTCTGGCTAGAAGTAGAAGGTTTCCCCCACAGCTACAGCCTGCGACTCATTGTGACTCAACAGCGAAATGCGGAAGGAAGTTGGCCAGCAACCGTCGTACCAGAGCTGATGCGAGCTGCTCAGTCACTGCGAGCTTTTTAGCCGGGAAAGGGAGAGACTCAGAATAGATTTCCAGATTTCTTGGTTAGCTTGGGAAAGGCTGTGATACGATTATGTTCGCGTCATCGGGGCGTAGCGCAGCTTGGTAGCGCACCACTTTGGGGTAGTGGGGGTCGTGGGTTCAAATCCCGCCGCTCCGATTCATTACTATCAGAACAAAAATCCCCACGAGAAACCCTCTGAACTTAGGTTCAGAGGGTTTCTCGTTTACAGCTCAATACTCTAGTTTTTGCATCCAGTTCAGCGGTGCTCAACCCAAGCGTTTGGATTGAGCACTCAAGCTTCACAGGATTACTCAGCTGCCGCAGGAACCGGTGCATCAGCAGGCGTTGAGCCACCTTCTAGAGAAACACCTGCATCCGTCGCTGCACTATCTGGTGCGTTGGTAGCATTTGCCATTTGCTGAATTTGGTCCTTGTACTGGTCAGGTGCCAAAGCCATTGCTTGCTCAAACAAAGGCTCATAAACGCCATTGTCCTTGCCTTCAGTCTTGAAGACGATCGCCTTAGCCAACACAGGACGGAAATCCTGGGCGTTCTTCTCCTGAACCTCGTCATAGACCGAGACCGCCTCGTCATAGCGCTTCTGCTCGGTATAAACCTGACCGAGAATGAGCTGTACCGATGACTCATCAATCGCCCCAGGCTTAGCCTCATTGGCTTCAGGAGCAAGTTTGAGTGTGTCCTGGAGCAAGCTCACCGCCGCAGTGGGACGATTTTCCTGGAGCAGTAGGGCAACAAGACCTTGTAATGCATTGAGGTTGCCGGGGTTGGCTTCTAGTAGCGTGCGATAGGTTTGAGCTGCGCCTTCGCGATCGCCGGTCTGCTGCTTGACCTGAGCGAGCAAGACAGAATAATCCCCCGTGTCTTGGTTCAGTTCTGCAAATTTCTCCAAGTGGGGAATAACTGCCTCAATCTCACCCAACTGGAGGCGAATATCCATCAAGCTACGCAGAGCTGTCTGATTCCCCGGCTCCCGTTGCAATACAAGCTCAAAGCCCTTGGCCTGATCTCGCAGCAATTGCTCTTCATCATTAGATAAGTCAGTTTGACCTTCAGCCTGATTTCCTGCTGGATCACGCTGAAACGCATTACCCAGCAACGGTGCAATAGAAAGCCCCAGGAAGGAAATCACACAGACCACCAAAATGGATTTGATGAGCCAGCCACTACTCCGCTTATTTGCCACGTCCTTACCTCTATGGAACTCAGATGGGGTCGATCTAAGACCTCTTTAGGAAGCAACGAGTTCCCACTCATCCTTCTCAAGAGGCCCCACAAAGTCAATTTGACTGTTGTTGTAATGTGCTTATTTTGAACGAAGCTGCGCCTACGTCAACTGATTCGGGCACTTTAGCGGACAAAGAGCGAGACCCCATAGAAGTGATTCGGGGCATTTCCCAACGTGAAACGTCCCCTAAAAACGACCCGTAGCAAGACAATTCGCCTCCGAGACGGAACTACAACCTCAGTATTTATTGAGAAAAGCTGTATTTTTTTAACTCATTAACAAAAAAGTTTTCGGATAGCCTCATTTTTTTCTGGATTAGAGAGTTATGAGTGGGCAAACTTAGGTTATGGGGATATAGAGGCCCCTCCCTGGGTTAACCCATCTGAGTGCTACCCTATATGCTGTGTTAATCGTGCTTGCACGACTTGACCCGTGGGAACACTTAGTTACATGAGTCATTCCCGTATTATTGGTCATCTTCCTGTTGCCTCTTAGATAAGGTGTTATCTCCATCTCGTTGACAATGTCCACCATTGGCAGCGTGGAAGCTAACCACCCCTTATTGATTTATTTAGCGGTTCACGTAATATCTCCCCGTCCCATGACAGCTAAGACAGCAGCGACAGCAGCCCCTAGCGAAACCTCCAACGGTGCAGACCCCAATGCTGCACCGTTTCGCCAAGAACCGATTCCGAAGCCCAGCGAACCAATGCAATTTCGTGCCATTGGTTTGGTGCGGGGTAAGTATCATCCCTCCGAGGAGCAAATCACCAAGGGCAGCATCGTCACCGAAGATGGTGCCACTCTTGATGCTGTGCTCCTCGGCCGCATCATGAGCTTGGTCAAAAAGCACATCAACCTCGAAGACGAGCACCTATGGGTCGTCTATCCTCGGACACCGGAGCGTGAATCTCAGCTCCACGTCCAGGTCGTGGGTGTGTGGGAGCCCGAGACACTGCAAAAGGAAATCTTCAAGGAAGAAGAGGTCCAGCCCAGTGAGGACGGTCTTGCTCGTCCCATGCGTCCCAAACCTCCCATCAAGTCCACTTCTGACTTGGAAGATGGTTTCTTCTCCGTGCGCGGCGAAGTGGTCTATCAGTCCATGGAAAAGGAGAGCGTGGTCGTCAAGATCAAGCAGGCTCCTCGGGCTGATGGCAAGAGCCGCGGCTTTAAGCTCAATCTCAAGGGCAAGCTTGGTCCCAAAGCAGCCCATCATTTTTGGGACTTAAAGGTTGCTCGCAAGGGCGATGAGCTAGTCATCACTGGTGGTAACTGCATTGGGGCTATTCCCCAGAAGCGCAGCACTGGCCGTAAGGGTGGCGGCGGTCGTCGTCCCGGTGGCAGTGGCGGTCGTCGTCCCGGCGCTCGTCCCGGTGGCAGCAGCCGTCCTCAGCCCCGTGGTGCGGCGGCGGGTGGCGAGCGTCGTGCTCCCGTTCCCAAGCCCACAAAGAAAAAAGCAGCACCGGCTTCGGAAGCTGCCGCTGAATAGGTTGTTGTGTTAAGCAGCCTTGATTACAACTGAGATAACCGCTAACCAGCGCCTGGGAGGATTTCTTCCCAGGCGCTTTTTGCTGGATTGTTCTCTGGTCGAACAGCGGTCAAACAGCGGTTCGACCCTACGGGTCTATTGGTGGGAGTTGGATGTCATTGCGATGTCACTGCATTGACCTGGGCATCAAATGGCTAGGCAGGACCGATCGCATTCACGGCGGCTTCTAGGGCGATCGCCATGTGGGTCCAATGGGTGCCGCCCTGGACAAAGACGTTATAGGGCTCCCGCAATGGGCCATCCGCCGAAAACTCCGACGTGCTGCCATCAATAAACGTTCCGCCCGCCATCACCAGCTGACTGTCATATCCAGGCTGCTCACCGGGCACGGGCTCCACATAGGCATCAATGGGGGAATGCTGCTGAATCGCCTTGCAAAAGGCAATTAGCTTCTCGGGGCTGCCCAAACGCACGGCCTGGATGATGTCCCGCCGTTGTTCAAAGGGGGTCGGGTTAACTTCATAGCCCAGAGCATCAAAGACATGGGAGGTGAGATGGGTGCCTTTAATTGCCTCAGCAACCATCTGGGGAGCCAGGAACAGTCCTTGGAACATCACACGGGTCTGGTTAAGGGTTGCGCCTCCTTCACTGCCCACGCCCGGCGCAGTGAGACGGCAAGCGCAGGTTTCAACTAGGTCTGCCCGACCTGCAATGTAGCCCCCGGTGGTAACGATGGTGCCGCCAGGATTTTTAATTAGCGACCCAGCCATCAAATCAGCTCCCACCATGGTGGGTTCGCGGTCTTCGATGAATTCGCCGTAGCAGTTATCAACGAAGCAAATGACGTCGGGGTTCTGGCGTTTGATGCTGGTGATGATGCGTTCCACTTCGTCAATGGAGAGGCTGCTACGCCAGTCATAGCCACAGGAACGCTGGATATGGACCAGGCGGGTGCGATCGCCCACCGCAGTCTCAAGCGCGTCCCAATCCATCTCCCCCTGCTCAGTCAGCTCAAGCTGGCGATAGCTCACCCCCCAATCCTTGAGGGAGCCCTGGTGCTTGCCCCGCAGGCCAATCACCTCTTCCAAGGTGTCGTAGGGGGGACCCACCACGGCCAACATCTCATCGCCGGGACGCAGAACGCCGTACAGCGCTGTGGAAATTGCATGGGTTCCAGAGACAAATTGCACGCGGGCGATCGCCGCTTCTGCCCCCATAATTTCGGCAAAAACTTGGTCCAGAACCTTTCGCCCCAGGTCATCGTGGCCATATCCCGTCACGCTAGAGAAATGATGGGCTCCCACCTTATGATTGCGATAGGCCGCCAAGATACGCCGGAGATTGCCCTTGACCTGAGCGTCAATTCCCGAAAAGATTTGTAACAGTGCCTCCTCTGCCTGGCGAATATATTGACCTCCAGAGCTGTTCATCACTTCCCTTTTGACATTTTTAAAAGCAGTAAGAGCAGCGAGCGACCCCCAGGATGTTTCCCCCAAGATGATCGTCGTTTGCTGCGCAACTACTCAGTATGCAGCAAGGTGGCAGCAGCTTGAATTGCGGTCCATCCCCTCTGGTATCCAGGTCCCAGGAATCGCGATTTTTCGATGAATCGTCCCTGTGTTCCAGGTAATGGATGCTTGTTGTCTTCTCCTTTTTTAATGACTGCAGTAATCCCAACTCCCCCAACAAATCTCAAGCCAACTTGGCCAACCATTTTCTTCCTTGGAGGAATGCATGTAGCGGCTTTATTTGCCTTCCTACCCGGAAACTTCAGCTGGAAAGCTGTCGGTGTAGCAGTCTTCCTCCATTGGTTCACGGGTTGCCTAGGCATCACCCTGGGCTGGCATCGACTGATCTCCCACCGCAGCTTCAGCACGCCTAAATGGCTGGAGTATTTCTTTGTTTTCTGCGGCAGCCTATCTTGCCAAGCTAGCCCGATTGAATGGATTGGTCTCCATCGCCACCACCATGCTCACTCCGATGAAGAGATGGACCACCACAACTCCAATCTTGGCTTCTGGTGGAGCCACATTGGTTGGATGTGCTACGACATTCCTGCAAAGCAACAGCTTGAGCGTTACACCAAGGACATTGCTAACGATCCGGTGTATCTCTTCTTTGATCGCTTCTTCCTACCCCTGCAAATCCTGCTGGGTGTTGCCTTGTTTTCCATGGGCGGTTGGTCCTTCGTAATCTGGGGCATTTTTGTACGGCTGGTGGCGGTTTACCACTGCACTTGGTTCGTGAACAGCGCTACCCATAAGTTTGGCTATCGCACCCATGAGTCCGGCGATAACTCCCGTAACTGTTGGTGGGTCGCACTACTCACCTACGGCGAAGGCTGGCACAACAACCACCATGCCTTCCAGTACTCTGCTCGTCACGGCTTGCAGTGGTGGGAAGTTGATGTCACCTGGATGACCATTAGCTTTTTACAAAAGTTAGGCCTGGCGACGAAAGTGAAATTGCCCAATATCTAGAACTCAATTCTCCCAGCCGAATCGACTTTTGACTGGTAGATCGAGTGATTAGGACCAATAAAAAAGGAGCAACGCCAGCATGGGCGTTGCTCCTTTTTTATTGAGACTTGGTTGCACGGTCGGCAACAGTCCAGCTCTAGCATTTTCAGCCCAATGGTCTGATTTCAAATGGCTGGCTTCTAAGCAGTCACAGCCAAGGGCATAAGTTCTAAGCCCAAAAGCCGCAGAATTTTAGCTTCTAGCTCTCTCCTTGAGCTGGAGTTTGCCGAAAGCAAAGCTCTTGGGGAGGCCGGGCTGAATCCAGAGTGGATAGTTGCGTAGGTATTAAGCTGCCGGAACACTCGCTCAATTTCTGCGTCTTCTAGATAAAGGCCTTCTACAACGGCATTGAGATCGGCATCTTCACTCGCAGATAGCGCGCGGCCAGGAGCCGCTACGAGGCGCAAGCGATCGCGATATGCATGCAATAGCTGTCGAATATGGTACTGAGCGAACAGAGATAGACCCATTTCAATCATCGCTGGGACAGCAATCCTAGGAGAATCAAGCGATATTCCTCTTAGGAGACTAAAGGAGTATTACAGGCTACATTCCCTTTGCTTGTGATCCTCGTCGTATTTAGCTGAGCTAATCGGGAAACGCAAGAATTCTACGATCAATTACTCATTTCTCAATTTGGCGTCAGAAATATCTATGAAGTTGAAGCTCTCAAAGGCTTAGAGCCGATCGTCTCCCAAGGGAGACTAGGAAGTTATGTTACGATCCGAAGGTTTTGAAATGTTACTTCGTGATCTGTAACAATTTTCAGAATTGCCGACCAGGACAGGAACTGCATGACTACTTCGCTTCCGGTAGAGCCCCGCGTTTCCCAAGCGTTTCCAAAACCGATCGCTCCTCCCCTTGATCCAAATTTGAAATTGCGGACTGTCATTCAGTCGCTCCCACCGGAAGTCTTTGAGAAGGACCACGGCAAGGCAATCACCATGATTGCAATCAGCATTGTCAGTGTCGTAGCTTCCTATGCGCTGCTAGCACTTTGTCCCTGGTATCTGCTACCTTTTGCTTGGTTCTTGACTGGTACGGCTCTCACTGGCTTTTTTGTGGTGGGTCATGATTGCGGTCACCGCTCCTTCTTCAAAAGTACGAAGGTCAACAACTGGGTGGGTCACATTGCTTTCCTGCCGTTGATTTACCCTTTCCACGCCTGGCGCATTCTCCACAATCATCACCACAAGCACACCAATAAGCTTGAGGAAGACAATGCCTGGACTCCCATGCTGACGGAGACCTACGACGTAACTCCCAAGGCCTTGCAGTGGGGCTACCATCAGGTGCGCGGTTGGTTCTGGTGGATTGGGTCCATCGGTCATCAACTGAGCCGTCACTTCAACTGGAAGCAGTTTCAAGGCAAGCAGCTTGAGCAGGTGCGCTTTTCAGCCCTGTTGGTCCTCGTGACCATGGCGATCGCCTTCCCTATCATGTTTGCGACCCTGGGTGCTTGGGGCGTCTTCAAGTTTTGGTTCATGCCTTGGGTGGGCTACCACTTCTGGATGAGCACCTTCACCATCGTTCACCACACCGCTCCTGACATCCCTTACCGTCCCGCAGCTGAATGGCACGAAGCAGAATCCCAGCTCGCTGGCACCGTCCACTGCAAGTACCCTGCCTGGGTTGAGTTTCTCTGCCACGACATTAACGTCCATATCCCCCACCATGTAAGCACCGGCATCCCTTCCTACAAGCTGCGCCAAGCCCATGCCAGTCTTCAGGAAAACTGGGGTCCCCACTTGATTGAGCGCGAATTCAACTTCGCCATGATGAAAGAGATTGCAGAGCGCTGCCACCTGTATCATCCCGAGAACTATTACGAAAGTGTTCCAGCCTATGAGCGTCGTTCCAAGGCTGCTTAAGCGAATACCACCTACCTCGCGGGTGAGACTCGTCTAGTCGATAGACTTACAAATTGAATGGTAAAAGCGCACAATAGAGCTATGGAGTTCTAGGGTGCGCTTTTTATTTGGCATTCTGTTCCTCAGATTCGGCTCCAATGCGTCAATATCGCAACCTTGGACCGAGCTTTAGAGCTCACTCACGATTCATCTATCCAGCCCCTGTGAAGCTATGTTCCAACGGATTTTGATCTGCACGGACCTAGGCGACGGCATCAATCGCTTGGTCAACTTCATTCCCCAGCTCGCCACCGCTGGGGTTAAGCAGGTGACGTTTTTGCACAGTGCTCCCCTGGATGATGATTGCGAGATTCCAAAGGAAGACCAAGCGGCTGTTCAGCGAGCCAAGGATATTTTGGCTCCGGCGATCGCCACCCAAATCCCAGGCATCGAAGTAGCTGTAGAAGTGGACTCCGGCGGTCCCAAAGAAGCCATCATCAACATGGTGAAAAAGTACGACTCCGAGCTGGTGCTGTTGGGAGCCCCCATCCGCAGTCTCCTAACCCAGAAGATGTTTGGTAGCACCTCTTCTGCCCTGGCTCACCAGCTCAAGCGTCCCCTCTTGATCATGCGTCCCCCGGTGGTCTCTACCTATATGGTGCAAGAGCTAAAGTTGCGCTGTGAGAATCTATTTGCCAGTTACCTGATTCCCTACGACGGCAGTGACTCCGCCAATCATCTCTTAGATGAAATCAAGCAACAGGTCACGAACAATCCTAATAACTGTCTCAAAAACTGTGTTCTCATTTGGGTGATTGAAGCGGGGGGGCGTTTCCCTAAAGCGAACCAAGAGGAAAAGGCAGAAGCCACGCTGGCAAAAGCCAAGGCTGATTTGGAAGGTGTTGGCCTCAGCGTGACGACCCAGGTTCGGCGAGGGGCACTGATGGATCAAATCATGACTGCTGCGACGGATGAGGATATTAGCGCGATCGCCATTTCTGATCGCAAAACAAATCGCCTCTTAGACTGGTCAGTGCCCAGCTTCGGCGCTCAAGTTCTCCGCCAATCCTGGCATCCCGTGCTGTTTTTCCCCCCCGCTTAACGCGACGCAAGGACCTCAACCCAGGTTTGCATCAGCGGCTAGCTCATAAGCCTTGAGCACCAATGGTGGGGAAAGGGCTAGGCAAAAGTGCGACAGGAGCGGAAACGCTCTATTGCTGAACGCCAGTCTTAAGTTCACTGAACGGATCTGTGCCCCCCAGCCAATTAAAGTCGCTGATGCGGAGCGTTACCGAGCCCAGCTCCAGCACAGGGTTATAGCGTAGTTCCACGCCATAGGCACGGCGACTGTATTCCAGCAGATAGTCCGTGCTGAAGCGTTCGCCTGTTTGCAAGCTGATACTGGATTGGAGACCGACGCGAATGGGTCCATAGAGCTGCTGACGAAGGCCAAAGGAAAGAACACGAGTGTCTTCCACTCGGTCAAAGGTAAAGGGAGACTCGTCTCCTCGCAGCGCCTGGCTATAGGTCAGGTTCCAGCCGGTGTAATCAAGCCAGTCTTTGGAGAAGTGACCCACTTGTCCGTTAAAGCCCAAGGTAGTGGTGATGGAGTCTTGGCTATCGCCATTGCTATAACCGCTGTAAAGGCCAGTAAGGCTGATAGAGAAATTAGCATTGGGTGTCACTGGCACAGGGCTAAAGCGCAGTCCCTCTTCTGCGGTGGCAGGCAAGGCCTTGCCACGCCAGAGGGAGAAGCCTCGGCTAGCTGAGGCTCCCACCTGGTAGCGGGTGAGAGTTACGCGATTGTTATCCCGAATCGGCTCTAGGAGATCAGCGCGGTCGGTGTCAGCGGTAATGCGCTGGAGGCCCCCCTGGTAGTTGACAACAATGCCGGTATTGCCAATGGGGATATTCGGCGATCGCACCACAGCGCCGTAGTTTTGCCTCACGGTGCGGAAGCCGAGAGACCCGTTGTACACACGGTTACGGTAGCCATAGTTGAGGTCGAGGGTGTGGCCCAGCGGCAGCCCCTGTTGCAGATTGACCCTGCCCCGAGTATTGTCGCCCAGGTCATTGGGCTCCAGGGTGTCAAATCGAGCAGAGCCTGTGAGGAGCGTATTGGGAGTGATCTTGGCTTCGACTCCTGCCCTAACACCAAAGTTGGCCAGATCGAGCAGACCGTCACTGTCAAAGAGGCTGCGTTGGAGATAGAACTGGGGTGTTACGTTAAAGCGAAATTTCTCGGTGGAAATAGGCTCAAAGCTACGCTCGAAGAAGAGCCCCCCGCGATCGCGAGAATCGAAGCCAAAGGTCACCAATCCTGGATCCCGAGGACGACGATCTAGGAGCAAACGTCGCTTAAAGGTCGGAATGGAAACCTTGTCCTCGAAAACATAGCGGGGCTTCGTCGCCAGAATTTCGTCCACGAGGGGACTGACCGATCTCACTTCAATCTTCTTGGCCCGGATTTCAAACTGCGGTGGCGAAAAGGGATCATTGGTGAGGCGAACGTCTGTGGCATCAAAACCACCGGGGACTAGCGCCAGCTCATCGCTCTCAAAGCGCCAGCGATTGATCGTGCCCTCTTGGCGAAAAGCGCTGATGCTGATGGGGATTTGGATGACATCGGCGGGACTGTCGGTTTCATCATCCACATCCTGGGTTTCAAAGTTGGTGCTGAAGCCCGTAGTGATGGTAATTTGGCCCGGATTCGAAACATTGGTGAGGGGTTGGGCCTGGGTGAGGCGATCGCTCACAGGGGCGTTAGGCAAGGTTGGATTAGCCGGTCCAGGCGGCAAAAAGTCTGTACCGCTGGAGGGTGTGAACACCTCACCGGACGCTTGGGCAACGCGTCCACTGTCCTGGGTAATGTTGTATTCAATGCGTTCACCCTGCAGGCGCTGTTGCCCTCTAACAAAAGCCGCGTTGCCATCGGCAACCACGACCCGACTGAGCAGGTTGATTTGGAGGCGATCAGCGCTGAGCACGCCGCTCTGGAAGCGCATCAGCACATCGCCTTCGGCGCTAATCACTTGGCGCTGCTGGTCAAAGATTTGGCTATCAGCCTGTAGCTCAATGATGCCAGTGAGGTCTGGCGCAACAGCGGGTGCCGTTTCTGGGGGGGCATCGCTTGTTGAGCCAGCTGCATTATTAGATGAAGCTGGGGTTTTCTCACCTTCTGCAGCAGCTGGGGTGGACAACCTCTCATCAATCAGTTCGCTGGGTAGAGCGGGAGCAATGGGAATGACATTTTGCTCACGAGTGGGCAGTGCATCAAAGTCAATCAGAGGCTCCGTGATGCTGGGAGAACCGAAAATGGGCTGTTCAGAGAAAGTTGTAGATTGGCCAAACTCCGAAGAAGCCGGAGATAAATCTGTGGATTCCAACAGGGGAGCAAGCTCTTCTGCATTGGCTGGGCTACTAGACGGCTCCAGACTGGGGACAGCTTCTGCTTCTTGGGCAAGCTGCCAATTGCTAGCTGTGAAAGAGTTAGTCGTTAAAGACTCAGCCCTAAAAATCTGATTAGGCAAAATGAGATTGTTTGGACTCCAGTCCAGCGTCTCATCGGCGATCGCAACTTTCGCTTTAGAGGTCTCCAGCAAAACGGGATCCTCAACTGAGCTTCGCACTATCTCAAACAGAGCATTTGTATAGGAAGCTTGCTTCGCCATGGACCCAGCATCTACGACCGTGGCTAAGGCTTGAGGAGCAGGCTGGGGAGGGAGAGCGGGGTGTGCCATGGAGACAAGTCTTAGGAATCGAGAAGAACGAGCCACTGGAAAAGCGAAATCGCTTAACTGAATATATTTCATTACCCCCATACTGACCTCCCTAGAGATCACCCAAGGAATCGAGCAAAGAAGCTTTTGTCACAATGGCCTATAGCCGCATTAGCCCAATCAACCGACCGTCGCAGAAACATTGGCGGGAGTGCTAATTCTGCATAAAAAAAGGTGGATGCAACTGCACCCACCCTTTGAGAACATAACGAACAAAGGCTTCTGCTGAAATAACAAGGAGACCAATTGCAAAAGGCAAGCTCTCCTGGAAATTGCGGCCGTTAATGTCCTCTGTTCAGACGCTTATTCCTCTAGGTCCTTACGGTTAGGAGTACGAGAGGGATCGCTTGAAAGGAAGCCAAAAATGAACAGAAGCACAAAGAAACCGACCGTCGCATAAACAGTGACCTTTAGAGCCAGCATATTAAAATCTCCAAAAAATCCAGGCGCTGTTCGTTAGCGTCTGCCAAAGCACAGATTAGTTTCTTAATAGTACCGGACTTTATGCGCCTGGCTTCAGTCATTGCTCCCCGGCATTCGTTAGCCATCGCCAAAGCCTGAGTCCCAGCTCCTCGATCCAGAGCAAAATTCGATCTAATTGGTCGAGTACGACCTCCAGGGGATGCCTTTCATAGCCATTAAATTGGGCAGTGGTCTCGATGTAAGGAGACTCGTAGGTGACCGAATTTTCGGTCGTTTGAAGAGCATTGGGGTCGGCGGATTCAGCCGGATTTTCAGTGCCCTGTGTTCCGGGAGCAGAGGCTACAGACTGGGCTCCCTCTGCCGGAGCTGTCAATGTTACGTTTTTTGACTTTAGCCCTCCAGCCTTAGCCTTGGCCACGCGCTTCTGCCAAGCCGCTTCAATTTGGGGATCACTTAAACTCGCTTGGGCCAAGTTGCCCTGGGGAGCATCGCTATTGTTAGAAGATCCCGGCACATTAGCTCGGTTCCCAGCCGCTTGGCCGAGGCCGATGTTGTCATTGGTCGGTGCAGCCGCAGGCGGCGTGACGGGCTGGGAGCCTTGGGGCTTAAGGGGGGCAATGGGACCGGCAGGCTGTTTTAGAGTTCTCAGCAAGCCACCAAAACGCGTGGTGAGTCGCTGCCAGCCTTTCGGTTCATCGCCATGGGACGACGGAGTCGCAGCGGCTGGATTCACTGCTGCTGAACCATTGCTGCCGGGGTTGAGGAGCCCGCTGAACCAGCCCTGGGGATGTGTGGATGGGGGATTTTGCAGTTGAGGGTGCAGACTCCCAGGGAGAAGATTGCCTTGATCGGCTGATGAATTCTGCTCTGCTGAGGGTGGTAATGGCTCAAGGCCTTGGGGAGCCTGACCAGGCAACTGTCCCTTGTAGTCCCCCCAGGGATCAGCACTGGTCCAGGCAGCAGGAACGGTTCCAGGCATTGAACCGCTAGGCATTGGGTTAGAGATTGGGGTAGGCATGGTGTCAGCCGCATGTCCCGGCGATGGCGCGTTGGTATTCTGGGGATCAGCCCCCTTCTCAGCAGCTTTGCTGGCTGCGGAGGCCCTGAGCCATTGATCAGCCGTTTCTTCGAGACCAAAGAGTTTTGCGGTGAAGCGGAGAGCCTTAGTGGCGGCATCATCCCGTTCATCGCGCTGAATGTAGCGCTGTTCTAGGCCTGCCAGGGGAGTATCTAACTGGGCAAGGGTCTCGCGGGTGAGTCTTTGGCCCGGTTCAGGGTCCCAGTAAAGGAAGGGGGGGGCAGCAACTTGGGCAGCTAGTTGGTTGGCCAGCTGGGATTCTTTGAACAGATTGGTGGATTGGGCTAAGTCACCGGTTTGCATCCAGCCCATGAGGTGAGCCATCCAACGGACACCTGAGAACTGCTTGGTTCTGGGTTGGGGCAGGGGCAAGGGGCGATCGCCTGCCTCTACCAGAGCCAACTGCTGACTGTAGCGCTGACGACGATAGTTAAAGTCTGCGACCTGTTGAACAATGTTTTGTTGTAGTCTCCACTGCTGTTCCGATTCCAGGGGCACAGCGCGATTGCTGTTATCCACCAGGACCAAGGCACGATTACCTAGCTCACTGGCCACAGCACGAATATCGACGCCACCGAGGATGATGTCTGCCCCATCCGGGCTGGCAGATTTGAGCGAGGCTTTGGCGGGACTCGGAGCAAGAGCGACATTGACGCCGCTAGCTGTGCCGGGGAAGGGAGCTCCTAGGGAAATTTCTTGCGGCTGGGTCGCTGGGGCTGAAATCTTTCCAGCAATGACCCCAACGGTTTGAAGTTGGCCCTGCTCGACCTGGCTATGGTCGGAGCTGATGGTAATTGCACCTTCATCTGCCAGATTACGAGCCAGCTGAAGCACAGAGGTGATGACATCGTCAGCGCGGGGTGGGGTGAGGCGTGCCTGCCGTCCTGGCATAGGCCCCCCTTGGCTCAGCCGCCGACCCACGACGCGGCTGCTTTGGAAGGCAACGTAGAGGGGATAGATTAAAATTTGTGCACCCCAAACCACACCTGTGCGGGCCTGACGAAGTCGATGGCCAGCTTGTTCGCCCAGCTTTTGGGATTGCTCAACGAGGTAGTTGAGCAGACGGCTTTTGTAACGTCCTGATGCTGCCATGGGCCTTACAAGTTAAGGGGAGCGGGTGAAGTGGCGCGGAGAGAAAGGGGCAGTGGGGAAACAGCGCTGTGGCTCACGAAGAGCCCGGCATTGCAATTCCTGAAAAAGCCTTGCATCGCGATCGCGACTTGCCGTGGGAGAGTATGATTCGACCCGTTATGTTGCGACCTGTAACAACGCACTGCTTAGCGTTGCAAGGATTCTAACGCCCTAACTGCCCCTGAACTCACTTTGCAGTCTCGCTTAGTCCGAATTGCGTAGAAAAATAGAGGATATGCGGTATCTACCTTACTGAATTCAATCTCTGTTCTTTGTTAACTCGTCCCTGCTTGCGTAATTTGCCATGGCCCCTGTTGCTGACCTTCATGCTTTGCCCCACCAGGACGTTTTGGAGCGCTTGCGATCGCTTAGCCAAGTAGATTTGCAATCAGCATGGCGTATCAATCACGGGGACTTGCCCCTAGCTGAAGCTTTGGAGGGTGAGGTCCAGGCAACCTGGGAGGCTGTGGCACTCAACGATCGCGCCCATATTGCTTGGGATGCTGGCAAACAGGTGGTGTGGCTGGGGCAGCGCTTCGTTGTGCCGGAGCAGTTGCAGGGCTATGCCGTAGCGGGGCACCAAATTCGTCTGGACCTGACTTGGTGGGCCGATAGCGCTCAGATTTTTGTAAATGGCGAGTTGGTTCAAGAAGGTGATCTATTCGATTGCGTGACGAAGTTTCGGCTGTCGTCCGATGCTAAACCGGGGCAGATCTTTGAACTCGCAATTCGTTTGACCAGCCCTGGCCACGATCAAGGTGCCCTAGTCCTCACCAAGCTACGCTTTGAAGCTATTGGTTTACCTAAACAGACCTGTCCCGAGCCAGGCTTTGTTGCTGATGAGCTGATGGTTTTGGGTCGCTACCTTCAGCAATTTGAGCCCGCCAAGCTTCGTGAATTTGAGGCTGCATTGGCAGGTTTGGGAGCGATCGCAGATGGTCAAAGCAATAACTCAGCGATCGTTACTGAGTTAGGAGCAGTTCGGCAAAAACTTCTGTCCCTAGCCTCTTCAATCAAGCAGCGCCGCATTGATCTCCTCGGCCATGCCCACCTCGATATGGCCTGGCTCTGGCCCGTGGCGGAAACCTGGGAAGCAGCGGAGCATACCTTTGAATCTGCCCTGAAATTGCAGGCTGAATTTCCTGAATTGACCTTTGGCCATTCCAGCCCGGCGCTCTATGCCTGGATTCAGGAGCATCGACCAGAGCTATTTGAACGGATTAAGCAGGCCGTGGCCGATGGCCGTTGGGAAATCATTGCTGGCCCTTGGATTGAGCCGGATTGTATCTTGCCCAGCGGGGAGTCTCTGGTGCGGCAGATGCTTTATGGCCAACTGTATGTAGAGCAAGAACTGGGATTTAGGAATCGCGTGGCTTGGTTGCCCGATAGCTTTGGCTTTTGTAACCAGTTTCCGCAGATCTTGAAGCAGGCTGGGGTGGATTACTTTGTGACGGAGAAGCTGTTGTGGAATGACACGACGCAGTTTCCCCATCAGTTGTTTAACTGGCGATCGCCCGATGGCACGGAAATCACCAGCTATATGTCCGCCCGCATCGGTACTCAGATTGCGCCCGTGCAGATGGCGGAATATGCCTGTGCCTGGGAGGCGGCGACGGGAGAGCAGCGATCTTTGTGGGTGCCTGGCGTGGGCGACCATGGCGGCGGTCCCACGCGGGAAATGCTGGAGACAGCGGAGCGCTGGCAGAAGTCGCCGTTTTTCCCTCAGATGGATTTCGCGACGGTCCATGGCTATTTAGATGATGTCGTTGCTCGAACTGAAGCAGCTGACCTGCCTCGCTGGGACCAGGATTTGTATCTGGAATACCATCGCGGTTGCTACACCTCCCATGCAGATCAAAAGCGCTACAACCGGGAGAGCGAAGCGCTGCTGTATGAGGCGGAGCTGTGGTCTAGCTTGGCAACTTTGGCAACTGGTGCGGATTATCCCAAGACTGAAGTTGAGGCGCTGTGGAAGAAGGTTTTGTTTAACCAGTTCCATGACATTTTGCCGGGGTCTTCGATTCCGGAGGTGTTTGAGGATGCCGATCGCGATTGGGACATTGTTTTGAAGGAGGGGGGCGAGATTCGTCAGCAGGCTTTGCAGGCAATCGCCTCAGCGATTGCTTTGCCTGAACCGCCCCAACCTGATGCGATTCCCTATGTGGTTTTCAATAGCTTGAATTGGGGGCGATCGGCGGTGGTGGAGCTGCCGGTTGCTGGGGATTGGCAGGTTTGGGATAGCCAGGGTGAGGTTTTGGCGACTCAGCAGGGAGCTGATGGCAACTGTTTGGTGAAGACTCCGGTGGTGGCTGGGGTTGGGTATGGAGTGGTTTGGCTGGGTGAAGGCGGACCTCACCCCCTAGCCCCCTCTCCTAAAAGAGAGGGGGAACCCGAGTTCGTTTTGGAGAATGAGTGTTTGCGCATTGAGGTGGATGGTAAGACGGGGGATTTGGCGCAGGTTTATAGCAAAGCCTTGGAGCGCGACATCCTGAGTGGGCCAGGGAATCAGCTTCAGGCGTTTCAAGACAAGGGCCAGTATTGGGATGCTTGGAATATTGACCCGGAGTATGAGCAGCACCGGCTGGCAGATAGTGAGTTAATTAGCCTCGACTGGGTTGCCCAGGGGCCGCTGGAATGGCGGTTACGAGTGAAGCGGCGGATTAGCAATTCGGTTTGTCGCCAGGACTATGTCTTGCAGGCAGGCTCTCCACTACTTCGCATCGAGACAGAGATTGACTGGCAGGAGGATTATGTTTTGCTCAAGGCTGCGTTTCCGCTAGCGCTGGAGGCTGATGAGCTCATAACGGAAGTGCCCCATGGCGTGATCAGTAGGACGACGAAACCCCAAACAGAGGCGGAGAAAGCTCAGTGGGAGGTTCCTGCTTTGCGTTGGGCGGATTTAAGCACGCTAGAGACGGAGGAGAATCCTTGGGGTGTGGCGGTCTTGAATGACTGCAAGTATGGCTATGATGCGGGGCCGAGCCAGATCAGGCTGACGTTGCTGCGGGCTTCTAACTGGCCTGATCCGGGATGCGATCGCGGCCTCCAACGCTTCACCTATGCCCTCCACGCCCACAGCGGCAACTGGGCAACCGGTCAAAACGTCCGCCATGGCTACGAACTCCAGCATCCCCTAAGCCTCATCCCTGCTCAGCCAACGCCTGATGCTGAGCTAGCGCCCACTGGCGAACTGCTATCCCTTGGAGACTCTGGCCTAGTTCTTACCGCACTCAAGCAATCTGAAGTGAATCCCCAACGCTGGATTCTTCACAGCTACGAATCCTTGGGGCAGCCTGCCCAGGCTAATTTGAGCAGTCACCTAAGCCTGAAATGGGGACCACGAACGGATGGGTTAGAGCGGAAATTAGAAGGCGACCAACCCAGCGAAACGGTACGTCCCTTCGAAATCGTCACCGTTGAAATCGAATCGTAAGCGTTCCACAATACCTTCGAAAGGGTCGGGGACCCCGGCCCCTACCAGGGCTGAATAACTGTCTCTGCGGCCTAAGAGTTGGTTAAACGCCAAATGGAACTGAACTGAACTGAAGCAACCCAATTCTTGCGGAGGGTGACCCATGAGGGACGCGCCTCGTCCCTATGGCTGGGGTTTGGGGACTGGTCCCCAAGGATTTGCGGCTTTGGGGATTTGTCGCTTGATCTTCAACGAGCCAGCCAGCCCAAAGCAAAAAGCCCAGGTCGCCGAGCAATCTCAGCGACCTGGGCCATTCGAACGAAAAGGTCGAAACCTGGGCCAAAACCCAAGCCCTAATTAATCATCATGGTCATCAAAAGGATCAGCCAACTGCTTAGCCGGAGGACCAAACGAGGTGTAGACCGCAAAACCAGTCATAGCAACGACCGCAGCACCAATGGCGATCGCAAACGACAGTGCAGGAGTATCCATTGCAATCTGGGGTTTGAAGGTTAATAAATCAATTGTAACGAATGGTTACCGTGTTTTTCGAAATTCTCATTTTCTGAGACAGCGCAACCGAGCCTAATTTCGAGCGGCTCCCTTGCAGCGATCGCCCCAAACACCACCAATCCTATTTGGCAAAGCCCAGGAGCTGTATGATAATTAAAGACAGGATCGATTTAATATTCCGTCTTAGCGACTACTTATACAGCTGTAGGCAAGCCATGGTTAAAAAAACTGGACTCGGAGATATCTTGCGCCCCCTCAATTCGGAGTACGGTAAGGTTGCTCCCGGCTGGGGAACCACGCCTCTGATGGGTGTCTTCATGCTGCTGTTCTTCGTATTTCTGTTGATCATTCTCCAGATTTACAACTCCTCCTTGCTACTCGAAAGCTTCGACGTAGATTGGATTGGCCTGGGCGGCTAATCGCAGCCAAGCCTGAAGTGAAGCAATTTTGTTAGCTTCTCAAGAATTAGAAAGCCGAGCTTAGCGATTGCTGAGTTCGGCTTTTGTCTTAGCGAGAACGCTATGGAAGAGTGACAGAGTCTCTCCACTCGCCTCCTCAGAAACAGCAATAGGCATAAGCCAAGAACGAATAGGACAGTTCGTAACGACCGTATCCCCCCAGCGTCAGCTTTTATTGCATTATGGAAAAGCTCGGCCTAAAAGGCTCCCCACGTTCTAGCGTTAGGGCTTCCCTGGGCCTGACTTTTCGTTTGGAGACAACCCCATGAATGTGTTTGGCATTGGCTTGCCGGAGATGGCCATCATCTTCGTGGTTGCCCTTCTAATCTTTGGTCCCAAGAAACTGCCAGAAATTGGCCGCACCTTTGGTAAAACCCTGCGCAGCTTCCAGGATGCCTCCCGCGAATTCCAAGAGGAATTCGAGAAGGAAGCTAAAGCCGTCGAGAAGACCGTCACAACGGCGATGGAAGCGACTCTAGAAGAGAAGCCCAAGGCCAAGATTGAACCTGCCAAGGCGGCCAACTCTGAAGACGCAACAGAAGCGGCTGAAGTGGCTGGGGAAGAAACCGCTGCCAGCACTGAAGTCGAAGCTTAAGCAGCAACCTGTCAGCGCCACAAAAGCTTGACTGCTCGTAGGGATATGGCTTGTATCGCACAGGTCATGTCCCTACGCTTGTTTATAGCAATCTCGTTTGCCAGGGTAACTGCGCTCCCCTGGCCCAGATTTGCCCTTTCCGATGCTCCCCCGTTCCTGATGACACCGCCTCGCCCCATGCCCGACCCCAACGCTGAGCCCCAATCCACCGCTACGGAGACTGCGGCTCAGGATGCCTCAAATCCCAATACAGCGAAGAAGAAAGCAGCAAAAGCAGTCAAGAAAGCGGCACCCAAACCTCCGCCAGTGAAACCTCAGCTCATCGTTGGCCTGGGCAATCCTGGGGCAAAGTACAACAACACCCGCCACAACATCGGCTTCGACGCAGTGGATGCCCTCAGCAAGCGCTGGATGACCTCCCTGTCCGATAACAAAAAGTTCAAGGGCGAGTTTGGCGAGACCATGGTGCCGCGTCTGAGCCAGGACAAACTGCGCCTCCTCAAGCCCACCACCTTTATGAACCTCTCGGGACAGTCCATTCGAGCAGTAATCGACTGGTACAAGATTCCCCCAGAAGCTGTCCTGCTGGTTTATGACGACATGGACCTACCCACAGGCCGACTACGACTGCGCCTCTCAGGCTCTGCGGGGGGACACAACGGCGTTAAATCGACGATTTCCCACCTGGGCACCCAAGATTTCCCTCGGCTGCGTATCGGCATCGGAGCCCCCCGCTTGCCTGGTGGCGGTCGCGATTCTACGGTGTCTCACGTCCTCGGCAAATTCTCTGCGGCGGAGCAAAAGGTGATGGATGAGGTCCTGCAATTGACCATGGAGGCGATCGAATTAGGGCTCCGCCAAGGTATGGAAAAAGCGATGAGCCTTTACAACAATCGAGAAGCCGTGCCAGGTTAAGGAATATTAAGTCCTGTTTTATTCTCGGCCCATGTCTAGGTTGCCAACGACAACGGCCCATGTACGTGTCTATTTACAGAGTTGGGAGCAAGGTCTACTCGAAGGCGAAGTGGAGGCGAGCCGCTTCCGCTGGAACTTCCGCTGGCATTTTTTAAAGGGAGAGTTGGTGGTAGAGCCCTCCCTAGGGCGGACCTTGATTAAGGATCCGCTGAATCGATTTTTGGTACAGAAGGATTATCAGCTGGAGCCCGGTGGAGACTACAGCTTCACCATTCGCAGTAGCTTTTAGATTGGGAGGATGCTTGGACAATCAGCAAGGCATCTTCTCAAGCTTGTCATGCCTACAGAATGCTCAAAGGTCAAGAAATAGTCAGCCACGGAACGGAACATATACAGTCCCAGTGAAGCGAAAGCTGAAGCTAGCCTGCCTCAAGCCTTGAGCTGCTTCAAAAAGCGTCTGCTGATGTCAATGGCTAGGAACAGTAAACTAAACCAAACTGAAAATATGATGGGTAGGAACCGGCGGAGAGGGGAGTCCTGAGGCAATTTTTGATCGTAGCCATATGGCATCCACGACCATAAGTTTCGGTCTAGATGAAAGTCGGACTTATTGTGAACTGAAGCTGGTAACCCATCAGTGTTGTCAGGCAACAATAAAATGACAATATTTTCCAGGCGTTGCCCAAGACGAAAGGAAGAGCCTGTCTTAGCCTCTTCCTGAGCTATTTCTAGCGTATAGGGCAGTGAAATAGCTGCAATTTGAAGCGCGATCGCAATAGTAAATAGACAAATATAGATGCGCCGAGTCAGATTGACTCTGGGACTATCTCTATCTTGAAAGAAAGCTGTTCTAACCATCAGCGCGATCAAAGGCAGCAATAAAAGATGGATAGCTGTCACATGGTAGCGCGCTCCCCAAGACGCGTCTCCTCCCCAGGATTCAAAGTTGCTATACATCCCTAGATTGACTAGAAACATACCCACAATCGTCAAGATAGTTACTCTAAACAAAGTGGAAAGCTCACCCCATTTAAAAATTAGTAATAGGATGCCAGGAAGCAGTAAAGCATCATAAATAAAAATACTCTTTTCAAGCGAGAATAATGGCCCCCAGATTCCAGAGAAATGAGAAGGCATTAATAGCATTTTCAAGAAAGAAATAGTCTCAACTTCTCTAGTTAAAATCTCTGTCGTAATTTCCTGAACGGGCTGGAGAGATGGCTGGAGAGCTTGCCAGTGAACAGCAATACTGGTTATGGTCCAATCTCCAAAGCGCATTGCTGAAAGCCAACGATCCAGAACTAGAAAAGGTAGAAAGCCCAACAGCCAAGACCAGAGGACTTTCTTGACGCCTTTCCCAGACCTTAATTCTCCCTCATCTATTTTGTTCGAGTCATTTCGCGTAGATTGCCGCAAGGTAGGCAATGAAGAGACTAGACAGAGAAGGAAGCCAATACTGGCATAAGCCAGTGAACTAATCCGAACAAGTGACGCCGCCCCAAAACTAAGACCGCTCAAAATAGCATAGGATGCTCGCTTGTACTTCCGCGCTGCGAGCAAACCCGACATTCCCAAGAGTAAAAACAGTAAAACTTGATTATTTTGCTGATTAACAACTGAATACTGCAGAACAGTCGTCGCCAACAACCAAATTGTGCTGGAAAGTGCTGCGGTTCGCGCTTCAAAATCTAAAAGCCGCAACATCCAGTATCCAGAGATAACGCAAGCCAAACTAATCGGCAGAAAGAAGAAATAACTGACAACTGCTTCACGAATGTTCCGCTGAATGTAAGAGTCATTACTTAACTTTTCTGCCAGCTGAGTACCTAGCCAATCTGCAGGTAGCATCAGTGCGGGCTGACCAACGTCATAGGGAATGATGGTTTTGCCATCAATATCAATTGTCAGATGGGGCTCAGAGTAGACTGCACTCGCATCATTCCACCAAAGATGGGTCATCCAAAGCCGAGTGGAAGCGTCAATGGAACTGATGCCACCACGATTAAAAACGAGAAGCCACAAAAGATTAACGAAAACGAAAGTCTGGAAAGACCGCATAACAGAACTTGCTGCATTCAAGTCGTATAAAAAGTCAGAAGTGCCGCTCCATCTCACAACAAAATTAGCCTAGTCTCCAAGGGAAGGCCGTTGTAGGTAGCGCTCTACGAGCAAGATAGCCACGATGTCATCAATGGGTCGAGGGGGCTGGCGTAACCCATCGGGAAAGAGGCGTTGGACTCCACGGGGCGGAAACATCTCCCAGTAGCGATCGCGAGCCAGTAGCGTCGTCCGATGCTCATCCACAGGACTCATAGGTGGTGCTGGATTGAGCCCATCACTGATTTTGGTTTGCCATTCTTTAGAGGTGGTGCGATCGCCCACCACCAGACGCCGCACGTCAAACCGCTGCTGTAGCGAGGCTAAATAGGCGATCGCCTCACCCGCAGTAACGACCCGATGCTCAATCACCTGCCCTGCTGTGGTTAGTACAGCCACTCCGCACTTGTCTCGACCAGGGTCAAAACCAATGATCACAGGAGGATTGGCAAAGGACGGGACTGAAGAACTGTCCATCGCTAATTGTCCTCAAAATCCGTACTCAGAATCTCTAAGCCATTACGAGAGGCCACAATATGGATGCGGAGCGGACCCGCTGTGTAGGCCGGAGCTGAGGTAACGGATTGGAGCGTTAGGGTACCGCCGTAATCCTGGAGCTGCTCGTAGAAACGGACGAGAGTGCCGATGCGATCGTCGCCGATTACAGTACGTTCAGATACCACACCAGCCTGGCGTGCACGGAAACGAGAGGACTCAATCAGCAGACCAATACGATCTTGGAGCTGTTGGAAATCTTCATCACTCTCTAGGGTGACGGAAGTGGAAGCTAAGAGCTGCCCTTCAGAGAAAACCACTTCGTTGGGAACCACATCGCTGAAGACCAGCACCCGTTCTTCGCCTTGAATATAGTTGCGTGCGGAGAGGATGCGCACGACATATTCCCGGCCGTCATTGAGTTGCTCCTTGAGGCGCTCTACCTGAGCCTGGGTGATTTGAATGACTTGAATCTCTTCTTCAATGCCGGGACGAATTGCTGCGAGAGCTTCCTTGTTGGCTTCCTGGAGCAGCAGGTTAATGGCCTGTTGGCTGGCTTCGGGCACTAGCACCCTCAACACTCGAGTCGCCAGAACTTCCCTACGGGTCAGGGCAACATTGCCCTCGCGTAAGAGAACCTGATCCTGGATTAAGAGGCGAAGGACTCGCTCTCGATCAAGAATTGCCTTATCGAGAAAGGTTTGGGTTCTTTCTAGCTCTTTAAGCTGCGTTTCCCCCTGGGCGACTATTTCTCGCTGGGCTGCAATTTGCTCATCCCGCTCACTGATTTCAGCGGTTTGCCGAGAGAGGGCTTCCTCCTGTTGGCTGAGGCGGCTGTTTTGCTCGCTGAGCTGACTGTCTTGGCGGCTCAGTTTGCTTTCCTGGCGCCTTAGCTCTGTTTCTTGCTGGGCAACATCGCGATCGCGCTGGGCGATGTCTTTATTCCGCTGAGCAATTTGTTGGGCGACGGCATCTCGCTGGGCGATGAGCGTTTGCTGCTCTTGTTGAAGGCGCTGGGCCTCGTTGCGTAAAGCCTCTGCTCGCTGGGCAACCTCACCTAGGCGGGATTGGGTTTCCTGCTGCCTATCTATGGATTGCTTGAGGGAGCCACGAGTGAGATTGAGGCGATCCTCAACCGCGACCTGCTCTTCGCGGGCCTGGTCTCGCTCCTGCTCAATTCGCTGGCGCTCAGCTTGAGTTTCTTCCAGTTCTCGACGCGCCTTGCGGAGCTTTTTCTGGATCGAGTCCAGCTCAAAGACCCCGGTTCTAAGCTGACTATTGGTAGCGAACAGAATCCCGAGGGTCGTGAAGGAAATAATGGTGCCGGTCAGGATCGTAATAGCAACGGCAGTTTTCTTGGGCCGCATGCCAAATAGGCTGAGCCGCGCCTTGCCAATCTTGGTGCCTAGGCGATCGCCGATGGTCGCAATGACACCGCCGAGTATGAGGATGGAAAGAACAAGGGTAACCCCGGCCATGGATGGTGATGCAACAATCGATAATGGCACGGCTAGCCGGCTGACCTGACAACCCTAGCATCCCAAGCCTGGCAAGGTCTCTCGTTATTAGCGAGTTTGTGATGCTCAGGGAAGAACGAAAAGCCTAGAGACTAGAAAATTCAGGGGTTTAGCCCCAGTCATCCCCAAAATCCTGGATTGCCATCGTCCTAGGCAAACTGTTGGCTGAGGGCTACAGGATTATGCACCGTGATCTTTTTCTTGTGGATGGTGATCAGAGTGTCCTGGCGTAGATCTCCCAAGAGACGAGTAATGGTGACGCGGGTGGAGCCGATGGCTTCGGCGATCGCCTGGTGGGAAAGCTTAAGGTCAATCGTGACGCCGCCTGAAGGATTAGGCACACCAAAGTCACGGCAAAGAATGAGCAAAAAGCTAACCAGGCGCGAGCCCATATCGCGGTGGGCCAGGGTTTCAATCATCATCTCGGTTTGCAAAATGCGAGAGGAAAGGCCCTGGAGCATCAACATAGCCAGGTCTGGCTTTTCCTTCAGCGCTTTCTCCACCTGCTCGATCGGCACAGAGAGGAGTTCTACCTGGGTGAAGGCAACGGAATGATAGAAACGGTCCGAGCGCTGGCCCATGACCAGGGACAACACACCGAAGACACTGTTCTCTTTCAAGAGAGCAACAGTGATCTCTTCGCCCGATTCATAGACTCTGGAGAGCTTAACGGCACCAGAGAGAAGGAAATAAACCCGTTCTGCTGGATCTCCAGGGAAGAAGATTGTTTTCCCCCGTTCAAAGGTATCCACCGAGGGAGGAAAAGCACTGCCCGCAATTTCGCGAAATAGATTGGCCAGTGGCTGCTCAGAGGTTGCCAGCATAGGTGTTCGAAGCCCGAGGTTGCAGAGTTGAAATGAAGAGCGGCCAGAGACAGAAGCCTCTGTGAAGCTTTCCTAGCCAAGCAACAATTACCTGGCCAGAGAAACTGCATCACTGGGCACATTTTATAGCTATGTCAGAATCTCGAAATGTTCACTATGGTCAATTCATGACTTAAAAACTAGGCTTTTCTCCTTGGTTTCAGGGGAAATCGGTTACAAAGCCGTCTCTAGGCCTTTGCTAGACCATACCTAGAGAGGAGCATGACCTTCACCTATTGGAGGGTTTGAGGTCGCTCGCGGTGCTCTAGAATTAAGAACTGGCAGCAGCATGTCGCAAGGCTGCCGCATCTACATCGGCTTCGGGTGTATAGGCGCCTGGCAAGGAAACTTAACGAATACTCATGCTGGATTTAAAAGGCAAGAAAGCTCTGGTAACGGGCATTGCAAACAATAAGTCAATCGCTTGGGGCATTGCGCAGCAGCTCCATGCGGCGGGCGCTGAGATTGGCGTGACCTATCTCCCGGACGATCGCGGTCGGGCGGAAGAGAAGGTCAAGAAGTTGACTGCTCCCCTGGAGCCGACGCTGTTCTTGCCTTGTAACGTGCAGGACGATGCCCAGATGGATGAGCTGTTCGGTGCGGTGAAGGAGAAGTGGGGCAAGGTCGATATCTTGATTCACTGTCTGGCCTTTGCGGGTCGGGATGAGCTGACGGGTGATTTCACCAACACCACTCGTGGTGGCTACGGCCGGGCGTTGGATATTAGCGCTTACTCCTTGGTTCACCTGGCTCGCGGTGCTAAGCCGCTGATGACCGATGGGGGGGCGATCGTCGCCATGACTTATCTGGGCGGTGTGCGCGTGGTGCCCAACTACAACGTTATGGGCGTGGCCAAGGCTGCCTTGGAGATGGAAGTGCGCTACCTGGCGGCTGAACTCGGCCCCGACAATATTCGCGTCAATGCCATTTCTGCCGGTCCTATCCGCACACTGGCTTCTTCGGCCATTGGCGGCATCCTGGACATGATTCACCATGTTGAAGAGATTGCGCCTCTGCGTCGCACCGTGACTCAAACGGAAGTGGGTAACACCGCTGCGTTCCTATGTAGCGACCTGTCTAGCGGAATCACGGGTCAGGTGACCTATGTGGACTCTGGATACAACATCATGGGGATGTAGGTCCATCAATTCCGTAGGGGCATGGGCATGAACCGAACATGACTGCCCCTACGGTTCAACAATAAAATTGCTATCGCGGGAATTTGTCATGCACACTACAGATCGTCCTCCCCTCAATATTCCTACCTCCCCTACAGCTCGGACTTCCACCATCAGCCGCAAGACTGGCGAAACTGATGTGACGGTGAGCATTAATTTGGATGGCACGGGTCAATGCAATGCCAATACAGGCATTCCTTTTTTGGACCACATGCTGCACCAGATTTCGTCCCACGGGATGTTTGACCTGGATGTGCAGGCAACGGGTGATATTGAGATTGACGATCACCACACCAATGAGGATGTGGGAATTACCTTAGGCATGGCGCTCCATGAAGCTCTGGGAAATCGCAAAGGCATTACTCGCTTCGGCCATTTTGTTGCTCCCCTGGATGAAGCCCTGGTGCAAATTGCCTTGGACTTCTCGGGACGCCCCCACCTCAGCTATGGCTTGGAGATCCCGACCCAGCGCGTGGGCACCTATGACACTCAATTGGTGCGGGAATTTTTTGTGGCAATTGTGAACCATAGCCAGATGACGCTGCATATCCGTCAACTGGACGGCATCAACTCCCACCACATTATTGAAGCGACGTTCAAGGCCTTTGCCCGAGCGATGCGCATGGCGACGGAAGTGGATGCGCGGCGAGCCGGGTTAATTCCCAGTTCCAAAGGCGTAATTTAAAACCCACCCACCATCACCACAAGATCCACGCAACGTAGGGGCGGGTTTAGCAGGAAATCAAGAGCCAAACCTCCAACCCCCCGCCAAAACCTGCCCTTGCCATAGGCATATGCCAAGCCAATTTTGTGGTGTGTCCAGGCAGTGATGGATTGCGCGGTGCGATCGCAGAGACAGGCCGTTTCGCAGAGCGAAGGCTGAAGGCAAGGGCGGGTTTTGTAGAGACAGGTCGGGGATGCAGTCAGAATAATCTTCTAAACCCGCCCTTACAACTTTGGGAGATGCGGCAAGAGTAATCGGCTCCCCCACCCAGATAGACACAGATTTGATGTGATGCGGTTAGAGCAATCTTCTAAACCCGCCCTTGCGGCAAGCGATCTAGGACTAGCTCATCGCTGGCGGCTTTTGCATTGCGGGCGTAGCTGAGAGCGGTGTTGCCGTAGTGGTCCTGACCATTGGTGTCGGCTCCGGCTTCGATCAGGAGTAGCACCATGGCGGTGTGGCCCGCATTGGCGGCGATAATGAGCGGGGTTTGGCCATCGCGATCGCTCTCATTGACCCCGGCTCCATGGCTAATCAATAATTGTGCGATCGCCATCTGTCCCAAAGACGCCGCATACATCAGCGCAGTCCAACCTCTGCCATAGGTGCAATGGTCTCGCAGATCCGCAGCGGCATTGCCCTGGAGCAATGAGCGCACAACATCCAAATGATTATTCAACGTGGCGCAGTGCAGCGCTCCTCCCTGAGCCAAAACAAGATTTGGATTGGCCTGAGCTTCAAGAAGTGCTTCGACAATGGAGTAGTGACCTCTGACAGCGGCTTGCACTAGCGCTTCTGCGCTGTCGCTGGGCGAAGGCGAGGCATTGGCGAGAAGTTCTCGTACGCGGTCAGTGTGCCCATCCATGGCGGCGATGCAGAGCTGAGACATGAGGTCTGGGGTGAAAATCGCTGCAATGAGTCGAATGGGTCCGTGGAGACCCCATTCATCAGATCCTTATAATGCAGGGCGTTCCCAGATTGAGCCCCCGGTAACAATGCTGAACTTGGGTTGAGCTTTTTGGCTGGAGCCACGCAGGATTTCTGACGAATTTAACTGGGCTTCTCGTCTAGGGAACGCCTTTGCTGGGTTAGTTTAGGCGACTTTGGCAGCCAGGGAAATGCCATAAATAGCATCTCCGTTGTGACAGCATCTCTGGGAAGTTGCTCCCGGATTGGCAGAGCAAGGCCATCAGGTGCTTTTCTCCTTGGCAATCCCGAACTGTACCTAGAGATGCGGAGCGACTGGAAAGAGATCGCTATACTGGGTTTATTACATTTTCGTTACAGAGGTTGCCCATGCTGGTGACGCCCGGTGGCACAGACCGCATTAAGCAGTACCTCAAACAGAATTTTTTGTTTGGTAATGAGCCAACTCCTGAGCTTTTTGCCATTCTCGCAATTTACTTTGTCCAGGGGATTCTAGGCATTTCTCGCCTGGCAGTGAGCTTCTTCCTCAAAGACGATCTGGGCTTGAGCCCAGCAGAAGTGGCGGCGCTGATGGGAGTGGCGGCAATTCCTTGGATGGTGAAGCCGCTGTTTGGTTTTATCTCTGATGGATTACCAATTGGCGGTTACCATCGTCGGCCCTATCTGGTGCTGTCGGGATTGCTGGGCTGTGGCGTTTGGGTCGCGCTGGGACTGTGGGTTTCTACGCCGCTGCAGGCTACGGTGGCGATCGTCCTCAGCTCTCTTTCCATTGCAGTCAGCGATGTGATTGCAGACTCCATTGTGGTGGAGCGGGCAAGAGATGAGGCGGATGAGGCTGCGGGCTCGTTGCAATCTCTGACCTGGGCCGTCGGTGCCGTGGGTGGGGTGATTACGGCCTATCTGGGTGGTTTGCTGCTGGAGTTTATGTCCACAAGGGAGCTGTTTTTAATTACAGCGACGTTCCCGCTGATTGTGACGGGGGTGGCTTGGCTAATCGTTGAGGGGCGCTCTTTGCAGGGGCCTGGCTTGAGTGAGGTGAAGTCTCAGATTGGCCTGCTAAAGAAGGCCATTGCCCAGAAAGCCATTTGGATGCCAATGCTGTTTTTGTTTATCTGGCAGGCAACGCCCAGCGCAGATTCGGCCTTCTTCTTCTTCAGTACAAATGAGCTGGGCTTTCCGCCGGAGTTTCTGGGTCGGGTGCGACTGGTGAGCAGTCTGGCGATGCTGATTGGGGTTTGGCTGTTTCAGCGTTTTTTCCGCGAGGCGCGGTTTCGGCGCATCTTTGGTTGGATGATTTTGATTTCGACGGTGCTGGGTATGACCTCGCTAATTCTGGTAACCCATACCAATCGGGCTTGGGGAATTAGCGATGAGTGGTTTAGCCTGGGCGATAACTTGGTCCTAGTGGTAGCGGGGCAACTGTCGATGATGCCGGTGCTAATTTTGGCGGCGCGGCTTTGTCCGAGGGGGATTGAAGCGACGTTTTTTGCCTTGCTGATGTCGATTTGGAACTGCGCAGGGTCGCTATCCCATGAATTTGGCGCGTTATTGACCCATGCACTCCATGTGACAGAAACGGATTTTGTCAATCTGTGGAAATTAGTGTTGATTACCAATTTAACAACGCTGTTGCCATTGCCGTTGTTGGGCCTAGTGCCAGATGTGAATGCCCAGGGTTTCACTCCCTTTGGGGAGGATTCTGAGGTAGTCATTGAAGCCTTGGAGGAGACGATTGGAACGGCAGAGATGGTGCCTGCAAAAGCGGTTGAATCTCAGTCTGGGGGGTAGGGCTTGAGGAATCGGATTTTAGCCATCGTAGCGATCGCGCCAATCCTAGAATAGACAGCAGCATTCGAGGCAAGCCTGTGGCCCATCTGAAACAGATCACCCCCATCGTCCCCGTGGCCGATTTGGACCGTGCGATCACCTTCTTCCAAACGAGCCTCGGCTTCACCGTCACCGCCCAAATGGACGGCTACGCTTACCTCACCCGAGACAGCATCGCCATCCGTCTCATCCAAGCTTCCCCAGGCACCGATACCCACGATCCCAAACGCCAACAATCCTGCGACATCGATGTGAAAGGACTAGACAGCCTATATGCAGAGCTAAAAACCAACCTAGACAAGCTCCCCCCAGGCCGAGTGCGCGCCCCCTTCAATCAGTCCTATGGCCAACGCGAGTTCCATGTCATTGATGAGGATTCACTCCTCATTTTCTTTGGAGAATCTATCCCCAAAGATACCTCCCAGTAATCTTCCAACGGAAAAGCAGTTTGCCAAGCTGTAGCTCTCCATGGCATCTACCCACCGCAAGCACCCATGGCATTTAAGCAACAGCACCCCAAGCTTTTGACACAAGTCGTTCTAGCCCTCGCAGGATTGGGTGCGATCGCCCCTGGCTGCATTGCCTTTGCCACCGGAGCCCCTGTCGCACCTCAAATTGAGGTTGTGACACAAGCCGAACAATCTGCGATTCAGTCTTTGAAAGCAACCATAGCCACCGCTGAGCTTCCCTTCATCGGCACTCGCTTCGTTAACTTTACAGGTGGAACTGGAACCGTCGAATCCATTGAGATTGATGCTGATGGCACAACAACAGTGGGATTAATTGGTCTCCATAGCAGCCAGCTTCAGTACAGCGGCCCTTATACCAATCCAATTCTGCTGAACGATGGTCGCGGCCTACGAATCGAGGGTGACAAGGTGGTGCAACTATTCGCTGAGGATTCCACCATGGGTCGCTGTCGCGTTGAGCAAAATCCCTGCCAAGCCGTTTTGCAAAAGCCGTTTGCGGAGATCGCTGGCAATTGAGGTCTCCAAATCACTGGCTTAGAGCATTCATTTAACACTCAGTCAGGCAAATAGCCTTTCAGATAATTCAAGGACAACTTTTGGGCTTCGAGTATCAACCGCTTCCGCAACTCCGGAGGTTGTCCCGAAGCTAGCCAGACAAAATTGCCCACTGCCTTAACCATCACGAATGCGATCGCCTCGCAATCTTCCTCAGAGAAAGCATCATTCAGCTTAAGAAAAATCCGCTTATAAGTCTGCATTAATTGATCATCACCCGCCTCATTAACCTCGGGCATAACAGTTGTGATTTCCAAAAAAGTTGCCCGATAACCCGGATATTCCGTAAAGAACGCATCAATCCCCTCTGTAAAACGCCTCACATATTCTTCGAGGGGGAGCTGAAGCATTTCCGCTGTTTCAAAAACCTGCAAACGCTCATTGAGCAGGTTCGTATAACGCTCCGCCAGAGCCTCTAAAACCGCAGCTTTATCTGGGAAAAACTGGTACAGCGTACCAATCGGTACCTCTGCTCCCTCAGCAATCTGCTTCGTTGTGACAAAAGAATAGCCTCGCTTTACAAATAAAGCCTCTGCCACATCTAGCATCCGGTTCATCCTTGCCCAACTGCGAGCCTGCTTAGGCTTGCGCCATCGGCCTGGCGTAGCACCTGAAGATTTGTCGGTCATTTCTATAATCTCCCGCCAAAACGCGAGCAATACTCATGTAACTAAACACGAGTATAACTCATCTTTTGACAAAAGAATCAGGCTGACGTCAAGCCAACGGAAGCTCTCTTAGAGGAGCTGAGGCAGGTGTGACCTTTGAAAAGGCACCACCCAGATTTCATCTCTATTCCACAAACCTCTCATGCCTAACTGACCAAACTCCAGACACAGCAAGCTTTCTATGAAAGTTTGATGAACCGACAGTTTCTTAGAAGCGAACCAAATACTGCATCAGTCCTCGACTATGAGCTAGCTCAAAGACCCTAAAGGCAATCTTTGACACCATAGACAAGTCAAGAACGCTTGAAAGCTTTCTAGCCCCTACATTGTTGAGGAGGTCACAATATGAGGCCCCAAGTCGAAGTTCTCGCACAGCAATATTTCGAGGGAGAGCCTGCTGAGATTTCAGACGCAGCGATCGCGCTCTTCTGTGACTGGATCATGGCCGAGTTCCAACAATTACCCCTTGCAGTCCAGGTCTCCAACTCAGATCGTTATGAAACCATTGAGGAGATGTTTTTGGACATTGACCAAGGACATTTATGGGCTTCGATGGAAAACTATGATTCAGATATTTATCCCACTCCCTTTTTTGGTGTAGCCCTGCTTTCAGTCCATGACTATGACCACTATCTGAGCCAGGCTGACTTCAGCCTAGAGGGTGAAATGACAGCTTATCGTGCGATTGCAGAACGAGCTCCCAGCTTAGAAATTCAAAAGATGCTCTATTCAGAGATAGTCCTCAAAGCTGCCGCCTATATTTGTCTAGGTCATAAACCAGAATCTAAGGTCGTCTTTCCATAAGAGGCATCATTCAACCATTGGGAGAATGCCATGAAATCCTGCCCCTATTGTGCAACATCGACTTGTCCAGATTGCTCCTATCCCAGAACAAAGCAGATGAAGGATCAGGAGCTGTATTGGTTCTGCCGGCATTGTTGGAATCAGACGAAAGCCTTACCAGCAAAAGAAGTAAAAGCCCAGGACTGAAAGGAAAGCCAAGCTCAGCTCACGGACCGATCTAGCCAATCTCAATTCTGGAAATGCTCAATGAAAATACTTCCTGACAATGTATATTTCTATCGAAAAACACCGAACTTTACCCAAGAGACGATTCCCAAAGGTCTCCTTCATCGCCATATAACGAAAGCTGGGAGCTGGGGCAAAATCTGTATCCTCTCTGGAGAGCTCAAATACCAGATTCTGACAGACCCTGGTGAAGAACATATAATCACTCCAGATTTTCCAGGAATTATTGAGCCTGAAGTGCCTCACCAAATCCAATCGATTAATTCTGTAGAGTTTTATGTAAAGTTCTATCGAGCTTCTGATCACAAATAGCGCTTGCCTATTAAGGTATTTTGCCATCTCAAAATTGATGAAACCATCTTCAACTTTCTCAGAATAAAGTAATAGCCTTTCGAAGATAGTACGAGCCTAGAGGATAGAGTAGAGGGAAAGCTATGGCTACTACCTGGCACAAGAAAATAGACAGCCCCTGGCAAGCAACATAAATTCAGAAATTATTGCTTGTCTATGTCTTTGGCATGTGGGCTAGCTTATATGCCAAAACGTAAACAGTTGTGAAACTGTTCTTAGGGGATCAACAAAAGTCCAGTTGAACTGAATATAATCCGAAGAGAAATAAGTGAGTCAAGCTCATGATTAAGGTTTTGATTGGTTCGTTAGTCTTTCTCATTGACCGCTTCTATAAAGACCGTCCCTACCCTCGTTTCTATGTTCTAGAAACGGTTGCGCGGGTGCCTTACTTTGCCTATCTATCGGTGTTGCACTTCTATGAAACGCTGGGCTCTTGGCGTAAGGCAGATTTACTCAAGATTCACTTCGCAGAGTCCTGGAATGAACTGCACCACTTGCTAATTATGGAGTCGCTGGGGGGCAGTGAATATTGGATTGACCGTTTTGTATCGCGCCATGTGGCGATCCTGTATTACTGGATAACTGTGGTGATGTATTTGGTTACACCGAAAACGGCTTATTACTTTGCAGAGTTGGTGGAACGTCATGCCTTTCATTCCTACGATGAGTTTTTGAAGAGCAAGGGTGAGGAATTGAAGAAATTGCCTGCACCGGAGGTCGCAATATCCTATTACCGAGATGGAGATTTGTACATGTTTGATGAGTTTCAAATGACTCATTTACCAGCTGAACGTCGCCCGAAGGTTGACAATCTTTACGACGTATTTGTGGCCATCCGTGAGGATGAAATGGAGCATGTGAAGACGCTCGTTGCTTGCCAGGAACCGGAGGAAAGAATAGCACTGGATAGTCCTCATACCCAAGCATTAGAATCAGCTTAGCGAGACGAAATGAACGAAAATGGTAGGGGAGACTATTGCTCTAATTCTGAGATTTTTCCCGGTCAAATCTCAACTAGAAGTTGCCCCTACCATGGCAAGCTCTCAATAATTTAGTTGCAAGACTTCCAATTAAAACCTGGTTTAACTTGAGAGTCTACTTGAGATGTAGAGCTTAACACTGCCATGTACAAAGTAGCCCTTTGAGTAATGGGTTGAAAGGCTCTGTTGCATAAATCAGCAACGCATAATCTTCATCTTGCCTACTCTAGAAGCTTCTCTTATCAGTACCCAGTGGTCCAACGACCTTCGCTCCAACTCAAGCTTCCGGCAAATAACTTTTCAAATAATTCAATGATAATTGTTCAGCTTCAAGCAATAATCGCTGCCGAAATTCAGGGGGTTGTCCTGAAGCAGACCAGACCAAATTCCCCACCGCTTTAATCATCACAAATGCGATCGCCTCACAATCATCATCGGTAAAGGCACCATTGAGTTTGAGCAAGATCCGCTTGTAAGCCTGCATCAATAAATCATCTCCCGCCTGATCCACTTCGGGCATGGCGGTATTGATTTCGATGAAAGTGGCCCGATAACCAGGAGATTCTGTAAAAAAAGAATCGATCCCCTCCGTAAAGCGTTTCACATAGTCTTCAAGGGGTAGCTCGAGCATCTCAGGCGTTTCAAACACCTGCATGCGCTCAATCAGCAGGTTGGTATAACGCTCCGCTAAAGCCTCCAGAATTGCAGCCTTATCTGGAAAAAACTGGTATAGCGTTCCGATAGGTACATCTGCTTCTGCAGCGATTTGTTTGGTCGTCGCAGCAGCATACCCCTGCTCCACGAACAGCGCCTCCGCCACATCCAGCATCCGATTGACGCGTACCCAACTACGAGCCTGCTTGGGCTTGCGCCATCGGCCTGGCATGGCGACAGAAGATTTTTCGATCATTTTGTAATCTTCTATTGACAGAACATGAGCATGACTCGCACAATTTCAATGCGAGCTTCATTCATATTTTACTCAAAGAGTAGGCCTGGCGTAAAGCTAACTCGCTTCAGCCTTAATTGAATCGCTCGGTCGTTCCCTCCAGGAGGCCTCACAGTCTCCTTTCCGACAACCCAAATTTCAGGAATGAATCCATTGGATCGTCATGAACGCAGAAAATTCCAACGCTCAGGCTGCTGAACAGTCTCAAAACTCAGGGACAGCATCAACGATTCAGGACCCAGATATTACTCAAGGTGGGCAGCCTCAATGCCAGGCTGAGCCTGTTGCAGTCCAGGAGATGCCCGTATTACCTAGCGCTCCCATTATCACAAAAGGATGGAAAACGACGCCACGTTGGCAGGTGTTGGCCTTAGTTGCACTGGTCATTGCAGGCTTTACGGGGTGGAAAATCTACCAATCGGGGCAGCCATCTCTAACGTCTGAAATCGTTGAGCCCTCCGCAGCCCCTGCTCGTCTCCCTGTGAGGGTGGTGCCAGCTCTCAGAACCCTAGCCCAAGGCTGGGTCTTTGATGAAGGCACTTCATTGCCGGTACAACTGCGGATCTTGAACTTCTATGCCAGCGGCAACATTACCCATGTTGCCAAGCCCAATGGACTGCCGCTGAAGGAAGGGGATTTTGTCTCCCAGGGACAACGACTGGCCGCGATCGACGATCGCCGTCAGACCTCTACCATCGACACAGCCCAGGCCGATGTCCAGGTCGCCATTAATCGTCGCAAGCAAGCCGAGGCCGCAGTAGCAAAAGCTCAAATCAATTTGGAGAAAGCGGGTTCCGACCTGAATTTGGCGAAAACGGAACACCAACGCTATAAAGGTCTCTTCGACCAAGGGGCCGTGGCAGCAATCGATCTCGATGTCTATCGCAACCGTATTGACCAGGCCCAAGCCGCCTTCAGAATCGCAGAGCAGGATGTTCGAGCTGCTGAGGATGATGTGCGCGTAGCTGAATCTTCTATTGCCGCTGCCCAAGCCCAGAAGAATCAAGTATCCGTTGATCTAGAAGACACCCAGCTGGTCTCGCCCATCAATGGTGTAGTGGCCTATATCAACATTGCAGAAGGAGAGTATTGGAATACTCAATACCTGGATACTAGCGCTCCCCAGGCTTTGATTGAGACCGCTCCCATCGTAGTTGTCGATCCATCCAGCTACGAGGTCGAGCTGGAAATCCAGGCGGAGGATGCCAATGCTATCCGCCTGGGACAACGAGCCTTTGTGGTCTTGGAAGAGACCTTAGGTGCAGCCCAGGCCAGTGGAGCCAGCCGCCAAGACTTATTGGAGTTGGCTCAAGCGCGGGGCAGCCAGGGCAGTGTGTTTGCCATTAGCCCCTCCCAAACTCCGGGGAGCCGGGGTACAAAGGTCACCATTCGGGATTTCCTTCAGGTGAGCAATCTCAAAGTGGGGGCGCGGGTTTACGTCTGGATTGAAACAGTGGCCAATGAAGATGCGATCGTCGTTCCTCTGGGGGCGGTGCTGGCTCGGGGGCAGGATTTCTATGTCTTCGTAGCCGATGAAGCCACTGGCACCGTTGAGCGGAGGCAGGTGAAGCGGGGCGTTGAGAGCCTATCAGGCATCGAGATTTTGTCTGGCGTCCAGGCCAATGACTTGGTCGTAGTGGAAGGCCAAAACCGTCTCGTCGATGGCACCCCAGTGGAGATCGTGAATCAGCCAGCCAGCCAGCAGCGCTTCGTTTCTCAAGGGGCACTCTAATGGATCCGAAATCCCCTCTCCCAGAAAATCCTATTCCCCAGGAGGAGCGCAGTGAAAGCTCCCCAATATTGTCAGCCCTTCAAGTTGTCGGGGCAGTTGCGGAGCCAGAGTTAACGCCGACTCCATATCAATCTGAGATAGCCCGTGACGTTGCCCCAAACAAAACTCAGACCCAGGCCGCAGTGCCCGCCTGGATGACGTTCTTTTTTACGCGACAGATCTTCGCCATTCTCCTCTGCTTCATGCTGATGATGGGGGGACTGATGGGCTATTTCTCCATGGTGAAGGAGGGTGATCCCGATATCAAAATTGCCCGTGCTCTAATTACAACGGTGTGGCCTGGCACCGATGCCGAAACAATCGAAAGTCAGGTCACCGACAAGCTGGAAGAAGAGATCAAAAGTCTCCAGGGCTTGGACGACTTTACCAGTGCCAGTTTTAACTCGTTTTCAATTATAAATGTGGCCTTCAAGGCCGAGTCTCCCGTTGCCGAGTCGATTCAGAAATTGCGAGGCAAACTGGATGATGCCGAGCCTGAACTGCCCCTAGAGTCCACCGGACGGGAGAAATCAGACTTCGAACAGCTCTCCCAGCAAGATGCGCCGATTCTATCGCTGGCCCTAACGGGCACTGGTTTGGACATGCCCATTCTCAGCCAAGTCGCTGAGGAGTTGCAAGAACAACTTGAGTCAGTAAAGAATGTACGGGAAGTGCTTCTGTCTGGTCGGCGAGAGGATGTGGTTCACGTGCAAATGCGCCCCAGTCGCCTGACGACCCTAGGCATTGCCACCACCCAGGTGAGCAGCGCCATTGAGGGGAGTAATCTTGATACCTCCTGGGATCTTGTTCGGGATGATCAGATTGGGGCTCAGGTGCGGCTCTATGGACGCTTCCGCAAGCTAGAAGATTTGCAAAACCTGCCCGTGGCTCGCCTCAATGACAATCGTATTGTGCGCTTGGCCGAGGTCGCGGATGTCTACCAGGGCCTAGAGCGGGAGACGAACCGGGCTGATTTGAGCTGGCAAGGCGAAACCTTTTCTCCCACGGTTGTGTTGGATGTGGTGAAAGTCCCCGGCAGCGACACGAGCCAGGTCGTCAAAGATGTCTTGGCAACCATGGAGACGGCTCGCCAAAATCCAGAGGTCTGGCCCCATGGCATGGGCTACCAAGTCCTCAATAATGATGCGGATAAGATTCGCAGCGAACTCAACAACCTGGGAAGCAATGTTTTACAGGCTTCCCTCTGTGTCTTTGCGATTTTGTTTGTGGCCCTGACCTGGCGAGAAGCATTGATTGCAGGCCTTGCGATTCCCCTGACGTTTTCAGGCGCAACGTTTGTGCTCTGGGTCATGGGCTATACCCTCAACAGCATGGTCATGATCGGCATGATCCTGGCCCTGGGACTGTTGGTGGATGTCTTTATTCTCATGCTAGAAGGCCTGCATGATGGCATTGATGTCCAGGGATTGAGCTTTAACCAAGCGGCGATTCGAACGGTGCGGACCTATGCTGCTCCAGCCTTTGCGGGGCAGTTGACGACGATTTTGGCCATGGCTCCGCTGATGGCGATCGCCGGGACCATGGGTAAGTTTGTGCGCCTCATCCCCATCAGCGCCATTACCTGCCTTGTCCTCAGCTACGGGGTTGCCCTCTTGATCGTGGTGCCACTTTCCAAATTCTTACTTGACCGGAAACGGGATCAGGCCCATTCCAAAACCTTCGTAGATCGCCTAACCGAAGAAATCTCCACTCGCTTTGCCCAATGGAGCCTCAAGGTCACGGTGCCCAATCGCCATGTGGCCCGCCTTTGGACTGCCGGAACCTTGGCCCTGTTTGTCTGCGCGATGTTTGCCTTTACCCAGCTGCCCTTTGCGCTATTCCCCGACAGCGAAGGCCGCAAGCTCAGCATTAATGTAGAACTTCCCCCAGCCGCAACGCTGGAACGGTCCCAGGAAGTAGCTGACCGTATGGGTGAGCTGTTGCGAAACTACAGCGACCCCCAGGGCCAGAAGGTCTTTGAGAATGTGGTTAAACTCGTGGGTCAGCGCAGTAACCTAGTGGCTTCCAGCGAAATCAAACCCGTCAATGCAGATTACTTTGTCGGGCTCTCCGCGATTTTTGTAGAGCGCTTCCAGCGGCAGCTTGACTCTTTTGAATATGCCCGTGAGTTGAGGCAGCAACTCAATGAAGAGGTGGTTCGGGATTATCCAGGCGCTGTCTTAGCGGTGCAATACGAACGCACTGGAGGCGGTGAAGATCCGATCCAAGTGGAACTCTATGGCGAAGACCTGCAAACCCTGCGTGAGATTTCCAGCCAGGTCCAGCAGGCCCTGCGAGAGATTCCCGGCACTATGGATGTGCGGGATGACCTGGGGAATCTGCGCGAAGACTATAAGCTCGTGCCCAAGCGGGAAGCCCTGGATTTCTATGGCATTAGCCAGGAAGATTTGGGCGGTCAGGGTCGCTACCTGATGATCGATAACGATGTCGGTGACTTTTCCCAGGGCAGTGGCCAGGACGATCTCGACATCCGCCTCAGCACGCAATGGCCCTCTCGCCAGGGGCAGATCGGTGGGCCGTCTCGCCTGGATGAATTTGCGACGATGCGCTTCATTACCCCCGATGGCGAGGTGCTCCCGGCGGATGCATTGCTAGAGCCGGTCCAAGGCGCAGTGCCCCTGTCCATTACCCACCGCGATACCCAGCGCAGCGTCACAGTACTGGCCAAGGTGATTCCGGGGCAGGGTTACTTTGACAGCAACATCCTGGCCGAGCTAGCTCCCAAGCTAGATGCCATGCAGTTTGACCCCAGCGATGCCAAGAATCCGGCCCGCTGGAGCCGGGGCTACAGCTATCGCTTTGGTGGTGATGCAGATACCAGTAGCCAGACCTTTGGCTCAGCTGGGCAAATGCTAATTGTGGCGATTTTCATGGTGTTTGCAGTGTTGGTGCTGCAATTCGGCTCCTATACCCAGCCCATCATCATTATCCTGACTATTCCTTTTGCCCTGATTGGCACGATCTTCGGCTATGTCTTGCTGGATTTGCCGTTTTCGTTCCCGGCGGCGATCGGCGTGATCTCCTTGACCGGCATCGTGGTTAACAACGCCATTGTCATGGTGGACACGATGAATGAACGGCTGGGGGAAGGTTTGGATGTTCGTCATGCGGCGGCTACGGGGGCAAGCGATCGCCTCCGCCCTATCCTCACAACCTCCCTAACCACAGTCATTGGTCTTATCCCCCTCGCTCTCAGCGATGCCAAATGGTTTCCCCTCTGCATGGCAATTATCTGCGGCCTGATTTCAGCGACATTCATCGCCCTGCTCGTTGTCCCAGGCTTGTACCTGCAACTCACCCCCAACCGTCGCCCAGGAGAGCTTTCTTAACGAAAAGCAACCAGACTTTCAGCCCTTCAAAGTCTTCGCCTGCAAAGCTTTGGCTTTCAGGAACTAGAAAAATGATGGGCAAGTCAAAATCCGTCTTGACAAACATGAACAATGCTCATAAATTGAATACATGAGTAAAGCTCGCGTTTAGAGGAAAGACGATTCTCAAGCCAGTTACTCGTTGCTTATCTCAGAACTTCGTTTGTAGTCAACTTCTTGGAGAACACCATGGTTGCCCAGCTTGATCATTCATTTCCCAAAGTCCCACAGTCCAGCAGTATGACCGCCAACCAACAACAAACGGCTGCTGCTGTCCTGGGCCGAGCCTTCGCCAAGGATGCCTTTATGGCCTACGTTTTACCCGATGCTGACAGTCGCATCCAAAACCTCACCCAAATCTTTTTGCCCATGATTCGCATCAGCCTTCGCCATGGGGGCGTTGAGACATCCCCTGGCAATGGTGGAGTCCTGGCTTGGGTTCCAACCAAAGTTTTCTCTGGGCCGCTGAAAATTCTTGAAATCATTCGCAGTGGCATGGTCTGGCTACCGGCTTCCATCGGAGTCTCATCGGTTAAGCGACTCATCGCCCATGACCATGCCTGTGAGGCAGCGCTCATCCACCATGCTCCCCAGGACGCTGCTTACATCTGGTCGGTTGGAGTGAGTCCCGACCAAACAGGAAAAGGCCTCGGTAAGCAGATGATTCAAGCGGCTCTCCGGGACATGCGACAGCAAGGTTATAAAGCTTGTTGGCTACGCACCGAGAATCCTAACAACGTGGGTCTCTACGAATATCTTGGCTTCCAGCAAGTTCACATCGAAACACCTGCGAGCAGCGGCATGCAGTCCTGGCTGATGGTCCAAGACCTTTAAGACGACTGGTAAACACAGGAAATCACATTAGGAGAAAATCATGAATCAGGCTAAACCACTGAAACAGAAGGGTATCGAGACGATCTTTCCAATGAAGGGAGATATTCCACTTTCCTCCTTTGATCTGCATACGCGAGTTGCTTCAGAACTGATTTGTGATGAGGCTCGCGCTTGGAAACCTCGGGGTTCAGACAACGTAGGAATCCCAAAGCAGATGGTGCCTTTGGAAAAATACGATGTAGCTGCACCATTTCTCTCGGTTCCAGCCCTAGATGAAGATGGCAAAAAAATAACTTTTTCTGAGAAAGCAACGCATTGGGCACTTCAAAGCTTGCCATTCTCGGATGAGAACAAGACTTGGCCGAGCTCTACAGAGGCTGTAGAACAAATCGAGATTCAGTATGGAGATGTTCTACCCAAGCCTAATGTGCGGTGGGAGGATACAACCTCCGATCACGCCATGTCTCTCCTGACCTTTCAGGGGCTTGGCGCTCATCGTCTGGAGCGCATAGAAGACGACCCAGATGCAGCTTACAGAGTGGATCTCTCCTGGATGATTGCTTTTCCAGTGCGAGAGGGCTTTGAGCGCTACGGTGCTTGCGCCTTCTTCGATCGCAATCGGCAGCTCGTCCGGATTTACACGGCCCATAACGACAAGACCCATTATCCCAGCGATAACACCTGGGAAGCCGCAAAATGGTGCTGGCGTTGCTCACTATTTGCAGGAGTAACGGTCGCTGATCATTTAGGCTCCGTTCACTATCTGACTGCAAATCTGCTCGTCACCGCAACTCGGGAACAACTGCCAACCGAGCATCCCTTTCGTCGGTTGCTCACACCATTTATTTATGGCACGGTCGATGTCAACAGAGACGCCTACATGCTGCTCTCTCGCGAGCAAGGATTGGTCCATCGCACATTTGCATTTACTTACAACGGTGTTGTGAGGTGCCTATTAAAAGGGGTTGAATCTGTCCGTCTACAGACCTTTCCAGAAACACTCGCGGCAGCAGGTACAGATTCCCTAGGTGAGCAATTCCCCTACGCCATGGATGGTTTGGCCCTGTACGAAATCTTAGAGAAATATGTGCGAGATTATTTTGCGATCTATTTCCCTGAGAACACTGCCGTCGAAGATCCTTCTATTCGTCACTGGTGGAGCGCCTTGATAAAGCAAGCTCCCAATCTTAGTCTCAAGCCCCTTCAAACTGCCGAACAACTAATCCGAGTCACGACTCACTTTATGTTCACCGTGACGGGCTTACATGGCCAAGTTGGTGATGTCATTGCTTACACCCGCGATCCGGCTTTCGTTGGCGCAAAAATCAAAGAGGGACACACCATTGGAGACGTCCAATCCACGGTGCAGCTCATCAATCTCACCGTCACAACGGGACTGGTCCAGCCAGCCATGATTGGAGATTATCGACATAC
>CALECT010000149.1 GCA_937949725.1 uncultured Pseudanabaenaceae cyanobacterium
GGACGAGACAATCGCTGAGCAACCTCAATCCAAGAAGGGTAAGGCCAAAGTCGAGAAGGCTCTTGCGGAGCCTGAACCCGAGCCCCAACCTGAACCCGAACCTGAAGCTGAGGAGGAGGAGGTCTGGGGGGTCAACATGGATGACGACGATGACGATTCTTACACCACAGGATTGATCAACGAACCCAGGTTTAACACCATCGTTCGTAACTAGCAGCAGGCAGTAATTTTGTACTGCCTGCTTAGATTTTGCCTCGCTCTAACCTTCACTTTTCCGCATCAACCATGACAACTAAAAAAGTAGTGCTGACCCTCGGTGGCAAGAGTGGCACCGGCAAGACTCTGGTTTGTCGCACTTTATTTCATCTGCACAAGGGCGAAAACGTCCATGTTCTCTCCAAACCCAAAAGCAACCCGTCAAAGCTCGATTGCTCTAACGGGTTGAATGATGGTTTATATTCCCTGGGGACAGTCCTCCCACAGTTCGCTGTATTGACGAAGGCTGGTGAAGTGCCCACCCCCCAGAATCAGGTGGTCTAGCAGGGGAATGCCCAGGGTCTGAGCTCCTTCAAGGAGCTGTCGGGTTAAGGCAATGTCTTCCTGGCTCGGTTGGGTGCTACCGGAAGGATGGTTGTGGCTCACAATCATCCGAGTTGCGCCAGAGCGGACCGCGCAGCCAAAGATATCTCGGGGGTGAGCCAAGGTTTCAGTCGCAGTTCCAACAGTGAGAACCCGTTGGCCAATGGGCCGGTTCTTGACGTCCAGCATTAGAACGGCGAACTTCTCCTGGGTTTCCCACATCAGGTCGGGGGAGAGGTAAGCCACAGCTGCCTCTGGGCTTTCCAGGGGCAGTGCCTCGGGGACTGGGCTGTACAGACGACGGGCGAGCTGGAGCGTAGCCAGGGTACGGCTGATTTCCTTGGGCGTAAACCCCAGGGAATCCAGCGTTGTTGGGTCCACCTGGCGCAGGGCGCTTAGAGGGTGGGCTAGGTCCTCACCTATCTGTCCCAGGAGTGCATCACTCTTCTTCTTGGTCAGTCCCAGGGCATCCCGGAGGAGGTCGGTGGGACTGAGGGAAGCAGGTGCGAACTGGAGCCGGTTGAACCGCAGGTCAGCGGCGTTTGCATCACGAACGATAAAGGGGCTTTGCATGGAATAGCTAAATGAGCGTCATCCGGTGAGCCTTTGGCTCCTGTTCTCCTTCCGCTGTTGGGGTGGAATGTGGTCAGTTTTCAGGAGGGTGATCAGTCCTCCTCGTTCAGCCATTACGCAATGACAAAGCTCAGTTCTGCTCCAGCGGGCGCTCGGGCAGAGTCTCGATGCTGTTGAAGGCGTTGCTGGGCTATGGCATCCAGCCGCTCAGCGGTTTGGGTGAGCACCCAGCAAACTGCCTTGCCGCTTAGCAGCAGCACCTGGACGGTGGCCCAGAGCATCATCAGGACGATGATGAGGGGATAGACGATGACTGCGCTTGATCCAGGACTGTGGGGGTCTGGCTCGTCCCAAGCCTCGTCTAGCGGAGGTAGTACCGCAAGAGGTTGTTGAGATACCTGTTCAGGCTCTGACTCCCAGAAGGCAATCAGGCTGTCGTTAGGCTCAGTCGCCTCTTCAGCAGAAGCGCTCGCTGCTGCTTCGACGTGGGGTTGAGCTATTTCAGTTGCTTCGACTTCCACAACTGACAATTCATCAGGGCCTAGAAGGTTTAGGAGGTCGTCATTAGCTGCTTCTTCCACAGCGACGATTGCATCTAGCCAAGTTTGTGTGGCGGTCAATTTACCGAAGGTACGAACGAAATCACGTTCTAGGCGCAATTCATCGAGAGCGTAGGTCTTGGCTTCTTTGAGGTTCATATTCAATTTCCAAATTTTTGATTCTCAGTCTGCGGTGTAGCGAAGGCAGACCTCATCGGTTAGAGCGTTAGCGACTCTTCTTTGACGCTAGAGCAACTTTCAATGGACTGTCAATCCAGGTAGAGCGGTGCTCGCTCAAAAAGAAGCTCCCAAAGCCAACATTGGTACAGGCCTGGGGCAGGGTCCTCATCGCCGAAAAAGACTGATGAATGATGAAAATTGGGAGATGAGTTTTCTCCTGCTGTCGGCTCAAGGTGAACCGACGACAGGAGGTTGTCAGCAGTCTTCAATACCAGCCGTTCGCCTCTTGGGCATCCCGCAGGACGACATGGCAGGTCAGGGGGCGTCCGGTGCAGGGGCTGGATTCTTGCTTGAAGCGTTCGGCGATGATCTCGGTGATGTCCCACAGGGAGACCGGGCCATAGCTTTGGGCTTGTTCCAGGAAGTCAGCGAAGTCTTTGGCGATCTGCGCTTTGGCTTCGTTCATTCGTTGCTGATGGAGTTTTCCATCTAGGAGTGGCAGGTCAATGTGTGTAGACATAAGTCACGGAAAGAAACGACATAGGACATGCCGGTGCATCTCCTATGTCTTTGGGCGATTCGCCCGGTGGTTAGCGTTCTAGGTTGAACTTACGACTGGCGCTAATAAACAACGTTGAGGCTGCCGCTCGCACGGTTTCTTCGCTCACTTCGCGGGCGGCGAGAGTTCGTCTGGCCGCATCGAAGCATTGGGCGTAGAGTTCCGCTTGGGTCTCGACCCACATGGCGATTTCGGCGTTGGCAGAGATTGCTGCGGGTGCAGAAGTCGGAGCTGAGCCCCCTAGGTTACTAGGCACGACTTGAGGAGTCTTCACAGGCTCTTGAGTCGTGTTAAATTCCACTTCCCACAGGGGGCGGTCTCCCAAACCGGCTCGGTTGTACAAGCTAGCGGGTTGACCAACCTTGAGTAGGCGAGCTTCAACCGCAGGATAGGTTTTCCAATGTTCTTGCTCACCCTGGTCGGTTGGACAGGTGAACAGAACGGACTGGACAGGCTCGTAGGGTGGATATTGGCTAGGCTTGATCTTGCCGAAACGGGCTATCCGAGCGGGTAGGCGTTGGGCTGTGAAAGTTGCTGTAGACATGCGATACCGAATAAACGACGAGAGCGGTTGCCCTCATCTCGTTCGGCGAAGCCGTCTGGCTGTTGGGGTGACAGGAGGCAGAGCCAGTCCGGGCAGGAACGCGAATGGAGTCACCAGAAGTGAATAGAGGTGCGATCTGCTGGTAAACTTCAGGCGATGCCTGGACAACTCCATGATTATTGTGGTCAGCTCCCAGTCATGGGACTTTCTCAGGAAGGCTAATTTTTGATTTTTCTAGGAATTCAGCCTGCACGAGAAATACTGCAACGAGCTGGATCTCTTTTCTACCAAGAGTTTCAGCGTTATCCAAAACGCCGAATCAATTAAATGTCTCACGTGAGCCAGTTAATTATGAATCATGAGCTGAAGCGACCATGAACGCACCGAAAACGATCTCAATATTGAATAAAAAAGGCGGCTGTACAAAATCCAGCGTTTCCGTGAATCTTGCAGCCGCTCTGGCAAATGCAGGCTTACAAGTCGTGCTTGTCGATAGTGATAGCAACCGCCATAGCTTGAAGTGGTTTGAGCGGGCTGGTTTGAATCCAGACTACGAGGCAACCTTTAAGGTCGTAGGGCTTGCAGCACTGACCCGATCCCTAGCAGGAGCTGAGGTCGTATTGATAGATACAGCGGCACAGATTTCTGATGACGAAATCGCGGACTATGCTGCATCTTCTGACCTTGCGATTGTACCGATAGTCCCCACTATTGATTGCTACGGCCCTACGCTTGAAACTGTAGAAGTTCTGGGAAAGGCTTCAGCCCCCTATCGGCTGTTACTTAGTTCCTGCCCTTCGAGATCTCCAGAAGCTGAGATGTTCCGAGAAACGCTTGAAGGCGATGGGCATGGATTCTTTGCTGCCAATATCCGTCAGTCTGTGGGAGTGCCACGCAGCAGTCTACAGGGTACCACTGTGGAGAAGATGCCCAAAAGTCTAGGCGGAGCTGGCGAAGATTTCGCGGGGCTGGCGGCAGAAGTTATTGAAATTTTAGAGGCCGGATAATGGCACCCAAATCCGTTAAAGCAACTTCCAAACCAGCAGGGAAAGTAGCTACAAAGAAGAAAGCGCCGAAAGCACTTGCGACAGCATTAGGCAGAGCAAAGAAAGCGGATGCAGCAGCTCCCAAGGCCGAAGAGTCTCTACCCAAGGTCATACGCTCCACCCTCCACTACAAGCAAATAAAGGACCGACCCCACGGGGATACCCGCACCCTGAATGCAGCCCATGTGCAAGAGCTGGCAGATTCCATCGTAGAACTTGAGGAATTGATTCAACCTATTGCAGTAGATGAGCTGGGTTGTTTAGTCGCTGGGGGGCATCGCCGTGCCGCCATCCATCAGATTTTTGAGAGTACAGAAGCTAAGGTCATCGCAGCCCGCGATCGCATATTCCCGGGCGGGCAGGTGCCTGTAAAAGTGCTGGCAGTAGATGCAGCCCAGGATAACGAGCGAGCTTTGCTTCTAGAAGCTGCGGAGAACGAGAAGCGCAAGCAGTACTCAACGAAAGAAGTAGAGGCAATCGTAAGCAAGCTTGAAGCAGCTGGCTATACGCGAACCCAGGGCAGACCTCAAAAAGGCCAAAAATCACTGGCCCAAGGGCTACAAAAAATCCTGAAGAGATCGCGCCCCCAGGTGCAGCGTTACCTCAAAGCCCTTGAGACTGAGCCTGTAGCAGAGCCTAACTTGGAGGAGAAGCAGACAGCAGAGCTGGCTAAGCTGGCTAAAAGCATAATGCGAACAGCCAACGATGGCGAATTATTCGAAGATCCAGAGACAGCCTTAAAGATAGTGCGGGCTGCATCTAACCTAATCAATCTGATGCCTGCAAAAGACACTAGGAAGTTACTCCAAGCTACTCTCAAAAAGCAAACTGCAGAGCTTAAGGCAGAACTGGCAGCAGATGACACCACCGCTGGATAGCTCAGGAAAGGTGAGCTGAGAGCCTGCTACCTTTCCTGAGCCACAGAGACATTAATGAATCTTTTCCCCTAATAGATACCTTGTGGTTAACTGCCTTTGCAGCCTGACCTTTTGCCGAAATAGCAGAAGGTC
>CALECT010000150.1 GCA_937949725.1 uncultured Pseudanabaenaceae cyanobacterium
CGTAGAGCCCTCAACGAACATCTGCTCGAACGCTTTATTTCTAACTTTGACCTTGACCCGAGTTTGATTAAATCAAACCCTGAATGGTCAAACCTTCTCCAGTACGGCACTATCGCCTCTTAAAACTGTCCGGAGTGTTGATCTAAGCTGCCATCATTGAAATAGCGAGTTGCCCGAAAACCATTATCAATTAGCTCTCCGTCTCCAGTTTTGTAAATTCCTGTATCTCCAAATAGCAGATTAACGCCACTGTCATCATCATTGAGCGTAATCAATGTCTTACCATCGTCACTAAATCTGAGGTCGAGTAAGCCTTCCTTGGTGTACCGCACAATGCCAAGATTCTTACTATTGCCATCTGGATATGTGACAGAACCAGAAAGGATAATATTACCGGTAGAATCTAGCTCTAGAGACGAAGCCTTAAAATTAGCGTCCGGGCCAAAAAGTAACGAACTTTGCTGATGAATAGAAAAGTCAGTATCGCGTTTCCCATCACGGTCATAACGCGTCAAGACAACTGTGCCTGATCCTAAGTCAGATGTAAGGTTGGTCTCGTAAGTTGTGACTAAGAGACCACCGTACGAATCTTCGACAGCGCTTATGATCTGTGTATAATCCAACTCTGTGGTGCTTCTCTCAACAACGAGACCGCCATCACCAAAGCTTTTGTCCAGACTGCCATTGCTATCGTATCGGACGATCGCTAAATCTTGACCATATTGAGTTATTAGCTGAGTTGTAGTACCTACAATAGTAATTGTGCCATCGCGATTACCAATGACATGGTCCGCAGTGTCACGTCCGCCTGCAATATCAAGTACCACCTGTCCGTCACCACCAAAATTGCGGTCAAGTCTTCCGGGATAAGCAACTTCGTCTATGTCGTTAACCGAGAGCGAGAGCTCTTCTTCATAGAAACCCCCAGCAGAGTCTGTAGTGCGAACGCGGATGCTGTAGTCACGCTGAGTTTCATAGTCAGGAGACTGCTGGATGCGGAGCTGATCATCTTGGATGGTGAACGCAGCATTGTCGCGATCGCCCTCACCTGCCACCAAGGTATAGGTGAATTGATCATTCGGGTTAAGGTCTGTTGTGCGGAAACGAGCGATAAGACTATTTTCGGCTAGATTTTCGTTAAAGCTGCTAACGTCGATGAAATGATTATCCAGTGAAGAAGGAATCGAAACGATACCACTGGCCAGTTGTTCTGCAACAGAGCTGCTATCACCTCCTCCTCCAGCTGACCCCCAGGTTACGACTGAACCATCATTTTTAATCGCTGCAAAGGCCTCATTATTCGCAACGACACTGCGCACCCCGCCTGAGAAATCTACACTGTTGCTGTCGCCACCATAGGCTGAATTTCCCCAGGTCACGATAGATCCATCTTGCTGGGTTGCAGTAAAAGCTCCATAGCTGGAAACAACGTCGGTTATGCTTTGTGAGAAAGCACCCTCTTCTAGGTCACCGCCGAGGTCAGGATTACCCCAGGCAACCACTGAACCATCATTTTTGATCGCAGCGAAAGCGCCATAGCTAGGGACAATCGTATGGACACCTCCGGAGAAATCTACGCCCTCACTGTCCCCGCCCGCCAGTGGATCGCCCCAGGTCACGACTGAACCATCATTTTTGATTGCGGCAAATGATGTTGGGGTTGAGACGATGCTACGAACGCCTCCAAAGAAATTAGTGCGACTGCTATTTTCGAGTGTCTTGGTTGCCCAGCCGGTTACCACAGAGCCATCCTTTTTCAGGAACGCAAAGTCATTGTCATTGACAAAAATATCTTGTACTCCCCCTGAAAGATCTAGATTAAATGGGATATAAATATCACCCCAACTCACCACGAAGTCATCATTTTTAATCGCGAAAAATCCAGAGGGAGTAGAAATCAGTTTGCGCACACCGCCAGAAAAATCTACAAACTTGCTCTCCCTCAAATAGGAGGATTCTCCCCAAGTGACCACAGAACCATCATCTTGCAGAGCCGCAAATGCAATATCGCTGGCAACAATTTGGTGTACATCTACTAATGGCTCTAAATCATATGCCTCCAAGTAGTCGGTAGATGAGAGAGGTCCCCAACTGACAACAGATCCATCATTTTTTAAGGCTGCAAAGGCAGTTAAGCTGGAGAAAAGTTGAGAGACATTCTCTGACAAGTCTTGGGGGAAGCTTGGTTCACCGCCAAACTGAGAAGAGCCCCAAGTGAGCACAGAGCCATTTGTATTCAATGCAGCAGAGGCATCTGCTGTTGAGGCAATATCCCAAATATTTTCGCCAGACAAAATTGCTATGGCACTGTCACTATCGTCACCCCAACTAACGATGGAACCATCTTCCTTTATCGCAGTGAATGTTCCCCTGTACCTGCTATATCTGCTGCCATTCGAGCGAGTTTCCCCACGCCATTCTGCTTGCTGCCTCATGCCCAGGCTCAAATCTGTGGGAGCAAAGTTGTCCGAGGAATTAAGGGAGAGTTGAAGCGATAGCTCCTCTTCACCTAACCCAGCCGCCAGATTCCCCCTGATTGTTTGATCACTATCTCCTAAAGAATCAACAGCAGTGAATCTCGCAACAGAATCTGAAGTACTAGGCATAGGGTATTTGTTGGTAGAGCACAACCGCAGAGATATTGCCCAACCTCTCAAATTTGTGTAGCTGGGCCTAGATTGAATCTACTGCGCGTCTATAGATAGCAACAGATTAGGAGCAGGAAATTACGGGTAAATTCACATAGAGACTGGTTCTACTTGTCGTCGCTTTACAAGGAAGTTTGCCAGGAAACACGCAATTTTTTGTCTTAAGGACGCATATATATGAGTCATTCTGACTCCGCATCCTAGAAGAATTTGATTGTGAAAAACGAATATTCGAAGCGTTATTTTCGGATCGCAGCAGTAGAAGCATTGGGTCGATACAGTAGCAATCCAAAAATAATCCCGATCGCCAAACCACTCAAATGAGCGGACTGACTAATCTGGGGAATCAAGAAATCCATCACCGATTGAATGAGGACTAGAACTACAAGAACACGGAATTGCTCCGCTGCGATCGCCGATTTACTCCGACGCCAGCTTTGTAAGAGAATCACCAACATCGCACCCAGCAAACCCATCACCGCTCCAGAAGCTCCCACCCCCATTAGATTGGGTTGGTTTTGCAACAATGCAACGCCCATCATCCCAAACATAGAACCAATACCCGTGACGGTATAGATCAACAAGAATTTGGGTGTGCCCAGCTTGTTTTCCACGAAACGACCGTAGTAGAACAAGCCAAACATATTGGCGGCAATATGGACGAGGCCTGCATGGAGAAAGACTGCGCTAATCACTCGCCACCATTCTCCATCCAGGACAGAGGCCGGGACCAATGGACCATATCTAACAAGACCGCCTGCATAGGCAATGGCGTAGTTTGCCAGGGAAACGACTTGGAAGCTGCCATTGAAGTTGTAAATCAAGTCGAGGACGAAGACTAGGACAAGGGCAATATATTGAGAAGCAAAGACTAAGAGATTGAGGGCGATGAGCACAGTGGTGGCGCGAATCCAGCGGCGTTTGGGCTGGCTGTCGCTGAGGCTAACTTCACCGAGGACTTCGGTTTCGAGGCGATCAAGGATAGCGGTGGAATCGAGGGTGAGTTTGGCTTTGTCTATAGGGGTTGTATGGGCAAGACGGTAAAAAATCGCCTGCTGAAACATGGCGTTGCTCTCTTGATGCAGAGCATTGAGCTGAGTGGTACCGGCTTGGCGATCGCCTGAAGCGAGGGCGGCGGTGCCTAGCCAAAACCGCTGGGTTGTCGTAGGCGTGCTGGAGAGCTGGTTGGAAAATACATGTTGTACTGGCATCTCTCTCCCGCAGAAGGCCAGGACCATCATGCGCAGGATATTGAAAGAGTTGCGGTCTTTGGAGAGGTTGCCGCTGCGGTGAAATTGGTTGTAGCTGGCTAGGAGTTGGTTGAGGTTGCCGACTTCGCCAAAGGCGCGGACGTAGGCCACGCCAAGGGAGGAGGGACTGCTAAAGAGAGCTTCTTCGGCAAAGTGGAGCTGCACCCAGGTGAGAAATTCGGTCCAGCGGCCCGTGAGGCGATAGTAGAGAACATTGGCGTTTTGGCCCATGGCTCCAGGCTTGCGGCGGTAGCGTTCGAGGAGGTTGAGGGCTTCTTGGGATTTGCCTTCCTGGGCGAGGGCGAGACCTCGGAGGAAGTCGGGGCATTGCAGATAACCGCCGATAAAGCTGAGGATGCGCCAGCGATAGGCTAATTCGGCGGCTTTTTGGTATTGCTCGCGCTGGTTGAGGCGGTTGAGGCGAATGAGGAGGATGAGGGGCCAGAGCAGTGTGATGGCCCAGACTAGGCCGCTGATCCAGCCGGATAGCTGGGGGGCAAAGAAGTAGCTGATGCCCAGGATGAGCAGGTTGAGGATGGCGATCGCGACCATGCCGGTGGCGATGCGTCTGGCTTGGAGAACCAGGGCTCCACAGCTGATGAGCACAATTTGAATGAGGAAGCCGTTAAAGCTCATGGGCTGGGAGTTAGGACTGTTCCTAGGGTAGCGACTGGGGATGAAAGTTGGGGAGTTTTTGTGGGGCGTTGTAAGAGCTTGGCATATATTGCGTTAGGACTTGGGTTGGAGGGCACTGGGGTGCAAAACTGGGGTTAGGCATATTGGTTTGAGAAGCAGGATGAATCAGCAACAATTGGCTCCGCTGTTGGCTTGGGTGGCAGCGAAGTATGCGGAGGAGTTGGATGTGCAGTTTTTGCAGGGGCCGGTGGAGGACCTGTGGGGACGACATATTGTGTGGTTGTTTTTGTTGACGAAGGGGGATGGGGTGGATCCTCGGGATGGTAAGGCGATGGCGGGCTTTATTGATGGGTTGTCGGATGAGATGATGGCACCTGCGCGGGATATTTTTATTGAGACGGTGCGGCGGCGGTTGGCGGTTTTGGATGAGTATGGGCAGAAGCCTGAAGATGCAGATTAGTGCAGCTGGCTTGCTTCACTGTTAGAGTTAACCACTGGCTGTGGTGTCAGGCTTTTGAGTGTGGTTGCGGGTGCTTTGAGCGGTGGACATAAGGTCAACCCAATGTTCCCTTCCCCGCATCCCATCGGTTCAGTGATTGTTGATGAGCATTGGAGATAGTTGCTTGATGCTTGAGCGAGCCGCTGGAAGGTTCTTGCAGACTGCCGTGGTGGTTTCTCAGTAAATGCCCTGCTTTCGAAGCAGGGCATTTACTGAGAATTCAAAAGAAAAATGTCACTCTACTTAGATTTTAAGTCTAAGAATTGGAGATGTGCTACTGGGTCAGTCAGGGCTCTAAGTCATATAGATAGAGCATCCAAATTAAATCGAAACTTAGGAATGATCTAGATTGTTATTTTGTTGCTGACAATTACTAACAAAAGCCGTTTTGAGTTTTTCGTGATTCTATTTTTGAGTCTAAAGAATATGCTGATGTGTCAATCGCCTGCCTCTCGCTACTATTCAAATGTGCCTGGGAATAGTTCAACAGCCTTGGGCACAGCAGACATCTGCTTTATGGTCTATTGCAGCTTTTTACACTGATTGGAGTTAGGACATCGTTATGCGCATTTCATCTTTGAGACTGAACATTGCCGCTGTGAGTCTTTCTATTTTGAGCCTCGTAGCAATTCAAAAACCTGCCCAGGCAATATTTGACGCCCCTGACCAGCAGCCTGCTCAGGCTGTTCCTGAACCGACATCAATGGTAGGCCTTCTGGCTGTCGGTGCTTTGGGTGTTGGAGCGCTACGCAAGCGTCAAAAGCAGGGCTAACTCAGGCTTGCTTATTGAGACGGTGAAGAATCTGGTGGCTTGCTGAAGCTTAGCCCAATGCCTCTAAGACAAAGGCCTAGCGCCTTGCTTTAAAGCAAGGCGCTAGGCCTTTTTGATTCATCAATTGAATCTTACTTCAGGTCTTCCGCACCCAAAATGACCTGGATATTTGTGAATTGATTATCTTGTTTCATAGCATTAAATAGTTCTGCCATTCTAAAGCGCTACGCGCCTAGAGCCCTTGGTCTGTTTTCCCTAGAGTTGGGATAAATTACGGAGAAATCCCTCGTATTCCTACTCAATCAATGTTGGTCTACTTCTGAGATTTTCAGCAGTCATCAACAGGGGAGATTGCCCATGCCAAAGTGATTTCCAAGGTATTGAATGGTAGTCAACTAGTACCTACCTAATATCCACCGAAGAATTTCCTGTCTTTCCTCGGTGGATTTCTCTCTTAAAATAGTCTGGGCTGAGCAATCCAGCATGGCTGGCTATTCCACTTGCAATCATGACGCATCAAGAGCAAAGCCGAGTCCTGCGTACAGTCATTATGAGCTTGCAAAGCGGCCTACTTGCCATTCTGGAATTTCTTGATATTCTGGCTGATCAGTCAACTGATCCTGATAAGGATAGGCGCCATATCGAAGCCATTCGAGCCTCCATTCAACAGCTCGATGAACTCCCTCCCTGCTCGGAGGAGACTGGAGAGAGTGAGTCCGAAACCTCAGAATAGCAGTACAGACTATTACGGGATCACCCCAACTGGCTCATGAGCGGCGACCATGACATATAGCTGCTGCTTAACGCCGCAGGAAACTTGCTTTGCGATCGCCCATGACTGCCCCACTCCGATCTTCTCCTCCCCCATCCCAGTCGCTCAACTCCCCCCAAGCCTTGCTGCGGTTACTTCAGTTAGCTTCCCCCGCCTTACCTGTGGGAGCCTTCAGCTATTCCGAAGGCCTTGAGACTCTAGTGCATCAGCAACAAGTGACAAGTGCCGAACAGCTTGGCCATTGGTTGAACCAGGAACTGCGCCATGGGGCCATTCGCATGGATGCCGCATTAATGCTGCGATGCTATCAGGCAAGCCAAGTGCAAGATTGGCATAGGCTTCAGGATTGGAATCAATGGATTAATGCCAGCCGGGAAACGGAGGAGTTGCGGTTACAGAGTGAGCAAATGGGGCGATCGCTTCTACGACTGCTCAAACAGCTCCAGCCCACCCTAGCCATACCCAGCGAGAGCCTAACTCAACTGCAAGCCGAGCATTGTCATTTTGCAACGGCTTTTGGATTGGCCGCAGCCCATTGGCAGATCCTGGAAGAGCAAGCGTTACTGGGCTATTTGCAAAGCTGGGCGACGAACTTGATTGCAGCAGCAGTCAAGTTGATTCCCTTGGGACAAACAGCGGGGCAGCAGCTTTTGTTTAATATGCAACTAAGTCTGGAAGCTGCAGCGATGACGATTCTGCGACTTCAGGATGAGGAGTTGGAAACCTGTGGCTGGGGATTGAGCTTAGCCAGTATGAGTCATGCAACGCAATACAGCAGATTGTTTAGAAGTTAAGGTCGATATCGAGCCAAGGAGAAGACAGGGGGGCAGTGGGGGCATTTTCCGGGTTGTCCAATCTCTCAGACTGTTTTGAGACCCGACAATACCGCCAATGTTGCAATCTCAGGTGCGCAGCAACCTCTGGGCAGGAGCGCTCGTCAGTCATAGCAGATCCGTCCGGTCACGCTGTTTCACAATGGGTTGGGCAGTATGCAACGAAGTCAATTCCTCAAGCTGCTATCTCTGAGTCTAGGACTGTCCTGGGGCTTGCCATTGCTGGGTGGTGAAAGTGCAGGTAGCCAAGCGATTCCCAGGAAACTATCCGAAAAGCTGTGGTTGAGCCATGGGGGTAGCTCGCGCTCCTATCGTCTCTATGTCCCTGACCCACTATCTACAAAGCCGATGGCGGCTGTGTTGCTGTTGCATGGCCACGGTGGCAGTGTCAATCAGCTGATGGGGTTGGGAGGGAAACAGGCTCCCTATCGGTTGTGGCTACCCATCGCGGATCGAGAAGGTTTGATGCTGATTATTCCAGACGGCCTAGTGGGAGGCGATGGGCAGCAAGGCTGGAATGATGCTCGCAATGTGCCGACGAATCCAGACTCCAATGATGTAGATTTTCTGGGTCAGTTGATTGAGACCGTGGCTGAGTCCTATCCCATCGATTTTAAGCGGCTATATGCCACTGGCATATCGAATGGCGGGCATATGGCATTGCGGCTGGCGGCGGAAGCTTCGGGGAAATTTGCGGCAGTGGCGGCGGTGGCAGCGGCGAATCCTGACCCGATTTTCCCTCGCGAGCCCGATCATGCAGTTTCGGTTCTGTTGATGAATGGAACGAAGGATCGGTTTGTGCCTTATGGGGGTGGGAGGATGATTCGCGATCGCGGCAGGGTGCAGTCAACAGAGGATTCGATTCAGTACTGGGTGAGGCACAATGCTTGTGAGGAGGAGCCTCGTTCGGTACGCTATGCCAATCGCTCCAGACGAGACCGTTGCACGGCTTCGCGGACGACCTATCGAAATGCCGCGACGAATGTTGAGGTGGAGTTGATTCGGATTCTGGGCGGTGGGCATACGGAGCCCAGTATTCAACAGCCCTATGCCAGGTTGTATTTGGCGTTGGTGGGGCGACAAAATCAGGATATTGAAATGGCTGATGAGGTCTGGAGGTTCTTTCAAGGCAAGTCATCTGTCTAGTAGGAGGCCAAAACCCGTGTGCTTGCTGAGCGGATTGCCGCGAGAGACTGGGGCTGATGTAACGATTCGGGGAGTGATGCCGACGGATTTCTGCATAACGTCTTATATTCGGGGTGTTATGCAGGCCGGAATCGACCTAACAATCTAATTGAACCTAAGTTCAACAGCTCGAAAAAGCACTTGCAAAGCAGTCTGGGAATAAATTCCCAGCCTAAGAGCGGAAGCCCACTAAAGTGGGCTGCAACCCTCGCTGGTCGGCTATTCAGTCCGTTTTAACGGACTTGAGCTTTGAGCCGTGAGGTTTAGCTCACGGCAGCAGAACCAAGCCAGGCTTCAATTTGCCGAACTTAGGTTAATTGAGCATGTGGGCGGAGTGAAGTCGGCCTAACTCTCTCCATAAGGTAGATTCCAACGTTGCCGCAGAGCGCGATGTTATGCGATTCACTTTTCCAATCGTTAATACATGGAGTCGTTGATGCCATACGATCCCGAGTTTATTGCCGGTCATATCATCCCCCTTCCCACTCCCATTGACCGGGTAATCGCTTTGGCGTTTGAAGGAGACTATATCCACCACTCGCGCCATTCGCTGTTATTCAATAAGGAACGCGGTTTTGCTTTTGTTGCTGCTCACAACATCGATGGAGCCACGCTATCTTCGGCCCAGTTCACCAAGCGTAATTTAAAAGAGGATCCGAAAATTCAGCCCGCGTCACTCCAGGTTGATAACAATCGTGGCTATCGCCAGAGCCATAATGGTGTCTTTGGTCCTAACCCTTGGGATCGGGGGCACTTGGCGCGACGAAAGAGCCTCTCTTGGGGCAACGAAGCAGAGGCCGCGATCGCCGAACGCGAAAGTGACTTTTGGTCCAACATCGCCCCACAACATGAAAACTTGCATGATGATGCATGGGGAAAAATCGAAGACTGGATGCTGGAACATGTGGAAAGCAACAGCCGCCGTGCCTGTGTCTTTACCGGCCCCGTGTTCACTGAAGACGATCCGAAACACAAAAACGGTCCGAACGAAGTGCCGATTCGCATTCCAGCTGGATTCTGGAAAGTGATTACTGTCGAATTGAATGGAGCAATGCGTTCGGCCGGTTTTCTCGTCTGGCAACGCGACTATGACAGTGAAGAACCGCTCCCTTTCGCGCCTGTACTGGAACAGGTAAGATTGACAACTCTTGAAGTGCTGACTGGACTGACTTTCCCGGCGTTGCGACGATTTGATCCGCTGTTGTTTGACCAACAGGGACACAGGCGTGATCCATCAATCTCAAGGGCACGCGCAATGTTGCGGAGGCGAATGGTAAGGCCCTTTGAAGCCGCAAGAGAGACTGATTCTGAGCTTGGAGAGGACTTGCTACTTGAGGCCACGTCACCTGGAACTGCCGCGATTACGTCGATGCGGGACATTGTGCTCTAATTTAAACCACACAAATCCACCTAGCAATTAGCGGCTCTACGATCGCCCAAGCTCAATCCCCACCTCCCGAGCAGCAACAACTACCGCCTTAGCCCAGCCCAGGCAACCCAT
>CALECT010000151.1 GCA_937949725.1 uncultured Pseudanabaenaceae cyanobacterium
CCAAATTGAGCAATGATCCAAACCAAGCCTCCGGCGAAGTAAACAAACTTTTTGCCGTAGCGCTTGCTCAGGTAGCTCCAAACGAACAGCATTAGCAACGCTGTTCCCTGAACGCCAATGAGCACAGGTGGTACATCGGCATCCTTCATTCCCATGCAGTTGACAACGAAATAGGGGATTACGCTGGCCGTAATCTGCACGGCCAGCCAGGAGAAAAGGTAGATGCCGATAACAAACTGAAAGGGGCGATTGCTAAAGGCAATTTTGAACTGCTGGGCCAGGGGAATTTCTTTGTCATTGCTGGTGTCGCGGCTATTCTCAAAAGCCAATGCCCGCTTGCGGACGCCAAACACACACCAAAACAGCGCCGCCACAGAGATAATTGCGCAGCCTCCGGCTAGGACGATGTACTGCATGGCCCGATCTTCAATCACCTGGAAGACGATGGTGGCCAAGATTAGCGAGAGAATGCTGCCGCCAATGGAAAAGGCAAAGCGAAAGCTATTCAGCTGGGTGCGCTCGTCATAGTCCTGGGTGAGCTCCGGGGTCATGGCCGTGTAGGGCAGATTGACCACGGTGTAGAAAATTTGGGAGATAGCGCTAACAACGACGTAGTACCAAAACAGCAGCCAGGGACTGAGTGCCTCCCCGCCGCCCATGGTGGGCACGAGCCACATTAGAAAGAAGAAGATGCCGAAGGGGACGGAGCCATAAAGTAGCCAAGGTAAGCGCCTGCCCCAGCGCTTGGATTTGGTCTTGTCCGTTAAGACGCCCACCATGGGGTCATTGACGGCGTCCCAAATTTTGCCCACGAGGAGGACGCCCCCAGCCAAGCCCGGTGCAATGCCCGCCACGTTGGTCAGGAAAATGAGCTGGAAAAAGATCGTGATGTTTGCGGTGATGGCCGGGCCGAGATCCCCCGCGCCAAAGGCCATCTTGGTCCAAAAGCTGAGGGGTTGCTTATGTTCGGGCAGGTCTTGAGGGTTTGAACCGGGGGCACCGAAATCCGCAGAGGTCATGGGCTAGTCCAGCAAAGGGGGCTCCTGCACGCCTGATGGAGGGGCGAGAAACCTCGGAACCCCCATAGTGTCGAGATAGGACGGATTCCTGTCAAGCAAGGGTTAGGCCGGTTTTATAGGGTGTCTAGGTTGACGGACTGGAGGTTGGGGCCACGGAGATCACTCCGAACTTAGTAACTTTCCTAGAAATGGCCCCGATGCACGAGGTTCAGACCTCAACTGTTTGGGGTTACAGCCTTATTGCGGAAATGGCTTGCCAGGTCCCTACGTGACATCGGGGGGGGCTTGGATTCTTAGCCCCTAGGGTCGCAGCGAATTTCCAATAGAAACCCATCTGGATCATAAAAATAGATGCCTCGGCCTGTGGGACGGCTCACCGGGCCATGGTCAATCACCACATCATTGGCTTTGAGCACTGCCACGGCTTGGTCAAAGGCTTCCGGTGCAATGTCAAAAGCTAGATGGCTGGCGCGGGTGAACTGTTGCTTGGGGTCGGGGTGGGCCGGAGCCAAGTCTGGTTCAAAGAACAGATCGAGGATGGCACCGCTAGGCAAGCGAAAGTTTGTGACCTTGCCTTCGGCCACGAGAGATTTCAACGTCGTTGGGACTTCATCCCCTTGGAGTTCGTGGAGGCCCAGAACTTCGCCATAGAACTGTCGCGAAGTCTGGAGGTTGGCAACGTTGAGAGCAAAATGGTGGAAGCTGCGGAGCTGACCAGGGGCAAGGCTAGAACTGGACATAGCAAAGGAAACGCGGCGAAATAGTTTGGGATAGACCTCAATACCACTCTAGGGACATGGCATGCCATGTCCCTACCAGAGTTGAATCCCTGCTGAACTATTGAATCCCTGCTGAACTATTTATGTGGTAGTGGGCTTGGTTTCCTAGCGACCGAGGCCAGGCATTTCTAGCTGCCAAGCTTTATAGGTCAAGCCTCGCAGGTTGAGGTCGTTGACGTCAGGCTGATAAGTGGGAGCAAACTCCAACACAATGCGAGCAGTGCCGGGCTCAAACTGACCCAGGCGGATTTCCCGAAGTTGCCCCTTATTGCGCTGGGCCTCTTTGCGAGGGTTCTTGACGCGCAACCCAGGTAGGTCAATGACCATCCGGGTGGGGTTTGCTAGAAGTTGAGCGGTAGGCAGGACGTCAGTATCGGTGGTGAACTTGAACTGGTTCAGCACCGGGTCAAAGTTATAGGTGGCAACATGGTTGGCCTGGGCTGGCAGGGCTCCGAGGGTGGTGCCGATTAAGCTGGCACCGAGCAGGCTTAAAACCGAACGCTGGAATTGCATGGCCATTTTGTTGGGGGAACGACTGAATAGTATGAAGGTGAAAATCTATGGGTGAATCATTTCACATCGTTAGTTATAGGCGTTTATAACTTTGGTATTGTTCCAGCGACAAGGGCTATGGGGGGCACAATATTGTGTGTTTACGCCCCATGGACTCGACGAGGGGGCTTGATCCATTTGCGTTAAAACTTTTGTGATGACAGTCTCAAGAGACGCTGAAGTGCGATCGCTCTGAATAAAATTTGCTATACCTATTGTGGCAGTTTATTTAGTAATTCTTGATACTACGGTTCTTTGCTGGCCTGTAGGAGCGGGAATTACACCCTATTTCTGTTCATTCACCGCTGTCAGCGTCGAGCGCTCAGCGCTAGACTATCACTAGATTTAACCGCCTTTTCCCCGCTGTGAAAAAATTGGCTAACCTTGCTTCCTCTGCTTCTCCCCGTTCCAGTGAGCGCCCCGCTAAGGGCGATCGCCGCTCTCGAGGCAAGCTAAAGCTGCAATCGGTTGCCCTGGGATGGATGCTGTTACAGACAGCGTTGTTGGGTACACCAGCGGTGGCTGAGATTGGCGAAGAGCGATTGCACCCTGTCCTGACAGCTCAGGCGACTACGACGCCTGCCGTTAAGCCTGAAGACAAGGCTGCTGCTGATAAGGCTGCTGCCGAGAAAGCCAAGGCGGAAAAAGCTGCTGCTGAGAAATCAAAGGCGGAAAAAGCTGCCGCTGAGCAAGCCAAGGCGGAAAACGCAAAGCCTGCTTCAAAAGTGACCCCTCCTCCAGTCACTGCTCCGGCGACAACCAATCCAGAGACCACACCTCCGGCGAGTCCTGAAGCAGCAGCTCCCATACCGGAAACCGTTGAGCCAGCGGCAACCGCAGACCCAGAGGCTGAGGCCTCCGAAGCAGGTGAGGCATCGGTTTCTTACACCCAGTTGCTAGCAGATCTGGATGCCAAGAAGGTGAAGCGGATCGAATACGATCCTCGCTTGGACCAGGCCCGAGTGACGTACCACGATGGTGCAGATATCGTGCCTGTTTTGGTTCCTCCGGAGCCTGTGGAGATGCTGGATAGCACTCGGGTGAATGACTCTGGTGTAGAACTGGATATTCAATCCAGTGAGGATGCTAGCCGCAAGCTGGCGGTGCTGGGGAACTTGCTGATCTTTCTGGTGATCATCATTGGCTTGATGTTGATCATTCGCCGTTCTGCTGGTGTGGCGAACCAGGCGATGAGCTTTGGTAAGTCCCGCGCTCGTTTCCAGATGGAAGCCAAGACGGGGGTTCTCTTTGATGATGTGGCTGGCGTTGAGGAAGCCAAAGAGGAACTTCAGGAGATTGTTTCTTTCCTCAAACAGCCTGAAAAGTTCACTGCAATTGGGGCTAAGATTCCCCGAGGCATGTTGCTGGTTGGCCCACCGGGTACTGGTAAAACGCTACTGGCAAGAGCGATCGCGGGGGAAGCTGGCGTGCCTTTCTTCAGCATGTCAGGTTCAGAATTTGTGGAGATGTTTGTGGGTGTGGGTGCGTCCCGCGTTCGCGATCTATTCAAGAAGGCGAAAGATAGTCGTCCTTGCTTGATTTTTATTGATGAGATTGATGCGGTGGGCCGCAAGCGCGGCACGGGTATGGGCGGGGGCAATGATGAGCGGGAGCAAACCCTCAATCAGTTGCTAACGGAGATGGATGGCTTTGAGGACAACTCTGGCATCATCATCATTGCTGCTACCAACCGTCCCGATGTCCTGGACCCAGCGCTCCTGCGTCCCGGTCGATTTGATCGTCAAGTGATGGTGGACTTGCCAACCCGTAAGGGTCGCCTAGGCATTCTCAATGTTCACGCGAAGACGAAAAAAATTGATGACAGCGTTTCCATGGGTGCGATCGCCCGCCGCACACCAGGCTTCTCCGGTGCAGATCTTGCTAACTTGCTCAACGAGGCGGCAATCCTCACCGCAAGACGCCGCAAGGAAGCGGTGACGATGTTGGAGATTGATGATGCGATTGATCGCTTGACCATTGGCTTGAAGCTGAAGCCGTTGCTAGACAGCAAGAAGAAGCGGTTGTTGGCTTACCACGAGATTGGCCATGCCTTGCTCCAAACGCTGTTGAAGGATGTGGATAAGCTGAATAAGGTGACCATTATTCCGCGATCGGGCGGCACGATGGGCTTTTCTCAGTGGGAGCCTAGCGATGAGAATCTCGATAGTGGTTTGTATTCCCGTGCCTGGCATTTAGCTCGCTTGACCGTCATCCTCGGCGGGCGTGCTGCTGAGCATGTGATTTTTGGCCTGGATGAAGTTACCAATGGGGCCTATTCGGATATTCAAAAGACGACAGGCATGGCGCGGCAAATGGTGACGCAGCTAGGGATGTCTAGCCTGGGGCAGTTTGCCATTGAGGGCGGGGATGGGATTAGCTACGAAGACATGATGGGCCGCCCCGATCATTCCGATGAAATGCTGGTGAAAATTGATCATGAGATGCATGGATTTATTAACCATGCCTATCAAGAAGCTTGTTCGATTATTTCGGCTAATCGCGAACTGATCGATCACTTGGTTGATGTGCTGATTGAGCAGGAGGTGATCGAGGGAGATGAGTTTCGGGCGATCGTTTCAAAGCACACGGATATTCCCCATAAGCGCGGCTATGAAGAAGAGGTCGAGGAAGCTGAGGAATCCCCTAAAGACGAGCCTGTACCTGTGCTGAATGCAATGCAGCCCCAGGAGTAGCACCTTAATCTGATCGCCATGCAAGATATTAAAAAGAAGCCTTGCCTTTGCAATACAGCGCAAAAGCAAGGCTTCTTTTTATGCTCTGGTCAGGGTGGCGTGGCGCTGCACTGATTTGTGGCCTTTGAGGAGGTAAACGGGCAGCTCGCCTTTGCCTTTGACTTCGATAGGTCCACGGGCTTCGAAGTCGTATTGGCCGCGCAGGCAGGCGTAGGTGGACTCGGTGACTTGGATTTCGCCGATAATGCCGTGGGATTCCATGCGGCTGGCGACGTTGACGGTGTCGCCCCAGAGGTCGTAGATGAATTTCTTGGTGCCGATGACCCCTGCGACGACGGGGCCGGTGTTGATGCCGATGCGGATTTTGCAGTTGAGGCCGCGCTGCTTGTTGAACAGGTCCATTTCGGTGCGCATGGCTAGGGCCATTTCGGCGATCGCCCGCGCATGATCTTGGCTGGGTTTGGGCAGGCCACCCACGACCATGTAGGCATCACCGATGGTTTTGATTTTCTCCAGGCCGTATTGCTCGGTAAGGCGATCGAAGCGGGAGAATATTTCGTTGAGTAGGGCAACGAGTTCGCGGGGGGCAAGCTGTTCGGAGAGTTGGGTGAAGTTGACGAGGTCAGCGAAGAGGACGGTGGTGGAGGCGAAGCCATCGGCGATGGGTTTGTTGCCCTGGCGGAGTCTGGCGGCGATGGGGGAGGGCAGGATGTTGAGCAGCAGGTGCTCGGAGCGGCGCTTTTCGACGGAGAGGAATTGATTGGTTTGGCGCAATTCGCTGGTGCGTAGGCTGACTTGCTGCTCTAGCTCGGTGGAGAGGTTACGCAGGCGGCCAATGACGACGGCGATGCCGGAGAGGGCGAGGACGGCCATGGTAACGAGGAGGGCAGTGAGGCCGTTGAGGCCGCTGCGGGTCTGGCTGATGTAGCTGTCCAGGGGGGTGATGATTTCGAGGACGCCGCGCACGTCGCCTACTTTCCAGTTTCTCTTGGGGCTATCGGGGTGGGTGTTGTGGCAGCTGACGCAGCTGGATTTCATCACGTCGGCTTCGGCGTAGCGCAAGGAGGGGCGACCCTGGACGGTGGTGAATTGGAAGAAGGGCTCGTTGGGTTGTTTGCGCAGTTCTTGGAGGGCTTGGGTTTCGAATTCGTTTTTTGGGCCACCTTCTTCGGCGCGGTTGGGGAAAGGGTAGTCGCTGAAGAGGCGGACGGACATGCCGGGGGTGTTGTCGCTGAGGTGGTGGCCCAGTTCGATTAGATAGGTGGCGGGGACGGGGATGGCGCCTTCGGTTTGGGTGGCGTAGTCGGGGGTTATTTCGACGGCTTCGCTGTTGCGGAGGCGGGCGACGGCTTCGGTGCCGTAGAGCGATCGCGCTTCTCGCATGGCGTTGGCGTAGAGGCGGGAGCTTTCGATGGCTTGGGTTTCCATGAGGTTGTTGGAAAGCCGGGCCATGCTGAGGAGGGTGCCGCCGACGCCTGCGATGAAGAGGAGGGTGAGGAGGAGGAGGGTGTGTTTGTGGATCAGCTTTTGCAGGAGCTGCCAGGGCCGAAAGGGTTTCTTTTTCGGTGGGGGCTGACTTGGGCGCTGCTGAGGTGCCATTTGTTTCCCTGGGTGAGTTGCGACGGCTGACTCGGTGGTGGGTTTCATGGGGGATTTAGGGCGGTGGGCTCTAATCTTTTGTGATGAAACCAAAATGCTGTGGGTTTAGCTTGCCCAGGGGAGGGGGGGGCGATCGCTATGGTGCTTTTGGTGGCATCGGCTGGTTGGCTGAGGTTTGGCTCAGCAATGGCGCTCGTAATGTGGGGAATATACGGGCTAATGTAGCAATTTATCCTCTGTGTGAAGCTGTGTAGCAGGACAATTGATGAATAAATATCAACTTTGATTTGGCTGATTGTTGCTGGGCTTGGCAGTTGAGTAGAGGCAAGCAGCAAGAAACGGCGACGAATGTTCAATTGTTTGGTGTTGATTTGGTGCGGTCGTTGGCTTCGCCTTGAGGGCCCTACCCTCCGCTATTTATCTCTTGGTCCGCCGTGGGGGACGAAGCGCCTCCCCCATCGGGTTCCCCCCTGCGCAACATTCTGGATTTCTTCACAGCATATGGTGACTAATTTCGGGAGTCAAAGTTGATTTGGCGTTGTGGTGGGGTCGGTGCCCAAGGTTTGAATGCCAAACAGGCCAACCGTTCCTCCACCTTTCGAAGGGGGAGGCTAGGAGGGGGTCGCTTTGTCTCTTGCTTCAAATTCCTCTTCTTAAAGTGGCTAGGAGGGGGTCGCCTTAATTCTTGCCGCTTGCCTCGGTTTCTTGTCTCAAGTCCCCTTTCTCCTTTAGGAGAAAGGGCTAGGGATAGAGGATGTCTTGCCTCTTACCTCTACCCCACCCGCTGATTCTTATTCGACACAAACGACCCGCGTTCTTGAGATAAATACCCTTCTCGCACCTGACGACTAATCCGATCACCCCTCGTCTTCGCATGGGTCATGGGATTACTGCCAAACGTCTGACGCACTTGCAAATATCGCTCCAACACCCGCAATTCAGTCTCAGTTGAACCGTTAGCCAGAGTCTCTGGGGAGCTGCCCAGCTGTTTGATTGACTCTGCCAAGCCAGGCACCACGTAGGCCGGGCGGTTGACATGGTTGTCCAGCAGAAGCGTGACACCAAATTCCGATTGGACTAGGTCCGCGAGGCTGTAGCCATCCAGACCACTGTGACGGATGAAGTAGAAGCGGTCGATTCGGTCCACGGCATGGAGGATTTCGGTGGACTTTACGGCGAGATCTCGGCCTGCAATGGCAAACCGATAGGCCCAAATAGGCTGGCGCAGAATGCTCTTCTGATACTCGCTATTCAGCCGCACGCCATTGAGGCTAATCCAGCCCCGCACGCCGTTGCTCTCTTCCACATCCAGGCCAAACTGGCCGAAGTAATGCTGAAACTCGTCGGGGTAGGTTTGCTTGATTCGGGTGAGCAGGGCACCCAGTTCGCCGGGGCGCTCGACGCTGCCTGCGGTCCATTGGAACAGACCGAAGCTGAGGTATTGGCTGTCCCAGGTGTTGACGGCGTCGAGGTAGCCTTCGTTGTCGGAGATGGCAGCGATCGCGTTCATTTCGGAGTCGCTGAGGCGCAGGCGGCGCAGCAGACCGCTGGCGAGGCGAATGAAGTCGCGGGGCTTTTCGTCACCGCGACGGTAGAGGCCTTTTTGGTAGAGGACGCCGACCCGTTCTTCCTGTTCGTTGCCCGCTGCTGATTTCACCCACTGGGCGAAGACGTTGTCCTGGCGAGTGGTGAATTTGACGGGCTGGAGTTTGCTGGCGGCTTTGTCCTGGTCTTCGCTGAGAACAGGGGCGACGGACTGGGGGCCGGGGTCGCCGTCGGGGCCTGGGATAAGCAGAATTGCGCCGACGCGGAGTTTGCTGGGGTCGGGCAGGCTGTTGAGGCGGCCAATTTCTCCCCAGCGGGCGCGATCGCCCAAACGCTTCTCGGCAATGGAGTAGAGGCTATCGCCGGGTTGGACGGTATAGGTACTGGGGCCGCTGGGGAGTTCGGCAGGTTCAGGCTCTGGCTCGGTCGTTGGGGGATTGGTGGGCGCTGGGCTGGGCGGAACAACGGGGGGCGCAGGCAAAGCAATGCTGCCATCCTCGGCCGGAATTTTTAGCACCATGCCGACGCGCAGGTCGCTGGGGCTGTCGATGTTGTTGAGGGTGGCAATTTCCTGCCAGCGGTTGCCTTCGCCCAGGGTTTTGCGGGCAATGGCAATGAGCGTATCGCCGCGCTGGACGGTGTATTGGGCCGGTACGGCTGCCGTTGGTGGTTTTGGCGTGGGAGAGACGGGGGCTTCAGGCTGGGGGGGAGCTGTCGGGGTGATGTTGTTGGGGCGGGGGATTTTGAGGGTCATACCCACGCGCAGATCGCGGGTGTCGACGATGTTATTGAGCTTGGCGATGTCTTGCCAGCGATTGCCCTCGCCTAGGGTTGTGCGGGCGATCTTAATCAGGGTGTCGCCCCGTTGGACGGTGTAATTGTCGGAGCCCGTTGTGGGTTGGGCCGGGGTCGGGGCTGGCGAGGGTTGAGTTGGGCTGGGTTGATTGCTGTCGACTGGCACCTTGAGGGTCATGCCCACTTTGAGATCGCGGGTGTCGACGATGTTGTTGAGCAGGGCAATTTCCCGCCAGCGATCGCCATTGTTCAGGGTCTGGCGGGCAATTTTGATGAGGGTGTCACCGCGCTGGACGGTATAGCTACGGGTCGTTTTGCTGGGTTGGGCTGTTTCGGGCTTGCTGGGAGCTGGTTGGACCGGGGTGGGCTGGCTCGGAGTGGGCTGGCTGGGGGTTGGGGCTTTGTTGCCTGGAATGCGCAGCACTAGGCCAACGCGCAGGTCGCTGGGGCTCGCGAGATTGTTGAGCTCAGCGATGTCCTGCCAGCGGTTGCCGTTGCCCAGGGTTTTGCGAGCAATGCCGATGAGGGTATCTCCCCGTACCACGGTGTAGTTCCAGCTCTGGGGAGGCTGGGCCGTGGTTTCAGGAGAGGCGGTGGGAGTGGGGGTAGAAGTTGGCGGCGTCGCTGGGGGCGTTGAATTGCTGGGGGCCGGGCTGGAGCCTTTGAGGGGAGGCAGCTTGAGCAGGGTGCCGACTCGCAGGTCGGCGGGGTTGGCAATGTTGTTACGCAGGGCAATTTCCCGCCAGCGGCCCCGGTCTCCCAAGGTTTTCTGGGCGATGGTGATCAGGGAGTCGCCGCGCTGGACAGTGTAGCTGCGTTCGTTGCCACTGGTAGATTCTGGAGCGCTGGTGGAGGGGACGGGAGAGGGACTGTTGGTGACCTTACCCGCAGTGACGGTGCCCGTGGTAATGGGCACGGGGAGGCGCAACACCTGGCCGATGACCAGGAAGCGTGGATCGCTGATGTTGTTGAGGACGGCAATATTTTTCCAAGCCGCCTCGGTGCCCAGTTCCCGCTGGGCAATGCGTCGCAGGGAGTCACCGCTTTGGACGATGTATTCGGTGACGGGGATGGTCAGGGTTTGCCCCACCTTGAGCTGGCTGGGGTCGCCGAGGCCGTTAAGCTGGGCCACGAGCCGCCAGGCATCGCCAGTGCCCATCCATTGGCGGGCAATGCTGATCAGGGTGTCGCCGGTTTTGACTTTGTAGGTTTGCATGGGTCCCTGGGCAAGAGGCCGGTGATAGATGGAGCGGGGATTGTCGGACGAGAATCTTACTTCGGCTTATTGAGCTGGGGTTGCCAGTCGGCGATCGCGCTCTGAGCGGCCCCGTAGGCTGGCATATCAGGCGGCACCAGTTCAGCGGCGGCGATGGCCAGGCCCCATTGCTTTTGGTTGGCCCGCTGCTGGGCCATTTCGAAGATCTCATTGCCCCAACTCTGCATCAGCTTTTGAGCTTGGGGATGGCTGGGGCTGCCCTCGGGGACGTTGCGGGCAATGCTGATGGCGCGGTTGTAGGAGGAAGCGCTGCCGGGGCGGGTGACGGCCTGGGCATGTTCCAGCTGGGCCGAGATTTGCCATTGGTTAATGGACTGTTGGGCTTCGCTGAAGCCTGCTAGGTCACTGGGGACGAGGCGAGCGGTGGCGATCGCTTTCAAATACTCCCCTTCCTGGGCGCGCTGTTGGGAGAGCTGAAGCACTTCCTGGCTCCACTGGTTCATGGACTGGCGGGCGCGATCGTAGTCGGGGTCGCTGGGAGGCACTTTTCTAGCCTGGTCGATGGCGCGGTTGAGGGAGGAAGCCTGGCCGACTTGGATGCGCTGCTGGGCATTGCTTAGAAGGGCGTTACTGACTTCGCCTTCGGAGAATTCCGGTGCTGTTGCATCTGGAGCAGGTGCATCTGGAGAAGTTGAATCGGGTGAGTTGCTGGCAGCTGTTTCCCCGGCAGTTTGGGCTGGGTCGCTTTGGGGACTTGGCTCCGGGGCTGTTGTTTGGCTGGGGGTTGGGCTTTGGCGATCGCCGTTAGCTTCGTCTCCAGCACTAGATGAAGTAGATGATGCAGAGGGATTGCCCTCGGAATTTGCTAAGCCACCGTTAGCGGAGTCTCCCGCTTCTAAATCATTGTCCTCTAGGCCACCGCTGGATTGACTCGACCCAGAGCCTGGCCAATTGAGGCCGCCGCTGGGCAGGCTGAATTTGTTTTGGATGGCAGGCAAAATGCCTTCGCCTTCGCTGCCTCGGAAGAAACCCAGCAAACCCAAAGCGATAAGTGAGGTAATGCCCAGGGCTCCGATTAAGCGCAGGCTGAGCCAAGCGGGTCGTCCATTCGATTCCACCTGCTGCTGGTCGATCAGCGGAGCAAATTCTTCGGATTCTAGATCGACGATGGGTAACCCCTCGGGGTCATCGTCTAGGTCGAGGGAGTGTTCAGGCCAGTCGGCATCCACATCTTCGTAGTGGGCGGCGGATTGGATTTGTTCGTTGTCGTCGGACAGGCCGATAGTTGAGTTTCCAGCTCCATTGCCATGACCGTTATGACCGCTATTGGCATGGGGTTCTACATCAATGGCAGCTTCACTACCCGTCCAGTTCCAGTTAGGATCTTCGTTTTCTAGAAGGGCCTCAGTGGGATTGAGCGGTGCATTGTGGGAGCTATTTGGGGAGCCATTCTCTTGACCAGGACGAGAAGCAATGGCTAGGCCAGCTCCTGCTAAGAGACCAGCGCCATTGAGGTTGCCGTTGGCGCTGGCGCTCGCATTAGGACCGGGCTCTGGGAAGCCGTTGGGGGAGGTGCGATCGGGATATTCGAAAATATTGGCTGCTTCTTGGTTGAGCCCTGTTTCGTCGTCTAGCTCGGCTCCATCGTATAGCCCGCCATTTGGCCCATCCTCCGTTGCAGCGGCGACGCTCAGATCAGCCCAATGCCAGTCGGTGCCGTCGCCGCCATGGCCGGGGCGACCGCCTTGGACAGGCTCCGGTTCACCGGCTAGTCCACTGGCAATGCCCTGGGATGAAAGGCCGTTGCCCGATTTTCCAGCGCTGCCGTTGTCCCCAAGAACGGAACTGCTGTCACTGGTTAGGTCAGCTTCCTGCTGGTCTAACTGAGCTTGAGCATTGAGCACCACATCGGAATTGGCATCGAAGGGAACGGTGTCTCCAAAGTCTTCTTCCCAGGCTGCGGCATAGGGGTCTAAATCTGGGTCATGCCCTGCTGCTGCAGTCGAAATGTTGTCTGTATTGGACGGTGCTGAATTGCCATTGGCTGAGCCATTATTTGAAGCTTGCCCCTCGCCATCTAGAGACCAGGCCCAGGTATTGGCAAAGTCATCGCCAAAGCCCTCACTTACATCGACGGGGCGGCTGATGTCTAGGGGAGTAAGAATGTTTTCGGTCGGGGAGGTAATTGACGGGCTGGAGCCAGGCGCTGTTGGACTGCCAGCGGTTGGATTGGATGCGGTATCACCGACTGCGATCGCATTCCCCCAGTCCCAGTTGCTAGCTGCGCCATGGCTGGAACCCCCTGCACCATCGCCATTGGCGTCAACATTTAAGTCTTTATCACTGCTGCCCAAACCATCATTGGCTGCTTTGCCACTGGCCACCCCGTCACTGACTAAAGCACTGGCAGCGGTCTGCCCTAAGGGAATGCTGTACTGGCCAATGACCACGGGGGTTTGGACTGGACGCCAATAGTGTTCGCAGAGTTCCGCCATGCGATCGTTTAACTGCGTCCCAAAGCGCTTGAAATCCAGCGCTGCTCCGGGCTGCTCTCGCTGCTGACTGCGCAACACATCCAGAATCCCCGCCGTAAAGAAGCCATGGCGCAATCCCGCCGACTCCCGCGCAAACTGCTCCGGCGGCTCACAGGACAGCAGCGTCGCCATCTCGGGATATTGCTGACTGGCTTGCTGGCCAATGCGGGCGCTGAAGGCTCCGGCGGGTTCTCCCAGGCTGCCCGCATTGCGGTTCATATCCAGGGCGATGAGCACCTTGCCCGAAGGCACCTGAGTCAAAAGACGATAAATGGATTTCACGGCAATGCCTGTGGCTGCCGCATCCGCCGGGTCGCCATCCACCGGCATCAGGTAGTCTTCGCCGTTGGCATGGACCCCATAGCCACTGAAAAACACAATTAGAGAATCATCCGGTCCCATGCCCCCCGTGACCAAGCCCTTGAGCCATTTGGCAATGGTTTCCCGCTCGGGAAAGGTGGAGCGACCCCGATGCAAAGCAGAAGCCGTGGTCAACAGCAGGCAATTCTCCGGCGCAGTGATGCCTGAGTCGATGAAATGGCGACAGAGAGCCTCCGCGTCCTGCTGGGCGTAGTTCAGCGACTGGAAGGCGCGGTAGGTGTTGATGCCGATGGCGATCGCCCACTGGTTAGCCATGGGTTCAAAGAGTCTCTTGGGAGTTGGGGAACTGGGAGCCGGAGGGCATCTGTCGTTCGGGATAATGGGAAGCGGTAGGCCTCACCCCTATACCCTGGGCCTAAACCCTGTGGGGAACCGAAGATCGATTCCATAGGTCATAGGCGACAGTCCGATTAGTTATATAAGGTTTTACCGGAAAATTCTCGGATCGGCCTGTAATTTGGGGATTCTATTTGATTCTTCAGGGACTCACCACTGGGTTTTCTGGGGGCACAATCACTCGAATAGCCATAGAAAGGGCGCTTTGCAGATTTCCTAGGAGCCCCCACCCTAGGGAGCTGCAGCGATAAAAGAAGTCAGTGAAGATTTGGTATTGTCTCTTTTTTAGCTTAGATGCTCCGCGTTAGCCCAGGGGGAGAGCGGCCTTCTCCTGTGGGGGCAATCAGACCATCACAAGCCTTAAAAGTCGATGCTGAAAGGCAAAGTTTCGGCTTTGTCCCTAGCGCTATCACCCACAAAAATCCTCTAGTTTGCTAAAACAGACAACAGTATTTAGACCTGTCCAGCCCCAATCCCTTAGATCGTAAGCCCACCTCACCCAGACATACCCATGGCACATTTCCCCACTCAGCTCCGTAACACTGCTGCGACTCTTGTTCTGAGTGCTGGCCTCGGTTTGGGGCTGGCCTCGCTGCCTGCAATGCTTCAGCCTGCGCCTGCCCAGGCCTATGTGTCCCAGCTAGCGGTTTCCATCGACAGCGGTACCAGCACCAGCTATCGCACCATGGTTCGCCGTGCTGAGCAGATTGTTCGCGCTGCTGCCCAGCGCAGTTTTGACAATGACATCTTAGTAACTGCAGTGAACGTCACGGTGACGGGAAACCACGGCGGTATTGAGATGCCGGTATTGTCTTTGAATGTGAGCCGTAATCAATGGCGCGGTCAGCCCAATGCTAAGCGCTGGGCAACCTATTACCCCATGAGTGAGAATCTGCTGTTTGGCAGCAATAAACTGCGTTAGCGCTTTGAAAGAACAGAGCCAAAAGCCCCTTGAGAAAGCTGCTTCTTCAATCAGAGGCAGCTTTTTCATTTGTAGTGAAAGGACTTCTACCAAAGCTGCCTCAAAACCCGATCTGTGAACCAACCATAGGTCGTACCTGTTAAGCCGCCGAAGCCCAACCAGGCGAGTGATTCAGCCCAATTTAACTGTTCGCCACTAAAGCTCACCCATGCTAATCCTGATTCGCCGACTGCATACATGAGCAGAGCCGTAGCGAGCCACCCAGTTGCGTTGCCAAGGCTGCTTGCACCAAGCCAGTGAATCGCCCGAATCTTTTGCCTGGGGAGGAGCAAGAGCTGGGGGAGACTGACAACGAGCCCTGTCAATAAGCCAGCTAGGGTAAAAATTAGGCACCATCCAAAGAAATCATCCTCCCTCCCTCGGTGCTGTATAAGCCACAGGAATAGAAATATGCTGAGCTTGTAGGCTGCAATTAATACAATAGGTCCCGTTAACACGAGTGCGATGGGCCATAGCCACCAACGATTTTTGAGGTGTCGCGCCAGTAGGATGCTTTGGCATAGGCCGATTATTCCTGCTTGGACGACGCTCAAAAGTGAATATGCGTCGAGGCTGTCTAGATAGCTCAGAGGCAGGTACCGGAGAGGCAAATATCCATTCAGAAAGCGCAAGCCGGTGGTGAGCGCAAACGCTATTCCGTTGAATAGAATCCACTGCTGTGATTTCCAGCGTTGCAAGCTGCTTTTCTGACTGTTCATAAAATCAACTGCTGTGGTCCAGGCGTCTTCAAATTTGCTCTGTAAGATTCCTGATGATTTTTGCACTTTGCTTAAAGCTTGCGATCGCCCTGGGAGCCACTGTTATGATGAACCATTGCGTTGTGATTGATACCGGGGACGGGTTCTGTGACCAAGACTAACTTTGACTTCTTGCAAGAGAGCGATCCGGCGATCGCAAACCTCATTGGCGACGAGCTAGGCCGCCAGCGCGATCACCTGGAACTCATCGCCAGCGAGAACTTTACCTCCGCCGCAGTCATGGCTGCCCAGGGCTCCTGCCTTACTAATAAGTACGCCGAGGGCCTGCCCAACAAGCGCTACTACGGCGGCTGTGAATTTGTGGACCAAGTCGAGCAAATTGCCATTGACCGAATCAAGGAGCTGTTTGGTGCAGCCCATGCCAATGTCCAGCCCCACTCCGGTGCCCAAGCCAACTTCGCGGTTTTTCTAACCTTGCTGAAGCCCGGCGACACCATCATGGGCATGGATCTGTCCCACGGTGGCCACTTGACCCATGGTTCTCCCGTGAACGTCTCGGGTAAGTGGTTCAACGTGGTTCAGTACGGCGTCAGCAAAGAAACTGAACAGCTAGACTTCGACGAGATTCGCAAGATCGCCTTGGAGAAAAAGCCTAAGATCCTGATCTGCGGCTACTCTGCTTACCCCCGCACCATCGACTTCGCTAAGTTCCGCGAAATTGCAGATGAAGTCGGCGCTTACTTGATGGCCGATATTGCCCACATTGCGGGCCTCGTTGCGGCGGGCCTACACCCCAATCCCATTCCCCACTGTCATGTGGTCACCACCACCACCCACAAGACCCTGCGCGGTCCTCGCGGTGGCTTGATCATGACTAACGATGCAGACCTGGGCAAAAAGTTTGATAAGTCTGTTTTCCCCGGAAGCCAAGGTGGTCCCCTGGAGCATGTCATTGCAGCGAAGGCCGTTGCCTTCGGTGAAGCGCTCAAGCCAGACTTCAAAGACTACGCTGCCAGCGTCATCGCTAATGCCCAGGCCCTAGCAGCTCAGCTCCAGGAACGCGGCCTCAAAACTGTCTCTAATGGCACGGACAATCACTTGGTCCTTGTTGACCTGCGCTCCGTCAATATGACCGGCAAGGTTGCGGACATGCTAATGAGTGCGGTCAACATCACTGCCAACAAGAACACCGTGCCTTTTGATCCCGAGTCTCCTTTTGTGACCAGTGGCTTGCGTCTAGGGACTCCGGCCATGACCAGTCGAGGCATGGGTGTGGAAGAGTTCAAGGAAATCGCCAATATCATTGCCGATCGCCTCAAGAACCCTGAAGACGGTGCCATTGAGCAGCAATGTCGCGATCGCGTCGCTGCCCTCTGCTCCCGCTTCCCGCTGTATCCTCACCTGGGCTCTCGCCAAGCGGCCTTAGTTTAAGACTGAACTGACAACTCAATACAGACTCGGCGATGGCAAGAGCCCTGCTCCTCCCATTGTCTGAGTCTCGCCACAAAAGCGATGGAATCCTCACCCAAGGAAGCTGTCGCTTTTGTTCTTTTGGAAAGCTAATGCTATCTCTGTAGCTTTTATAACGATCACGCTGGACCCCCGACTACGGGCGATTTAGCGCATTTGTTCCTGGGAGATTAAATGGCTCAAACCCATAAATGATCAAGGTTTTGGGTGGGTATTCTCTCGATGTACAGTCCGGCCCTTTTGAGCTACTGTATTGTCGCTACGACTTCACGCTAGTTCACATACTTGAGTAAGTTTCGTGGGAATGGCGTGGACATCAGTCTTCTTGTGTTCTCCCTTTCTGTTTGACTTGCCAGGGCTGGCTATCGCTGTTGGATTCGTTGCCGTCAATACTTTGATTTTCAGAGTGTGGCGTTCAGGGTTGATGCATCAGTGACATTTGTCAGGTTTTTGGTTTTTAGCCGTTACCCCTTGAGTGCTAATGCCCGTACAGCTCTATCATCTATTCGCCTTCGGTATCGCCGCTCTGGTGGTCCTAGGCATGACTCCCCTGGTTCGTTCTTGGGGGCTTCGCAGTGGTCGGGTAGATCAACCCAACCACCGCAAGGTTCATCAGCAGCCCATGGTTCGGCTGGGTGGTGTTTCTATCTTTTGCGGCACGATGTTAGCCCTCGCCGCAATTTGGAGCCTGCGTGGTTTTGAAATGCTTCCACCGGACAAGATGTCCCAGGTATTGGGGGTTGTCATTGGCGGCGTGGCATTTTTTGCGATCGGCTTGGCGGACGACCTCTTCAATCTGTCCCCCTTCAGCCGCTTGTTTTTGCAGATCATCGTTGCTTCTTTGGCTTGGCAGGCTGGAGTCCGCATCGACTTCGTGACCGTCCCGGCCTATGGCCTAGTTGCTTTTCCGGTTTGGCTCAGCTTGCCCATCACCACGATTTGGCTAGTGGGAATGGCAAATGCGATCAATTGGATTGATGGTCTCGATGGCCTCGCGGCTGGCGTTTCCGGCATTGCCGCAGTTGTGATGCTGATTGTTTGCCTGTTTATGAATCAGCCTGCGGCGGCCATCATTGCGGCGGCTTTGGCGGGTGGAGCCTTGGGCTTCCTGCGCTATAACTTCAACCCAGCTCAAATATTTATGGGCGATGGTGGAGCTTACTTTATGGGCTTTACCCTGGCGGGTGTTGGCGTGATTGGCTTGGTCAAGAGTGTGACGACGGTGGCGGTGTTGCTGCCTTACTTGATTCTGGCGATTCCCATTCTTGATATGTCGGCAGTGATCTTCCAGCGGTTGCGCAATGGTGATTCTCCCTTTATTGCGGATAAGCGTCACCTGCACCACCGTTTGCTTGAAGCGGGCTTGTCCCATCGCTCCACAGTTCTGGTGATTTACTGCTTAACCCTGTGGGTGGGTAGTTTGGCCATGGCTTTCTCTGGAATTCCTAGCGGTTACGCCTATGCAGCGGGTGCAACGGTGTTGCTGAGCTATACGGGCTGGCAGGCGAGCCGGTCTAGCCGCCAGGCTAAGGAATAGCCATCTGGTTCACCGTTGATAGTTTGCTTGTAGGGGCGAAGCATTTGGGAGTGAGTCTGGGGTGAAATCCTAGATATATCTGCCACTTGCTTCGCCCCTACTTTGTTTAAAGGCGCACGTCAGGGAGCGATCTCGCCATCCCTCACCGTCTCTATGCCCTGTCATTCAGACCCAAACAAACGTACCGTTCTGGGCCTAAACCATTAGGATAGAAACCACACAAAATCATTGAGAGTGGTCGTGGGCAACGGTAAAGGCGCAGCAGAAGTCATTTGCGTGGGAACAGAGCTGCTGTTGGGGGATATTCTCAATGGCAATGCGCGTTATCTGGCCCAAGAGCTAGCGGCGCTGGGCATTCCCCACTATTACCAAACCGTTGTCGGGGACAATCCCAATCGTATTCAGCGGGCCTTGGCGATCGCCTGTGAGCGATCGCGCCTGATCCTCTTCACAGGTGGCCTTGGCCCTACTCCCGATGACCTAACCACTGAGGCCATTGCAGACTTCTTCGATGCCCCGCTGATCGAATGGCCCAATGTGGTTGAGGACATTCGCAAGAAGTACGCCAGCATTGGCGTTGCTCCGACGGACAGTAGCTTTAAGCAGGCGCTTCAACCTCAGGGGGCTGAACTGTTGCCCAATAACAGTGGCACGGCTCCGGGCATGATTTGGGAGGCGCGGCCTGGTCTGGTGCTGATGACCTTTCCGGGGGTGCCTCGGGAGATGAAGGGTATGTGGAGCGAGACTTCCGTGCCCTGGCTCAAGCAGCGGGGGTGGAGTCAGGGCACCTTCGCTAGCCGGACGCTGAAGTTTCACGGCATTGGTGAATCGACCCTGGCGGAGCAGGTGGCTCCCTATTTTGAGCGGGAGAATCCTACGGTGGCACCCTATGCCGGTGATGGGGAGGTGCGGTTGCGGGTGACGGCGCGGGCGGAGACTGAGGCGGAGGCGATCGCCCTCATCGATCCAGTGGCTAAGGAGTTAGAGGCTGTTGGGGGAGACCATTATTTTGGGGCCGATGAGCAGACCTTGGCGACAGTGGTGGGTGAGCTGCTGTTGGGTCGGGGTGAGACTTTGGCAGTGGCGGAGTCTTGTACGGGCGGTGGCTTAGGACAGAGGCTGACTGATGTACCGGGCAGCTCGTCCTATTTCTGGGGTGGGGTGATTTCCTATGACAACTCGGTGAAGCAGAATTTGCTGGGGGTTGAGGCAGAGGTCCTGGAGAAGCAAGGGGCGGTGAGTGAGGTTGTGGCTGAGCAGATGGCTCAGGGGGTTCGTGCAGCGTTGAAGACGAGTTGGGGGATTGGCATTACGGGGATTGCTGGACCGGGTGGGGGGAGCGATGAGAAGCCGGTTGGGCTGGTTTATATCGGGATTGCTGGGCCTGATGGGTCGGTGAAGGCGGTGAAGTGCCTGTTTGGTCAGCGGGAGCGAGGGGTGATTCGCGATCGCGCAGCGTTGGAGGCGTTGAATTTGCTGCGGTTGGCGTTGGCTTAGGCGTTGGGGCGGGTTTTGATGATCGATAAAGGGCGTAGGTTTAAAGTTATCTGCTAAACCCGCCCGTACGTGGCTTAGGCGTTGGGGCGGGTTTGGCTTGCAATTGGTACGAAGTTGCGAGGAGCGTTTGCTAAACCCGCCCGTACGTGGCTTTGGTTGTGGGGCGGGTTTTGATGATGGATAAACTGCGAAGTTGTGAATTTATAGTCATTTCAAATAAGGATGAGACACTACGCAGAACAGTAGTCTCGAATGATGTCATCTAACGAGGTGTCAGCTTCGGCATACATCCTGGCTCTTTTTAATGCACTAAAATCATGTTCAATATCATTCAGATCTGGTGAGTATTTGGGCAGGAATAAAACCTCATGTCCTGCCTCACTCACCGCAGCTTTGATTTTCGATTTCCGATGAATCGGGGCATTATCCATGATTAGAACAGAGGGCTGGGTGAGACTCGGTAGACAGAACAAAGTTAACCATCCCTCGAACCCTCTTGCATCCAAGCTTCCTGTAAAAATCATCGGGGCCAGCAGGTCCTTCTTCCCCTTCCGTCTTCCAGCGACCAAATTCTCTCTTGGCAATCGTTTCCCCGCTCTTTCGCCATAGACTTTCTTTCCTCTTTTGGCCCAAGCATAAAGGCAAGTTTGGGCTTGCTCGAATCCTGCCTCATCCACGTAGACAAGGCTCTCACTGCCGTATAGCTTGATTAGCTCTCTGAGCGCCTGGTAATAGTGAATTCTCTCGGCTCGTGACCTCTCTCGATATCTCAGCTGCTTTTTTTTCGCGTGATGTTCATTTCCTTCAGCGCATAGTGAATCGCACTGGGCTGCACTCCAAACTTCTGCGCTCGTTTCGACAGCTGGCTATCTGGATTTGCCTCCACATCTCGTTTGAGTGCTTCCCAATCAAGCTTTCGCTTGCGCCTTTTCACCTTCGTTGGTGTGAGGTCTTCTCTGGATAACCATTGATAGATTGTGGAGCGACCCACCTTGAACAGCCTGGAAGCTCGCGATACGCCTCCTCCTGCTTCCACATATCCAACGACTCTTTCTCTCAGATCCAGACTGTAAGCCATTCTTCAAAGGGGGGACTTTGCCGCGCTTTCACTATCTTTTCTCATTTTCCTACTGTCTGTCTCTTATTTGAAATGACTATATCTGCTAAACCCGCCCGTACGAGGTGTCGAGGAGCATTTTGAAGTTAGCCGCGCTCGCTTTTGCGGTTGAGGAGGGGGCGCGGCATTTCGTCGGAGCCGAAGAAGAGGGCCCATTCGAGGGGGCAGCGGCGGTAGGGCTCTTCGCGGCCTTGGATGTCGATGCGGAGCCAGAGGCAGTCGAGGCGTTCGGCGGCGCGGCTGAGCTGCTGGATGCGTCGCCATTGGTGGTGGGCGGCGGCGATTGTGGGGACGGTTACGCTGAGTTCTTGTTCGCTGTCGCAGTAGGTGCGGATGCGGATGGTGCTGGGGAGGTCGTAGCGTTGGGCGATTTCGCTGGTGAAGCTGAGGGATTCGGCCTGGTGCATAGGTCGTTGTCGTAGCCTTTTCTTTGCGATCGTTTAGGTGGAGTTGCGGTTGTGCATTTGGGGGGAACACAGGCGCAACTGCGCTGTTGAAATAAGTAATACCGCTGTTTGGGAATGTGCGGCATTAGCGATCGCCCTTGCGGGGTGAGGTCCCTGGGGCTCTGACCTCTGTGGGGTGTGGCCATGGGTGGGCTGGGGGCTTAGGCAGGCTATTTGCCAGATTTATGACTCTGGTGGTTGGTTGTGAGGGATGAGTCTTGAGGGCTGGCGTGGTTGTGACTGCTTAATTGCTTGAGTTTGGGAGGACTAGATGAGTTTTTATGGGGTCAGTTTTTTGACTGTCTACTGTATAGGTTGGGCATTTGAGGCTGACTGTGTTGAGGGTTTGGGTTGGCTTTTAGGCTTGGTTTGAAGAGGCAAGCGGCAAATCCAGCAGCCTTGGGGGCCAGCCCCCGCTATAAGTTTCTTGGCCGCTCAAGGAGGACGAAGCGCCTCCGACCTAGAGATTATCCTCCTGCGTAAGGAGGTTGGGGTGCTTCACTGTTTGATGGTGATTACGGTCGGCGGCGTTGCTTTCTTGGGCGCTGTTGTGGGGGAATGTTTGCTGCTGACCGTACGCTCTAGAACTTCGATCCGCGTAAGCGGTAGCCCCACAATCACGACCAGCCCAGAGAAACGCACGTCAGCCTGTAAATGCCTTATCCCAGAAATCATGAGCCGTAGGTTGGGAAGGGTTAACCCGTCTGGGAACACCTGTTCCCAATCGGCGGGGGACTGGGGGCAGCGCCCCCAGATGCACTCCCTCTGTGCCCTTAGCCAAAAGCACCAGATTGATAGCCTCCAAAGTAAAATTTCGCTTTAAGCCAAACGCAAAAAGGGGCGGGTTTTCCCCGCCCCTTTCGGGGGTGATAACTTGCGAGCTTCAGCCTAAAGGGAGCTAGAGCTTCGGTAACAGCTCAGGCAGCAACTCTCCGGGCACTAAGCCCAGCGCCCGGTTTTGCCCGCTGCTGCCCCATTTCTCATAACAATGCTGAATCGTTTGAACTAACACTGCCACTGCAGGGTCATACAATTCCGGCTTCCCTTTCCAACCCGTCATTGCTTGCACATGATGCGTCAGAGCCTGGTCTAGATGCTGTTGCTGAGATTCATCTTTGAAATCCGTCGCAAAGTCCGTTGCTAGTTGGTAATGCACCAAACCACTGTTGCTGTGGGTGGCGAAGGGGTCGAAGTTGAGCTGGGACAGCATATTCTGGCCCTTGAGGAAGTCCGCTGCTTTCAGAGCTGCTTCGTAGGCGCGAATGCTTAGCTGCAAGTATTCTTTGCTCGCCGAGGCCTCCTGCCCCGATTGGTTCGCCAGTTGCCAGTAGGCCGTGCCCAGGTTGTTCTGGGTGGAGGCGTAGCTGCCGGGAGCCACCTGCAAAGTACGGAAGCGTAGGGCGTTGTTGTAGGCGTTGACGGCGAGAAGGAGCCATTCCTGGGACATGAAGTGGCCGTTGCCGTCGGGGGATTCCTCGGTGGGGGAAATCTGGGCCAGGTTCCAGTAAGCCGTTCCCAGATTGTTCTGGATCATGGCGTAGCTGTCGGGCTGCTCGTCGGGGTTGTAATACTGGGCAGCTTGGGAATAGGCCGCGATCGCCCATTTCAAGTTTTCCGGTGCGTTGGCATGTTGAGCCAAGTGCCAGTAGGCCGTGCCCAGGTTGTTCTGGGTGGAGGCGTACTTCAGCGGTGCGGACTCCGGCTGGCGGAAGCGCAGGGCTTCTTTGTAGGCATCAATGGCATGGCCCAGGTTGTCCGCTGCGTCCTGGTGGTGTGCAAAGTCGCTATGGACCGTGCCCAGGTTGTTTTGCAACATGGCAAAGGCCTTGGGATTCTCCTCAGGTTTGGTGTTCTTGAGGCCGAGGCGGTAGGTCTGGATCGCCAGCTTGATGTAGGAAATGCCCATCTCTGGGGATTCGGGCTTGCGGGAAGCCATCCAATAGAGGGTGCCGAGGTCGTTGAGGGTGTCTGGCCAGGAGAGGCTGCTGGTGGTCGCAGCAGGGTCATTGAAGCAGAGCCATTCCAGCACCTGCTCGTAGGCGACGATCGCGTAGCGAGTAAAGTCTTGAGACTGGTCGCCTTGCTCCATGCGGCGGCGGTAGAAGCGGCCTAGGTCCAGATAGGAAATGGCCAGGTCTTCAGAACTAGCATTTTGCTGGCGCAGGACTTCAATGTGTGCCAGTAGCTGAGCTTCTTCCCGTTCTGCGACGCTAGCAAAAGTGTGGGAGACGGTATGGGTTGCTGGGGCCGTCGCGGCTTCTTCTGCAGGAGCGGGTGGGGCGAAGGGGGTCGCCGATTGCTCTTCTTTGGTTTGACTGGGCGGTTGTGCTTCTTTGGCCTGGCTGGCTTTTTGCTCTTCTACTGTGGGGGTTGCCGTTGCTGGTTGCTCTTCTGTCTCGGTGGCGTCTGCGGTGGTGTGGCTCTCTTTTCCTGATGTGTGGGCGGCCTTTTCTTCAGGGCCGTAGATGCGATCGAAGGTGATTATTTTCTTGGGCTTGGTTTGGGCATCTGCGGCGGGAGCAGTTGCTAGATGCTCATTGTGTTGTGCCGGGGCTGAGGCTTCGTCTGCTTGAACTTGAGGAGGAGATTGTGGGGAGGAGTCTCTGTCGTTGCGTTGCTCGGAGTCAACATCATCATCTTCGATTAAGCGAGCTTCCACGCCGGAGGCAGCCATGAGAGCGGCTTCCGCAGCGATCACTTTTGCTGCGCTGTAGTCTCCGCTGCTAGGCTCCTCTTCCTCGGTGGCGGGTTGAGCCACGGCGTTAGCAACGGTGACACCAGAATCTGCACCAGGGGTGAGGGCATCCATTTCTGGGACAGAGGTTTGGGGACGCTCATCTGCACTGAGGGGGAGGGGTTCGGCCTGGAATTCAAAGGTGCCGCTGCACCACTGCCAGCATTCCGGTGCGGATTTACGAATGTTGTGAAACCAGGGCCGAGTCACCCAGAGAATGAGGGCGGAATTAAGGGCAGGTAGCTGGCGCTCTAGGGCACGCAGATAGCTAAGGAATAGGCGTTGTACTGCTGCGGGTTGGCGAGTGAGCTGTTCAATACCCAGGATTTGGAAGGAGGGCATGGGCTGGTCTTGCTCAGACCGAGGCACATTGGTGCGCAGCCAGTGGGAGACCTGGGCGATGGGGTTGGGGTCGTTGAGGTCTAGCTTCAGGCTGACCAAGTTTTCATGGACCGTGGGGATGCCGCTCCGCTCGATGGAGGCAGCTACTTGGTCAGCACCCTGCTGGACAAGCTCTCGGTGGAGTTGCCCGGCCAGGCGGTTGCGTAGGTTCGGATCGTCACAGACTGCCACGAAAAGCTGGCGTCGTAGACCGAGGCTTAAGGACACCTTGAGCCGTTGATAAACCTGTTGGTTATGGTGAGCAGGGGAGATGGCTACGTCGGGATCTTGAAGGCCATTCATAGCAGGAACATCTTGAGGAGGATGCTGGGGAGTG
>CALECT010000152.1 GCA_937949725.1 uncultured Pseudanabaenaceae cyanobacterium
ACTTGGGTTCGAACACTTGGCAGAAGTCATCGACGTCACAGAACAGCTCTTCTAAGCTAGGCATGGGGAGAGGAGGGATGAGGTCTTTGGTTAGTCTCAGCCTAAACTCCTCTTCCTTTCCTTATCCAGAACTGACGTTAAGATAGCCGCCAACAACTTTCAAAATTTTGGGTTGGCGACTAACGCGCAGCGAGGCTCACATCACCTAGTTGATGATCTTGTTCTGACGGAAGATGCGGTCAATAATCGTGCGGTGATTGCTATTCGCCGCATTGCGATAGGTACTGTGGAAATCAGCCATGCTGTTCTTCATCCCGGATCGCAAATACATCCCCGGCACCGCCCCTTGGTGAGTAAACCAGAGATTATCCTGCCCATCTGCCCGAGTATCGTGCAAATCCCAGAATGCTGACGCCACCCAAGACTCATTGCGATTCAGCGGGTCATCACAGGCAAACGAAGGATTCTCAATCGCAAAATCAAAGCCGCTGCTGGGCGCAGTGCCCCGATCCGCCTGGGTCCAGAACACCATAAAGTTGGCGAAACCTTCCAACAATGCCAAACCCGGTGTGAAACAGTCCGTCAGGTTGTGAGAGCCTCCAGCACCGGGCGGACGCTGGTTATTCCAATACTCATAGTTAATCTGGTGGGCCAGCTCATGCTGCATCACACCATTTCGGCCCGCATGGCTAGGAATCATCCAAATCTTGCCGCTGGTGCTAGCGCAACTCCAAGGCACGCCGCTGCCATCGCCGCAGTCATAGCTCGTGTTAGGGAAGATCACATCGATCGCCTTATCCCGCAAAGGATTAATCCCCCCAGTCCAATAGAGCTTCGACCAAAGATCCATGCCCTCGTCATAGATTTCGCCTAAACCGCGAGCCGCTCCCGTCGAAGTATCCGCAATCCAGCTGCCCTCGTTGTGGTTGGCGCTAATGCTGCTGCGGCTCGGACCCACCCAGCGATAGGTATCGCCATTGGACTTCTGGGGTTTAAAGAAGCGGTTGTAGGCGATGTACTGGAACTTAACCTCACCGGAGCGACGGGGGAAGCTGAGCTGCCAGCGACCATCGGCCTGAATCCAGTCCTCATCCATGATCTTCCAGCTGCCATTGCGCTTTTGCCAAGCCCGCACTCGCCAACCAAAGGCACGATGGCTCAAATTGTCCAAGCCTTTCCAGGAAAAGCGTCCGCTGGCCTGGGTCGTGCTCGCCTGGGCTAAAAGTATCGGCTCCTTAGCAAAAGACTTGGTCAGCTCTGCCCCAGACTGCACAAAATTCAATTGCCCAGGAAGGCGCCACTCAGGTCGAGTTCGCAGCTCAGGCCGGATCTGCGGTTCGGGTCTAACTTGCAGCTCAGGACGCTCCAAGCGAATATCGGGCTTGCGAGGATCATCTGAACCCTCACCACCTTGGCTCTCCGTGGGAATTTGAAAGATGGCTTCGCGGTCCAGCTTTTCAAGACTCATCAGCTCCTCCATGGAAGGCCGCTTGATATGGCTTTCCGGCGCTGGACGAATCGAACCGTCATCTTTGAGGACCTTGAACGAATCGCCCAACTGGGGGTCACGCTCATCCGCCGCCAAGAACAGCTTTTCGTAATTGCTCAGCTCAAACTTGCCCCCCTCAACCCGGTAATAAACATCAACGGTGTGGCGACCGGCGAGCTGACCCTCCTCACCCAGCAGCTCCACTTCAAAGTTGACCTGCCATTTGCCATCTTGAAAAATACCGCCGCCATATTCCACTTCAACCTTCTCCCCCGGCTGGAGGTTAAGCTTCTGCTGACTGACCTTAAAGCTGTAGCTATCCGAGCGAGGAATCAGTAGCCGCAAGGTTTGAGGCGATTTAGTCACGTTTTCCAAAACGAAGCTGCCGCGAATATTTTTCGCATCACCTTGGCGATCGCTCTGACTCTCCTCCGTCATAACCTGCTGAGGCTGGTGGGCTTGGCTCTCAGTTGCAGCCCCCAAACAAACAGCACTGGCAACAGCTAGGCCCAACAGCATGACTTTGGGGCTGACTCGGTTGAAAAATCCCATGATTCAATCGTTCCTTGATCAAAATCGGTTAGCCCGAGCGCTAAAAAGCTGCGTAGCCATGGAAGGGGTAGAAGTCAGTTCCATGCTTTTGCAGATGGCTTTTGTCTCGGTAACAGGAACTAGGGGGCAGGGCGAGAGAATATGCAGCGATCGCCTCCCCATCCTCATCTTTTTCGCTTCGCAAGCCTGCCAGCTACACTAGTTAATAGAAATCATCAACACCGGGATCACCATGATCCAAACGCCAGTCAAATCCCTCAGCCTCGAAGATTTTCTGGCCCTGCCCGAGACCAAACCCGGCAGCGAATATATCAACGGGCAAATCCATCAAAAACCCATGCCCAAGGGACAACATAGCCGCCTGCAACGCAAGCTCATCGAACTGATCAATCGAATTCTCGAAGAAGCCGGGCTGGCAGAAGCCTTTCCTGAACTACGCTGCACCTTCGGGGGACGCTCCATCATCCCAGATGTGGCTGTTTTTCGTCAGAGCCGCATTCCTTGTAACGAAACCGGTGAGATTGCCAACAGCTTTGCACTCCCCCCGGATTGGATCATCGAAGTTCTCTCTCCTAAGCAAAGCAGCACGAAAGTGATCGATAACATCCTTCATGGTCTGCAAAACGGCTGCGCCATGGGCTGGTTGATCGATCCCGCAGAGCGTTCAGTCACGATTTACCCCATGGGTCAACAGCCCATCCAACTCAGTGCCTCTGAATTCAAATTGCCAGTACCAGAGTTTGCCGATGGAGTGGAACTGACAGTCGGCCAGCTTTTCGCATGGCTGCAAGTGAAACGTTAAGGAAACGATCGCCCAACGATATATTCTTTACCCGTAATCAATTGCGCCGAAGCCGCTCAGCGCGTCAGACTAGGGACATACCGTTCGTATATTCCCGAGACTAGACAGCGACCATGGATTTCCAAGCAATAGCAACCGCACCCGCAGACTGGACCGGCGATGGCCTCGTCCTCGGCTTTTTTGAAGAAGACTTTGCTGAAGCGGGAACGTTGCCAGAGCAGCTCACCGCCTTGGATGGGAAGTTGGATGGGGCGATCGCCGACCTCCTAACCGAAGCCAAATTTGCAGGCAAAGCCAACAGCGGCGCTTCCACCCGTGTCGGTCGCAATACCCCAGTGAAAAAGCTCATCCTGGTCGGCCTCGGCAAAAGTGAAAAAGCTAAGTCAGAAAGCATTCGCCAAGCCGCTGCCAAGGCAGGCAAACTAGCAAAATCCGAAAAATGCAGCACCCTCGGTGTGGCATTGCCCACCGTAGGCGATGCTGGCCAGACCGTGCAGGCGATCGTCGAAGGCATGAGCCTCGCCCTTTACAAAGACGAGCGCTTCAAATCCAAGTCCGATGACGACAAGGACGAGGACAACGCTGAATATCCCGCAACGGTATCGCTGTTAGAAGCGGATGGCCAAGCTGACGCGATCGCCAAAGCAGAGCAAATCCTCTCTGGCGTTGTACTAGCAAGAAAACTGGTTGCAGCGCCGCCCAATGAACTGAGTCCCCAAACCCTGGCCGATACCGCCAAGGACATTGCCGATAGCCACGGTCTGGAGTTGACCGTGCTAGAGCAAGACGAATGTGAGAAGCGCGGCATGGGTGCTTTCCTCGGCGTGGCCAAGGCCTCTGCCACGGATGCACCGCCCAAGTTTATTCACCTCACATATAAGCCTGAGGGAACAGCTAAGAAGAAGATTGCGATCGTCGGCAAAGGCGTTACCTTCGACTCCGGTGGCCTCAACCTCAAAGGCCCCGGCAGCGGCATCGAAACCATGAAAATGGACATGGGTGGTGCCGCCGCAACCCTCGGCGCAGCCAAAGCCCTGGCCCAACTCAAGCCTGATGTAGAACTCCACTTCATCAGCGCTGCCACCGAGAACATGATCAGCGGCCATGCCCTCCACCCCGGCGACATCCTCACCGCCTCCAACGGCAAAACCATCGAAGTCAACAACACCGACGCTGAAGGCCGCCTCACCCTCGCCGATGCCCTAGTCTATGCCGATGCCCTGGGTGTCGATGCCATTGTTGATCTCGCAACCCTAACCGGCGCTTGCCTCATCGCCCTCGGTAACGACATCGCAGGCTACTGGAGCATCGACGACGACCTAGCCGCTGACCTCAAGACTGCCTCTGAATCCAGCGGAGAGAAAATCTGGCAAATGCCCCTGGAGCAGAAATACTTCGAGGGCATCAAATCCCCCATCGCCGACATGAAAAACACCGGCCCCCGCCCCGCCGGTTCCATCACCGCAGCCCTGTTCCTTAAGGAATTCGTTAAGGACACTGAAGCCTGGGCCCACATTGACATTGCAGGCCCTGCTTGGACCAGTAAAGAAGGCCCCTACACTCCCGCCGGAGCAAGTGGTTATGGCGTGCGACTACTGGTTGATTGGGTCACCGCGAGCTAAGAAGCTCACGTTAACCTCGATAATGACTCTGTAGAAGTTATCCCAAGAAAAAGACCTGACTTTCTTTGAAAGTCAGGTCTTTTTCTGTATCTGATCATGAACAAACTCACTTGTCCTAGCTTGGGTCTGAAAACTCAGGCCGCAGGCTAATCACATTGGGTTGATATAGTTGTTTCGCTGTAGCCAAAACGGGCAAAATGCCCCGATTAAACACTGGAGCTGCAGCAAGCCGAGTCGACCGAGGCGTCTCAGTCGCAGAGGCATCGGCCGCAGTACAAGTGGCCTGGGCTGGTTGACTACTAACAATCAAACCCACCACACCAAAAATCACCAGAATCGTCGAGAAAATTTTGAAGAAATTCAGCTCTTCTCGAAAAAACAGTACTCCAATGATCGCCACAAGGCATACCGCACCTCCCGTCCACACGGGGTAAGCCAAGCTCACATCTACCGTATTCAAGGCAAAAGTAAGCGCAACAAAAGACAGAATAAATGCGACAACGGTGATCACCGAAGGTACGGGATTTGTAAAACCGTTCGCATATTTCGCTGCAAAGGTTGCCATTGCTTCCATACAAATGGCTAATGCCAGTAGAGTCCAGCCCAGCATAGGGGGTTACTTGTCCGTGAGAAGGTTCTCTTTAGACCTACTCAAAAAACCGCCTATATCCGAATTTAACCGAGCCAGATAAATTCGTTAAATACTGAAATTTAGAGAGCGTTAGAACTGAAGCTCAGTGTTCTTTCGGTGACGAGATCACCCTTCTGTTCAATCTGAGCATGGCCCCGTCAGCTGCATTGTTACCTCCCATAGCCATCTATTAAGTGGCTTGCAAAATTCCCCTGCCTCGCAAATCTAATGGCTGGGCGCAGTCGGTGCAGAACATGACTGTTTTTAGTTCTGCTAGCAACAGTTCTGTTTGTTCCTGTAGAGCCGCTTCCGATTGACAGGCGGCTTGGAGGAAGGGACGGGCTAAGCCGACGAGATCGGCACCGAGGGCGATCGCTTTAGCGACATCAACCCCATTGCGAATGCCCCCACTAGCAATCAGGGGAATGTTGGCGTCCATCTCCCGCACCTGCAGGAGACAATCTGCGGTGGGAATGCCCCATTCCGCAAAGGTCAAGCCCAGTTGCCGTTGTAAGTTGTTGTCAGCCCGCTCGGCTTCCACCATGGACCAGGAGGTGCCCCCGGCTCCGGCAACGTCGATCGCGCCCACTCCTGCTTCAATCAGTTGCTGAGCCATCTGCCCCGAAATACCATTGCCCACTTCCTTGGCAATGACAGGAACCTCAAGCTGGGCACAGAGGGTTGCAACCTTATCCATCAGGCCACGAAAATCAGTATCACCGCCGGGCTGAATGCACTCTTGCAGGGGATTGAGGTGGAGGATGAGGGCATCGGCTTGGAGGCCATCAATGAGGCGGCGGCATTCGTCCACGCCGTAGCGATAGTTGAGCTGGACCGCGCCGAGATTGGCAAAGAGAAGGATGTCGGGGGCGATCGCTCTCACATCAAAGGTCCCCATTAGCTTAGGGTTCTCCACGGCGACTCGCTGGGAGCCGACACCCATGGCGAGTTTGTATTCCTGGGCAATGGTGGCCAGACGATGGTTAATCTGCTGAGCCTGCTCCGTGCCGCCGGTCATGGAGGAGATCAGGAGGGGGGAGCCGAGCTGCTTACCCAGGAAGGTGGTGGTGAGGTCGAGGTCGCTGTAGTTGAGGTTGGGCAGGGCGCTGTGGGTGAAGCGGTAGCGCTCTAGGCCGGTGGTGGCAGTTTTGCACTGGCTGCGATCGTCCAGGCAAATGCGGATGTGGTCTGCCTTGCGAGACTGGGTTTGGGCGGCGACAGCGAGGTCGATATTGGTGGTGGAACTGTCGCTGCCATTGTCCTGTGGATGATGGGATGCAGCGGAGGCAGTTGTGGTGGAGAGGTTATCGGCCATCGTGAGTTGCCAGAAATGAGGTGGGAAGGGAGGGGCTGTTGCAATGCTAAACCCGAATCTGACCTTAAACCACAGGTTTGGACTGGGGAATTCCCCGCTGTAGGTTTTTATCCCACTAAATTCCCGACTTTGGCCCGACTGAAGGCTGGCTGTTTATAGACTTTGCTGCTGAACCTTGGGTATGGCGATGCCCAGATAGGTTGATGCCATTCCCTACAGTGGGTGGGATGATGGGGCGGGTTAATGGGGAGCCAATTGTTCGGCCAAGCTGGGTGGGGTGAAGCCGAGACTGTGAGCGAGGGAGCAGTCGGTACAAACGTTTTTGGGGCGGGGCATGGAAAATGCCACTTCATCTTGGCTACAGGCTTCGAGGTGGCTGGGGTCGTAGCCTTGGGCCTGGGCGAGCAGGACGCCTAGGTCGTAGCGAGATACGGCTTCAGGTCCGCCTAGGTGGAGCAGGCCTCGGTGGCGCTGGTTGATGGCTAAATCAACGGCTAGGAGTAGGCCTTGGGCTGCAACTTTGGCGCTGAGGGGATTGCGAATTTCGTCGTGGAAGAGGCTGAGGGAATCGCCTGCTTTGAGGGCTTCCAGCAGACGGGTCATGAAGTTGTTGGGGGCGGTTTTGCCGAAGCCAAACATAAGGGGCATGCGGGCCACGATCGCCTCGGGCCAAGCTGCCATGACGCCCGCCTCAGCCTGGGCTTTTTGCTGGCCGTAGACGGTGTGTGGATTAACGGGGGCGTTTTCTTTGTAGGGGGAGTGTTCGCCGTCGAAGACGAGGTCTGAGGAGGTGAAGATGAAGGGGATTTTGTGTTGGGCGCAGGTTTGGGCGAGGGCGATCGCCACATCCACGTTCAGCTTGGCGGTTTCTTCGGGATGGGCCTCGCAGTAGGGGGTATTGGAGATGGCAGCGAGGTGGATGATGGCTTGGGGCTGGAGGCGGGTGATCAAGGCACCCAGCTTGTCCAGCTCACAAAGATTGGCTTGCACCCAGTTAACAGCTGTGTCACTGCCGGACTTGCGGTTGTATAGCCCTGTAACTTGCCATTGAGCTTGGGCGGCTTCGCAAAGCCAACTCCCGAGGAAGCCGCTGGCTCCGGTGATGAGTAATTGGGGCTGGGACATAAAATTTCCAATTCAGAATCACGCAATTTATTTCGCAGGGTGGTGGGCGATCGCGACTGGTGCATTTCTGTGCAGCAAAACGCACCAAATCAGACCAATCCAAACATTCAAAATCCATCACCCCGAACTATGCATTCCAGAACCAACGGCAATGCGATCACATGGTTTTGCATCCACCCAACTCTCGCTCCTCCCCCTCAGTCTGGTTATCAAGCACCAACAAAAAGCCCCACAGGCAAGACAAAACTTGAAAATACGACTTCAGCTGGCCGAGGGTACCGTTCTAGAAATTCCATCACTGCTACAGCTGCCAACCCCATGGTCTTCGCGCAGACTGTATTCCACATCCGCTTCAACTGCTGGCGGCAAGGGTTGGTTGCCACAGTAATAACCCACCACATCTGATGTTTCGCGCTTTTGAAGATAGGCTCGGCGCTGTTGCGAGCTCATCTGCTCCAGCTTTGCAACGGATACTGGTATGAAGCTCCACACCATGCCAGCTACAGCCATGCTGCCTAAACCGACGATGACTCCAGCCACTGCTAAAATTCGCTGATTCATTTTGGCTACCTTAAACGGTTAGTTGCCTGGATAGGCATCTATTTCCCACAAATATCACGTCTGATTATCAGCTGAGCTGTATCTGAACACCGCTGCGATGACTCTTCATTTATCAGTCAGTCTGCAATGGAGCTAATTCATCTCAGCCTTCATCCATTCGACTCTCGATCGCCGCTTCAGTCTGGTTATCCAGCACCGACAGAAAGTCATAGCCCGTCAATGACTCCAGCTCATCCACCGTCGTACGAAACTCTCGCCAAGACTTACTTTCAATTGATGGAAGATTAGGCATATTCACCGCGATCACCCGAGTTTCAGGTGAAACATCCCAATCGTCTCCCCCTGGCTGATCCAACACCAAAATCACCTTCCAAGTACTCTGGGGCACTACCAGTTGAGCCTGGCCAATGCGCCCCTTCTGCCCCAACGGACCAGCGATGATATACAACTCCTTGCCCTGACGCACCAGCTTGCGACAGTAGTTTTCCAGGTCGTTCCAGGGGCCACGATTATTGCCCGGCACCTGGGGCATGATGTTGCTGAACACAAAGGTCGCATCATTGTCCTCGCGGCTGGCCGTCCGATCGCCCGAAGGCGCAATATGGCCCCGGTCATAGCGGCGATCGCGATAGTCAACTGACGCAATCACTGGCCAATCCCCCGGCAAGTCAGGGTCATGGCGAAAGTTATCCCGGCGTTCTGTATCACCTAGCCAGCTTTCATTCAGCTGCCAGCTCACCCAATTTGCCGTGCCGCGATCGCGACTATAGGACAGTGCAAACTCAGGCTTAATCAGCAAAAAATTATTCGGCAGGTCCAAACGTGATTCAGCATCACTAGGATTACCAAACAGCAAATGGGGACTCTCCGCCACGCGCTGCTCTCCACAGCCCGACAGCCCCACCGCAGCAGTCAAGCCAACAAGACCTGTGCAGAACCATTGTTGCAAGTGCTGAGGCATGGGCATGGTGATGAAGACCCGAGGAGCATAGAGATAGAAGATATGGCGATCGCTTAGAGCTAGAAACTAGCAATTCACCTTGGCCTACTTTACAGTACTTTTGATCTATGCATTTCTCCTTGCACAACTGAACTAGTGCCTGTTTTTAGCGCCCTTAGAACTGCATTTTTCAAGGTTTCACAACGAAACCCTACCCATCGACAAAAATCGCGACTGTTCGATTTACACTCTTGGTTTGAAGCTTGGCGCTGCGTTCCGCAATCCGCCCCAACAATTCTTTTGACCCAGCATCTAGAGCGACCATGACCATTGAATTCGGGCGAGACCTCTGCAATAACCTCTCCCAGGCATCTACGCGGGAATGGCTCGTTACCAACGGCATCGGTGGTTATGCTTGCGGAACCGTGGCCGATCTCCCCACCCGGCGCTATCACGGTCTACTGGTTGCTGCCCTCAAGCCTCCGGTCGAACGACAGCTGATGTTGGCCAAGCTCGATGCAACCGTTGATTACGGCGGTCGTTGTTACGATCTTGCCGCCAATCGCTGGGCCAGCGGCATTGTTGACCCCCAGGGCTATATGCAGCTAGAGCGCTTCCACCTAGAAGGCACCATTCCCGTCTGGACCTATGCCTTGGGTCAAGCTCGTCTGGAAAAGCGAATTTGGATGGCCCAGGGGCAGAACCGCACTTACATTCGCTATAGCCTGGCCCAAGCCAAAATCCCAGCGAAGATCACTCTCAAGGCTCTGGTCAATTATCGCGACCATCATCACAACAGCCGCAAAGACAGCGTGGACTGGACTCCTTCCACCGAAGTTATTCCCCAGGGGCTTTGCTGGCGGGCCACACTCAGTGGCACTGCCCTAGCCCTGCGGGTGACCGAGCGAGAAGTTCAGATTGAGCCCGCGCAACATTGGCATTTGGACTATGAGCTGAGTCAGGAACGCGATCGCGGCCTCGATTCCCAGGAAGACCATTTCCATGGTGCAACCCTCACGGCAGAATTATGGCCGGGCCGTTCCCTCACTGTTATTGCCGAAGCCATTACCACCGTGCCTCAACTTGAGGCTCTGCGCGATTCCAATGCCACTGGAAGCATTGAGAGTAAAGCTGACTCTAAAGACGCCTTAGAGCAACAGCATGATCAAGATGCTGACCTCCTCAACCGTTGTCTGATCTCCTCGACCTATCACCTAGGTCCCAATCAGTTTCCCCCGGCTTGGGTTGGACAGCTGATGCTGGCGGCCCATCAATTTATCGTGCAGCGCCCAATTATCAGCGAGACTGGCTCAGAAACCGAGCCCGGCCTCAGCATCATTGCGGGTTATCCCTGGTTTAGCGACTGGGGCCGAGACACCATGATCAGCCTGCCGGGCCTCCTGGCCCATGACCCCGCAGCCGCTCGCCCCATCCTGCAAACTTTTGCTCGCTACGTGGACCAGGGCATGTTGCCCAACACCTTCCCAGAGCATTCGGATAACGCTGACTTAGATGCTGCACCAACTAATGCTGCCCAATACAACACCGTCGATGCCACCCTGTGGTACTTCGAAGCGGTGCGCTGGTACTACGCCGCCACTCACGATGATGCCTTGATCGCCGAACTATTCCCCGTCCTGGCCGACATCATCCAATGGCACCAGCGAGGTACGCGCCACGGCATTCGCCTCGATGACGATGGCTTGCTCTATGCCGGTGAAGTGGGTGTGCAGCTCACCTGGATGGATGCCAAAGTCATGGGCAATCCCGAAGGCTCTCCAGAGGAACAGACCGACTGGGTCGTCACGCCCCGCATCGGTAAACCCGTGGAGGTCAATGCCCTGTGGTACAACGCCTTGCTCGTTATGTGGCAACTGGCTCGACGTCTGGACAAGCCCCATGGTCAATATCGTGAACTGGCCCAGAAAACGCACCAGGGCTTTCAGCGCTTTTGGAATGCAGAAGCAGGCTACTGCTACGACGTGATCGACGGGCCAGAGGGTAACGATGATTCTCTACGGCCCAATCAGCTTTTTGCCCTTGCCTTGCCGCTTAACAGTCGTCACCGAGTCTCCCTGCTGACGCCGGAACAGGAAAAGGCGATCGTTGATATTTGCCAGGCAGAATTGCTCACGCCCATGGGACTGAGAACCCTGGCTCCGCAACATCCTGATTATCAAGGCCATCACAGCGGCACCGTACGCCAGCGCGATGGGGCCTATCATCAAGGGACGGTATGGGGCTGGTTGATTGGACCCTTTGTTCAAGCTCATCTCAAGGTGTATCAGAATAAGGCCCAGGCGAGGGAATTTCTTCAGGGCTTAGAATCCCATGTCGCCACAGGTTGTGTCGGCACCTTGGGAGAAATCTTTGATGGTGAAGCTCCCCATGGGCCTAAGGGGGCATTTGCCCAAGCCTGGACTGTGGCTGAGGTTTTGCGGGCTTGGGCATTAACAAAATAAGATTGATTCCTCATCCCAAATAACAGTTCGGACAGTTGTAAAATCAGAGTTTGAAACTCCTACTTCTTCGTTGCGGATGCAAGCCTTGCAGAGGGTTAGACCCCGCGTTCTGTCGTAGCACAGCAAAAGCCGTCCGGAGTATTGCCCCAAGGATTCATGAAATAAGGATTTCAGACATCTCAAGGCGAACTTTCTCCGGCCTTAAGTTGTTAACCAAGATGCCTATTCTGTGAAATATCTCTTTACAGTTAGCCGTAGAAACTCTACTAGTCGTGGTATGGGACGCCCGCTTAATCAACCATAGAATTATGGGCCTCAAACCCTTGTGGTGTATGGAAGCAAAGTTCTGCTAATTGCTCGGACTTCATATTAATTAAGTTTTCGATGTCCCAACTCCCTGTTGTATTAGATACAATTGTTGTAACTAGGGAGGTTTAGTGATTTTTCTAGTTCTCTATACGCAGTCTCTCGATTTGCTCTTCTCAATCTGGAATTAAGTGTCGCTGATTTCCGGGATGAAGATTTTAAGGCAGCCCACCATCACCGATAGGAGCTGTCGATATTTGTTCATCACTCATTTCAGAAACGCCTGGAATTATCCTTGACTGACAAGAGGTTAATGAAGAGCAGAGTGATTATTGATTCTCTAATTCATCCTGCAATGCATATAGCGACAAATATCGAGAATTTGAGATAGTACAAGGACTTTCGTCATGTCAGAACAAGAAGAACGTCAGAATGAAGTTTTAGCTGCAAAGATGGGCGTAGGCCTTGCTAATGAATTGGGTAAATGTGCTGGGCACGACATGTTTGATCGTCTCCCAAAGGAGCGGGAAGCAAAAGCTTTGCTGCAAGCCGCTAAAGTGGTTGCTCCTGGGGCAGTTGTTGCAGCATCCGCGACGACTGGATCTGTCGTTACAGCAGCTTCGGCTGTAATGGCCCCAGTTGTTGGGGTCGCCGCTGCAAGCTTCCTTGCACCCTTTGCAATTGTTGCTGGAGGCGGAGCGGCAATGTATGGACTATACAAAGGAGTGAAAAAAATCATGGACTAGTTCTTGTCCCAAATATCTCCAGAGGGAATAGTACCAAACCCGATGTATTGAGCTCCGATTTCCAGTTAGTGAGCTGTAGGATATTGCCGTTCGCCTACAGAGGATTTAAGGGCAGCAATTAGGGCTTGGTCCAATAATCAATGATGGATCGTATACATAAGCTACTGGTTACTGGTGCTGTTGTCGCTTATGTATACGCAGGGCTTCGTCAATCCTGGTGACGAAGCCCTGTAAGTATCCCCCGATAAGCCATTTGGTCCAGTTGGGTTTGAGCGATCGCATCATGATGCTTCTAAGGACTAAGGACACAACATCGGTGGCTGACTTAGCGCGACCGAATAATGAGTAACTTCACCGCTGTAGAGGGCAATCTCGGGAATTTCACGGATCACATCTCAAGCTCTGCTGCTAAAAACGCTTGTAACGGTCTATCAATGCCTGGCGCAACTTGCTACGCTGAGAGCAATATTGCAAAACGTTAAGCTTAACTGCCCCAGCTAGCCCATGCCAGAGACTGTGAATTCTTCGCCCGCTGCAACGAGCAGCAACCCCTCCGGCGGCAATATCCCTGTTTCCAATCGACCGCTCTGGCGACTGGCCTGGCAGCGTCTTCGCCAACGTCCCCTGCAATACCTGCTCTGCATCATTGGCATTGCAGTAGGTGTGGCCATGATGGTCTCCATAGACCTGGCCAATGGTTCGGCTCAACGGGCCTTTGGCATGGCGACGGATGCGATTACGGGTAAGACAACCCATCGTATTGAAGCCATTTCGGCGACGGGGGTTGATGAGGGCGTTTATCGAGATTTGCGGCGTAGTTTTAATGAGATTCCCATCGCGCCGGTGGTGGAAGGTTATGCGATCGCCGAAGAACTCGATCGTCAGCCCTTTCGCATGGTGGGTGTCGACCTATTTTCTGAATCTCCCTTCCGCAGCTACTTCAGCGACACCGAAAGCAACGGCGGCAACGGTTTTGTCCAATTCCTCACCGAGCCCGACACCATTGTCCTCTCCGAAGATGTGGCCAAACGCTACAGCCTGGACCTCGGTGACAAGCTCCACCTGGACCTATCTGGCCAAGCCAAGGAAGTCACCCTCGTTGGCACCGTGGGCACTGACGACAATCTCAACCGGCGTGCCCTGAGCAGCATCATGTTTGCTGACGTTGCCACGGCTCAAGAGGTGCTGGGGCAACTGGGCAGTCTCAGCCACATTGATTTGATTGCGGAATCAGAAGCACAGCTGGAGCCCGTTCAGGCTCTGCTGCCCGAAGGCCTTAAGATTGAGCCCGCCGAAGCCCAGAAAAATGCCGTTAAGCAAATGACAGCGGCATTCGAGCTGAACCTCACGGCCCTTAGCCTGCTGGCTCTCGTCGTGGGCATGTTTTTGATTTATAACACCGTCACCTTCAGCGTGATTCAGCGCCGCCCCATCTTTGGTGTGTTGCGTTGCCTCGGCGTCACCCAGAGGCAATTGTTCACGCTGATCATTGGCGAGGCGGCCCTGTTTAGCATTATTGGCTCCGTCATCGGTGTCGGCCTAGGCGTGGTCCTGGGCAAAAGCATCGTCGGCCTCATCACCCAAACCATCAACGACTTCTACTTCGTCGTCACCGTTCAACAGATCACGCTCTCCAATTTCACCATCGTTAAAGGCCTAGTCATCGGTATCACTGCATCGCTGATTGCTGCTGGTCTGCCTGCCTTTGAGGCGATGAATACTGCGCCGACGATGATTCTTCAGCGCTCCAGTTTGGAGAGCAAGGTGCTGACATTGCTGCCCAAGTTGGTTCTGGCCTGGGTGGCTTCGACTATCTTTGGCGTCCTGATGTTGCAGTGGGATGGCGGTGGATTGGTCGCGGCTTTCACTGGCTTGTTTTCCATCTTGTTAGGTGCTGCTCTGTTAACGCCGCCGTTGATTGTGGTTGTGCTTAAGGCGATCGCCCCCCTGACAGAATCCAGCCTAGGAATTCTGGGATGCCTCGCCCCCCGCGACATCCTCCGTAGCCTCAGCCGCACCTCCGTCGCCGTGGCGGCTCTGATGGTCTCCGTCTCCGTGATTGTGGGCGTCTCGATCATGATTGGCTCCTTCCGAGGCACGGTGATCCAATGGCTGGATCAAACCCTCCAGGCGGATATCTACGTCACGCCACCCTCCACCAGTGCTAACCGCGTCCTCGGTAAAATCGACCCCAGCATCGTTGCAGAAATCAAGCGCTGGCCTGGCCTAGATGAAGCCGTGACCTATAACGATGCGGATGTAAAAGTCATTGGCTTTGATGACGACAGCATCAGCCGCAATGCCAAGATTATTTCTGCCGATGGCGATGTCTCCCACGGCCAGCGGCCCTATGCCTGGATTCGCGAAGACCTCAAACCTGACCCCTGGGATGCCCTAGATCGAGGGGAAGGGGCGATTATTTCTGAGGCGCTGATGCTGCGGGAGAATCGCGATGAAGTTCCCAAAACTGTAACCCTGGAGACCCCCGCCGGTAATCAGATCTATCCCGTGATTGCGGTGTTCTACGACTACTCCTCGGACCAGGGCACGTTGATTCTCGATGATCAAATTTATGAGGCGATTTGGGGAGATAAGGGCATCGCTTCCTTAGGTCTCTTTGTTAGTCCTGGCTATTCCGTGGACCTAATTGTTCAGGATATTCAGAGCCACTTTAAGGATCAGCAGTCGCTCCTGGTGCAATCCAACGTCAGCCTTCGCCAGGGCTCTCTGGATATTTTTGACCGCACCTTTGCCATTACCAATGCCCTGCGGCTGCTGGCGATCGTCGTGGCTTTTATTGGGGTGCTGAGTACAATCATGAGCCTCCAGCTAGAGCGCACTCGGGAGTTAGGCACCCTACGCTCCCTGGGCATGAGCCCCGCCCAGATTCGCAATCTGACCCTGGTTGAAACCGGCCTGATGGGCACGATGGCTGGCGTCTTTGCAATGCCCCTGGGTTATGTCTTGGCCTGGATTTTGGTGTACGTGATTAACGTGCGCTCCTTTGGTTGGACGTTGAATATGTCAGTCCTGCCTAAGTACTTTTGGCAGGCTTGGCTGGTTGCGGTGGTCGCTGCTTTGCTGGCCGGTCTATACCCAGCACTCCGCCTTGGGAAAATGAATATTTCAGCGGCAATTCGCCAGGAATAGGCTTTCCTAGGGTGGCTTTGGCTGAATCTTTAGATTGTCTACAGCAAGTTTATTGTGCTGGAAAAGTACGTCTTGGGCCGCTTCAAGGACTCCCATGGCTGACGATCTCTTGTGCTTGTAGATCTAATCATGGTCCGTATCTAGGCCTTCTGTCCCTCGCTCAGTAACGCTCTAAGCCATTGTCGGTGTGGGGGACTCACAGCTCGTGTTCCAAAAAATACTAAATTCTGCTGAGTGATTCTGGCCACAACTACGGGCAACTTAAGCAAAGCACCAACTGTTCCGGATTTTGTTTTAGCTGCTTTTCTACGCCTCTTGCGAAGATGAGCCAGTCGAGCAATCCCCTAACGTTGGCCCCTAGAGTCAGGATGGCAATATGTCGGTCTCTTCCCAGGCACATCAGCAGCCTGAGCAGTCCCAGGCGGTTCTCGCGATCGCCCAAAAAATTGAGCAACTCAGTGATGCCCAGTTCTCTGGCAGCCTCAACTGCGATGCTGTTCATATGGCTCGCCAGCGACTGTTCTTTGTCGCAGGTCGCCTGGTATGGGCTGGTGGAGGCATGCATCGCCTGCGTCGCTGGCGTCGACTGCTCAAGCAAGTTTGCCCAGAAGCTATTTTTGCCCTAGCCCAGCTCACCCCAGATCTCCCGACACCGACCTGGGAATACGAGGCTCTACGGGGGCTGCTGAGCGAAAATCACATCAGCCGCGACCAGGCTCGCACTCTGATCACGCTGCAAATTAGTGAAGTCCTCTTTGATATTGTTCAGTCCTGGAGCCTCGCGGAGCGCCACGAAGCCCAGACCGATGATGAGCTGAAGATTAAGGATGCCATTACCCTGATTCCGGCCCAGGACCTACTGCCAAAGGTGGCGACCCAATGGGACACCTGGTCCAATGCCGGGATGCGCTTGTACTCACCGAATTTATCACCGCTGTTGGATGATCCCATCCAGCTCCAAACTCAAGTGACTGCTGCCACGTTTGCCAAGCTAAAGCAGATGTTGCGAGGCCAACATTCTTTGCGGGAACTGGCGAGCCTGATGGGACAGGAAGTGGGTAAGTTGGCCCAAGCCCTGGTGACCTATGAGCAGCAGCGCCTCTTGCAGATGCGTATCACCCCAGATATGTCTGGCAGTATCCCCACGCCAGCGGGACGTGGGACAGAATCAGCTTCGTCGAACGCTTCAGAGGCCATGACGACTGATGCTTCATCTCAGACCAGTTCTGGTTCTCCGCAGGAAAGTGATTCTGCGATCGCCGATGGCTCTTCTGCCTCCCCAGAGACCAAGAAGGAATCTTTATCAGATACTGCTATCAGACGGCTGCGTGATAGTGGTCCCGTGAGTGGCTTCTTTTCAATGAAGCCTCCCGCTAAACCTTCCATTAAAGAAGTTGCTAAGGCAACAATTCCAAGATCGGAGACCCCATCTAGAGGCAGGACTGTTGAGCAACAATCCTCTCAACAGTCGTCAAACCATGCGCCTTTGATCATCTGCATTGATGACAACAAACTTGTGCGCGAAAGAATTGGCTTGATCCTGACTCAGCAGGGCTACAACTTTCGAGGGATTGAAGACCCTACCAGAGCTCTGGAGAGCATCATTGAACTGCGTCCCAGCTTGGTGTTTATTGATCTCGTTATGCCCACCATGAGTGGCTATGACATTTGCGGGCAAATTCGTCGCGTTGAGAGTTTGCAAAACATTCCACTGATTATCCTTACGGGCACCGATACGATCTTGGATCGCATGCGAGGCAAGCTAGCGGGAGCTACCGCATATGTGACTAAGCCCATTGCTCCAGCAGAAATTCTATCGTTGGTCTCTCAACAGCTTACAGCGAAGGCGAGTTAGAGGTGGCTCGCTCATCTTTGATCTTGGTGTCTTGGCAATCTTAGGATTAAAGGATAGGAAAAAGAGGCTGGCCATTGAGCTGTTACGTTCAGGCTCCGTTAGGCAGCTGGCTGGCCGATAAAATCGCTGACGAGCTGGCCGAGACCTTTGACGACCCGAACCATGCGATCGCCATCAATGTACTCGAGCAGGTCATCATCAGTGTGATAATGCGGGTCGCGATAGGTTGCGGTATCCGTCACCATCACAGCAGGATACCCCATCTGCCAAAAGCTCCAATGGTCCGACCAGCCTATGCCCGGAATGCCTCGGGGTAGGGCTGCACCTTCACTGGGAAACTCAACCTTGTCGCGCCAATCGTGAATGCTGGTGCGCACCAGCTTGCGAGATCCCACATCACCAATAAAGGCAATAAAATTGCCAATGTCAGGGTAGAGCCAGTTCAGAGGGGAAGGATATTTTTGGCTGCCGGGCTCATCACTGTAATAGCCCAGGGTTTCTAAACTCAGCATTGCCAGGATCTTGTCTCCATCCGCTTTAGCTTGGCGAGCATAGACCAGACTGCCCATATTGTCTGTGTGAAAGAAAGGTGGTTCCTCGTTCACAAAAGCCACAAACCGCACTGTTCTGGCTGGCTTTGTCCCCCCTTGATTTGGCCCAAAGCGCTCGGCTAATGCCAATGTTGCTGCCACACCAGATGCATTGTCATTGGCTCCGGGGGTTGTATAGGCAGTATCGTAATGGGCACCCACCAGAATGATTTGTTCTGGATGCTCCTGGCCTGGGATTTCCGCAATCACGTTGCTGTAAGACTCAGTGCCAATGGTATAAGTTTGACGTTTCGTCGTGAGCCCTGCGTCGCTAAAGCGTTTTTCAATGTATTGGGCAGCGGTTTCTAGGGACTCTGGATTGCTACGTGATCCCTCAGCTAGGATGGCAATATCTTGTTCCAGGGTTTGACTTAGGCTTACTTCCTCGGCAGTCAGTGGCTGGAGGGTGGTATTGCCATAGGACTTTCCTGGCATCCAAATCATTAAGAACCAGAGGATGACAAAGATCAGGCTGAGGAGGATTGCCAAGATGCCCAGGCGTTTGCTGCTATTGCGGTCTAGGAGCTTGAGGCGTTTGGCAGATTTGCGTTGGGACATGGCGGGGCGGCTGTCGAGAGAAGGATCGCTGGGGGGCTGCGCCAGCAGACCTAGGAATCGCTGTGATTGTAGAGCGTTCTCGTATAAACAAAAAAGGAGAGTGCCTCTAGCAGGCACTCTCCTTTTTTTATCTAATCAACCCAAGCTGAAACCTAGGCAATGCTATTTACTTGATAAACAGCATCTCTTGGTAGGTCGGCAGAGGCCACAGGTCATCTGCAACTTCGCCTTCTAGAGCATCCGCAGCAGCACGAACCTCATCCATCAAGCTGCGCAGAGGACCTGCACAGTACTGCATGTGAGCTTCGGTATCTGCAAAGTCATGCTTCTCAACCGCAGTGCTGAGAGCATCAGCCTTGTCGGTCAGGGTCTTCGCCAGGTCAGCGACCTTTTGAATGCTGCTGGTGTCGATGGAAATCCCTGCATCTTTAAGGCTACCCACTGCTGCACTCATGTCAGTGAGGTGGCGCATGGCCGCAGGGTAAATGCGGGTCTTGGCCATTTCAGCAACCAGCTTAGCCTCTACATCAATGGAGAGGATGTATTGCTCTGAGTAGACTTCGAAGCGGCTGGCCAGCTCCACATCAGACAGCACACCGGTGCTGCTGAATAGAGCCTTGACATCATCAGACTTGAGCCAGGGCAGGGCATCAGCGGTGGTGGGCAGGTTCTTGAGGCCCCGCTCTTCCACAGCCATCTTGTGCCACTCATCGGAATAGCCGTTGCCACCGAAGACGGCCACGCCATCTGCATCCATGATCTCTTTGAGCACAGCGAGAACATTGGCTTGGCTACCGCCACCGGCGGCTTCCAGCTTGTCAGCAATGAAGTTGAGAGAGTCCGCCATCATGGTGTTGAGGGCGATTAAGGGACCGGAGACAGACTGGCTGGAGCCCACAGCGCGGAACTCAAAGCGGTTGCCGGTGAAGGCGAAGGGAGAAGTACGGTTGCGATCGCCCGCATCTTTAGTCAACTCAGGCAGGGTATCAACGCCCATGCCCATCTTGCCCTTCTTGTCGCTGCCGGATAGGTTGCCCGCTTGGATTTGCTGGAAGACCTTCTCAATCTGGCTGCCGAGGTAAACCGACATGATGGCTGGGGGCGCTTCGTTAGCACCCAGGCGGTGGTCGTTACTGGCGCAGGCAATCACCGCACGCATCAGCGGGCCAAACTTATGGACACCGCGAATCACTGCTGCACAGAAGACCAAGAACTGGAGGTTCTCGTCGGGGCTGTCGCCGGGATCCAGCAGGTTGCCCTGGGTGCTGTTGCCGATGGACCAGTTGACGTGCTTACCAGAACCGTTGATGCCAGCGAAGGGCTTCTCGTGCAGCAGGCAGATGAAGCCATGCTTCTTGGCGGTGCTGCGCAGAATGGTCATGATCATCTGCTGGTGGTCACTAGCCACGTTGGCAGACTCATATACCGGCGCAATTTCAAACTGGCCAGGAGCTACTTCGTTGTGGCGGGTCTTGGCGGGAATGCCAAGCTTGTACAGCTCGCGCTCCACATCCTGCATAAAGTGCTGAACCCGCTCAGGGATGGCACCGAAGTAGTGATCGTCGAACTGCTGACCCTTAGCAGGAGGCTTTCCGAAGAGGGTGCGGCCTGCGAGGAGCAAGTCAGGGCGAGAGTTAGCGAAGTTGGAATCCACCAAGAAGTACTCCTGCTCAGCACCGCAGCTGGAGCTGATTGGAGCGACTTCGGTGTTACCCAAAAGCTTGAGCACGCGGCTACCGGCTTCATTGACCACGCTGATGGAGCGCAGTAGGGGCACCTTCTTATCTAGAGCCTCACCGGTCCAGGAGACGAAGATGGTGGGAATACAGAGAGTGGAACCGTTATCGGTTTCGAGAATATAAGCGGGGCTGGTCACGTCCCAAGCGGTATAGCCACGAGCTTCGAAGGTGTCGCGAATGCCGCCGTTGGGGAAAGAGGAACCGTCGGGCTCACCCTGGACCAAAAGGCTACCGGAGAACTCGGAGATCGCGCTGCCATCGCTTTGGGGAGAGATGAAGCCGTCGTGCTTCTCTGCGGTGGCGTTGGTGAGGGGGTAAAAGACGTGGGCGTAGTAGGACGCGCCCTTGGACATGGCCCACTCTTTCATGGCCGAAGCCACGGAGTCTGCTACGGAGACATCTAACTTATCGCCCGTCTTAATCGTCTTTTCCAAGGACTTAAAAACATCCTTGGGCAGAGTCGCCTTCATCTTGCTGAGACTAAAGACATTAGTGGCCCAGAGGTCTTCTAGGCTCTCAGGAGGTGCGGGGACGAAAGGCTCGCGGTTGGTGATTTCGTAAATCGCCTGAAGACGTGACTCGTTGCCGCTCATAGACTTAAACTTTCTCTTTCTTGCGAGGAAACCTAGTAATCATAAATTGCAAGGACGCCATCAAAATGTTGCAATTGCTGCAAAACAATTTTGAAATCTGATGTACTCGCTGCTACAAGGCAAATTACGCCACAGCGGAAACACGTAAAAAAAATAGTTTTTGTCATATAAATCCTGCTTTCAGAGGATTTCGCTGTTTTGAGCGATCGCAGTTTCCAACCCTCTAGGGAACCGGGGATCAAGATAAATTCAAATGTGAATATTTTTTACAGACCTGTTGCGACTGTTAATAACTTTGGGTAATGCAAGCTCCGGACAATTTTAAGAAAAGTCAATTTGGCTACAGTAACTTCTGAGTGAGGTGAGCCAGTATGGGAACACACCACATCCCAAGCCTTCCATGAGCAATTTCGCTTCTCTCGTTTTACCCGCATTCATTGGTCTTTTGGCAGGTATGGGCCATGGTTGGGTTTCCCACGAGGCAGGGTTGCCTGTCTCCCTAGGGGAGCAGTTGGTTCAGCCCTTTGTGATTGATTAATCGCGGTCTTCTGACGGCTTTGATTCTGGGGCAAGATTACTGCTTCTTATAGCTCAGTCAGTTGAGCCCAATGCTGCCTTAGCATGATCCAAGCTCCTCTGTTGCGGATATTGCATTGAGAAGTGAACTTTTTCTCATTCGGTAACAACCGCTGCAAAATCTACTTTATGTTGGAGACCTCGACTTAAGAAAAGGTTTTCAAACTAATGTCTACCCGTACTTCTTCACAAGTTTCCGCTAGCGATCGCCTCATGATGGCTGCTTTGGCCGCTGGTGCGATGTTCGTTGCAGGCTATACGGTTGTGCGTGTTTCTCTGGATGTGAGTGCTACCGTTCCTGCTAGCTCTGCTGCCGCAGAAGTCAATGTGGTTCCCAGCGAAGGGACCCTCTGGAGTGATTTCGGTGGTTAGGCGATCGCTTTAGTCGTCTGAATCGTTGGTGAATCCTTTCGGGTTCTGAAGCCACGGCGTTACAACGCCGTGGCTTTGTTGTTTGTCTGTGTGTTCTGCCATGGGTTGTTCGTCAGGTTCGGCAACGGGTCTTTACAATTAGTAGGCCTCCTCCATTTCAGCTTCCATGCGTCTGCTTCCGCTTTTGCTAGGGGTTCTCCTAGCGGTCCTTAGCCTGTTCCCGACTTCGGCTATGGCAGCCACCGCCCGCCTCAACTGGCTCGATAGTCCCCAGACCGATAGCAGCGCTTTTGCCAGGGCCACGAAGCCAGGTCAGGTGAAGCTGCCCCGAGACTTCGGCCCCCACAATGATTTCCAAACGGAGTGGTGGTATTACACGGGAAATCTCAAGGCGGAGGATGGCAAGGGAAATGAGCAGCCCTTTGGCTATCAGCTCACGTTCTTCCGGTCAGCAGTGGTGCCAGAGGGAGGAGATGCGGTTCAAGTCTCTGATGCTCAGTCCAGTTGGCGCGGCAATCAGCTCTATTCTGCGCATTTCACCTTGAGTGATATTCAGGGCAACCACTTTTACCCCTTTGAACGCTATAGCCGAGGCGGGAATGGATTGGCCGGTGCCCAAGCGGAGCCCTATGAGATTTGGTTGGATGACTGGAGTGCTGAGGAAGTCACGCCTGGCATAGTCAAGCTGTCTGCGAAGGCTGAGGGGGTTGCCATTGATTTGAATCTGACCCAGAGCTTGCCGCCGGTGTTGCAGGGCGATCGCGGTCTTAGCCAAAAGGGTAAGGAACCGGGCAATGCTTCCTATTACTACTCCCTGGTGCAGCAGCCTACCCAGGGGCAGATTCAGTTGGGCGATCGCAGCTATGACGTCACTGGCATTAGCTGGAAGGATCACGAATATTCCACCAGCGGACTAAGCCAGGGCACTGTGGGCTGGGACTGGTTTGCCCTGCAATTCGATAACGGTGCAGCGCTGATGCTCTACAACCTGCGCCATGAAGATGGCCAGCCTGAGACTACTTCCGCTGGCAAATTTATCTCGGCAGATGGCAGTACCCAAAGCTTGGTATTGGGGGATTGGGATTTGGAGGTGCTGAAGTCTTGGACCAGCAAGATCAGTGGAGCGACCTATCCGGCTCAGTGGCATTTGACCTTGCCCAAGCTGGGATTGGACATTCAAGGCCAGTCTCAAATGGCGGATCAAGAGCTGCGTACTGCAACAGCGACTTACTGGGAAGGGGCTGTGGACTTTGAGGGGGAACTGCAAGAGCAGTCTGTGATGGCCCAGGGCTATGTGGAGATGACGGGCTATGCGGACCGTCTGGATTCGATTTTGGGGGCGAAGGGTTAAGCCCAGAGATCAAAAAGGCGGGACAGCCGACCCTGACTGCTCCGCTGGATTCAGGTAAAGTTATATGAATAACCCACTCATCTTTAACAGTCACGCTTATGTCCTCTCCTAAAGGCTTTGGCCCTCCCAAGGAAGAAAAACAGAAGAAAAAAACAAAGCGCGCTAAGGAACGGGAGAGAGCTGCTAAGCAGTTCGACAAGATGAAGGAGCAGGGCGGCCTGGAGTATGAGGTCTATGTGCGCATCATTGGTAAGCCTAACTGGGTCCCCATGGGTGCTATTACCGTGAAGGCATCTCGGTTTGTTGCCCGAGCGATTTACGCCAATGAGAAGCCTTTGCTAGAAGCGGCTTTCCGCGTGGCTCCTATGCTGAAGCGCTACCAGGACAAGCTGGAATATGGCTATCGCTTGAAAACGGCGAAGAAAGACCCCATTGAGGTGGCCATTAAGCCCGGTGGTGTGGGTGCTTTGGGCAAGGGCATTGGTCAGGGGCTTAGCAAAACGCTGGGTGGACTGTTTAAGAAGAAAGAATCGGAGTAGGGTTGGAATAGGAACTTTCTCGCGAGCACAAAATACTGCTTGTGATCAGGTTCAAAGCCTTATTGCGCAAGAAGCGATCGCCTATGAATGCCTGGCTCAGACCCGTCCTTACCCTGGCTGCTGTGCTGGGGGCGATCGCTGTCAATGGATACAGCAATGTCAATCCGCCCGGTGACATGAATGTCGGGGAGATGTCGAATACTATTTTTGCCGATGTCTTGATCACCCCGGCCGGTTGGGCTTTTAGCATTTGGGGCTTGATTTACCTTGCTCTGATCGCATTTGGGATTTATCAGCTTTTGCCAGCTCAGTGGAGCAACCGTAAGCTGGCTCCCCACAGCTATTTTCTGATTTTTGCCAGCCTGGCCCAATGTCTGTGGATCTATCTCTTTTTAGACCAGCAGTTTGTCTTGGCTCTACTGGCCATGGTGGAAATTTGGGCGATGCTGCTGGCCTTGTATCTACGTATTAACCATCGGCCTTGGAATACGGAATTGCAGCAGAAGCGACCCCGCGCGATTCCCCGCAAGGAGCGTTGGCTGATCCATCGGCCCATTAGCCTGTACTTCGGCTGGATTAGCATGGCCACGGTGTTGAATGTGGCTTTGACCCTGTTTAGCCAGGGCTGGGGCGGTTGGGGACTGTCGCCGGTGCTTTGGACGGTGGTGCTGATGGGGGTCGCGGCGGAGCTGGGGCTACTGATGCTGCTGCGTCGTCAGGATGGCACCTTTGCCATGGTGGTGATTTGGGCGTTGGTCTGGATTGCCGTGGCGAACTTGAGTAACCTTTTCATCGCTGTGGCTGGTTTTGGGCTCGCGGCGGCCTTGGGGCTGATGGTCTTTGCGAAAAGCACGGCTAATGGTGGTTTGCGCATATGACGGTTGGGTCAGATCAGCCGCCATTGGTTTTGGCGGAGCTGCAACAGCAACTCTTGGCCCATTTGCAGGTGATTTGTTGTGAGCGCGACCCGTTGTTTTCCCCGCTAGGCCATCTCGCGACCCGTGCCTACATTGATAAGCAGCTGAGCCAGTGGGGCGAAGTGATTGCTGAGGAATTTGAATATAACGGTCAGGTCTATTGCAATCTGATTTTGGATTTGCCAGGCTGTGATTGTCCCCTAGATGAAGCGGGCAATATTCCCCAAGAGGCTTCGATGCTGCTGGTGGGTGCTCATTACGATGCGGTTCATGGCAGTCCCGGAGCGGATGACAACGGCACGGGTGTGGCTGCGCTGTTAGTCATGGCTGAGGCCTTTGCGGCTCAGCCCTGTCGGCCACCGATGAGGATTGTGGCCTTTGATGGAGAGGAGTCCGGTTGCCTGGGCAGCCGCGTCCATGGGTCGCTGATGGCGGAGGATGGGCTGTCGATTAAGCTGATGCTGTCATTGGAAATGCTGGGCTATTGCACCAGTGAGCCTCAGCGTTATCCAGTGGATTGGATGAAGTATATCTATCCCAAACAGGGCAACTTTTTGGCTTTGGTGGGCAATCCGGTGGCGCTGCTGGATCTGTGGAAGATTCAGCGATCGCTCAAGCGTAACGGGGTTCCTTCCATGATTCTCCCCACGCCTGGCCGGGGGGAATGGCTACCGCGATTGCGGGCCAGTGACCATGCAGCATTTTGGGATGCGAGTTGCCCAGCGGCCATGGTGACGGATACGGCGGAGATGCGGAATCCGAATTATCACCAGGCGAGCGATCGCATCGAGACGCTGGACCTAGATTTTTTGACGCGGGGAACCCAGGGATTGATTGAGGGGTTGCGATCGTTATAGAACCTGGGCTGAGGCCTAAGATTCGGCCTCTTCGTCCATCGCTTCGGGGCCAAGTCCTAGGAATTCTCGCCAATTGAGCTCTGCACTGATGTCATGGCGATAATCCAGGCAAGTCTCTGCTTGGCAGCCCCGAGGATGGATGGGACAGGGTTGCATTAAATCCCCGGTGTAAAACAAGCAGGTATCGCATTCGGGTAAACGGCGAAAGCGCTTCGGTTTGATCATGGAGCCTCCGCAATGCTTTTTATTGCTTCAGCATAGCGCTTGGGTTCTGGTTTAGTGGGCCACTGAGCTCTATTAAATTACTTAGATGTTATTTTCTTCAACAGTTCGGACAGTTTTAAATTCAGAGTCTGAAACCCTTGATTCCTCGTTGCTGAACACTGCCTCGCAGGGGGCTGAAACCCTTATTCTGTCGTTGCTGTTCAAAAACTGTTCGGGGTATTGTGTCTTCTGAGTATCAAAAAATACTATTGCATTTGCCAAGAGCGTAACAGTTGATGACGGATTCCCTGGTTTTTCTCCCAACTTCAAATTAGCTGTTTTAACGTGAAGCTAGCCTCAGTCGCTTAAAGCCAATAACTCGTGCGAAGGGAGGGTTATAAGCCCTCAATTCCTACAAGATTTTAGAAGCGACGAGTTGATTCTTTACTTGCAACATTCTGGATGGCGACAACGTCCCATTTGTTGCAGCTAATCTATTTCACTAGTCTTGTAGAGGGCTAGTGGGGGTGGATCCCTTTCTTGCTGGAGTCATGACGCAATACCCTAAATATAATCTCGCTCTGCGATTAGCAGGCACAATTTTTCAGCTTTTGCTGATGATTGTTCCCTTGGCAGTTGTTCTACTTTGCTTGCTGAACTTGGCATTTGCGATCGCTGTGAGCTTCTATCTCATTCCTCTCTTAGTTTGGGCGGGAAGTATGGCGATATTGGCCCTGTTTTTACTGTTGTTAGGTAGTGTTTGGGCCTCTTTTTAGGCTGATAGTCTGGCCTCGACAATAGATGCATCCATTTTGAGGCGGGTTGTTGATCGGTCCCCAGGCTTCGATCAGTATTTCCTATGAATAAGACCAAAATGAGACTACAGCCGCTAAACTTGCACTGTATAAGTGCAAATGTACTGTGATCCTCTGTGATCCCCCTTAGCCTTCGTCTCGACCATTTCCTTAGCTATCGCCAGGCCGTTCTCGATTTTCGTGGATTACATACGGCCTGTGTTTGTGGTGCGAATGGGGCGGGTAAATCATCGCTATTAGAAGCCCTGACCTGGGTGTTGTGGGGCCAAAGCCGTGCTGCATTGGAAGATGATGTGATTCATCTTGGGGCCGATGAGGTGATGGTGGATTTCACCTTTGTCTGTCAGGGACAACTCTATCGAGTTCTGCGGCGTCGCCATCGTAAGCAGTCCACGGTTTTGGAATTTCAAGTGGGGCGACGGACGGGGGCCCTGGCAAGGCTTGTTCCCGATTCTGCGTTGGCGTCAGGTGCAGGAGCAACAGAAGCTGCGAGCTGGGCAGAAATATCACTGGAAGAGGTGGAGTTTCGGACGCTGACGGCTAAGGGCGTGCGGGCAACCCAGCAGCGGATTGTGGATACGCTGAAGCTGGATTACGAGACGTTTGTGAATTCTGCCTATTTGCGCCAGGGGCGGGCGGATGAGTTTATGCTCAAGCGTCCTAGCGAGCGGAAGCAGGTGTTGGCTTCGCTGATGAAGCTGGACCAATATGACAGTTTGGCGGAGAAGGCGCGGGAACGGAGCCGGGAGTTTAAGGCTCAGGCAGCGGGGTTGGAGCAGGTGACGGAGCAGTTGCTGGTGCAGCTAGAGCAGTTGCCGGCGGTGAGGGCTGAGTTGGAGACGGTGACGGCCAGTTTGGCAGCGCTTCGGCTGGATCAGGTTCAGGAGCAAAAACGCTGGGATGAGTTGAAGGTAGCTCAGCGGCAACGGCAGGATTGGCAGCAGCAGTTGGTGCAGGGCAGGGGGCAACGCGATCGCCTCCAGCAATCTCAAGTTGAACTCCAGCAACGCCTGGAGCAACAGGCTCAAACTCAACAGGCTCAACGAGCACTCCTCGCTGAGGCTAACGTTATTGAGCAAGAGTATGCCCAGTGGGAGGAGCTACAGCAGCGGGATGAACTGCTTGCCCAGGTGGCGGAGCGGCATCGCGAGCTCACGGTGGAGCGAGAGAAGCTTAAGCCGATGCTGGAGCAGCAGCGTCAGCACCAAGCGAGAAACCTGGCGCAATGCGAGGCTCGATTGACGACACTGAATCAACAGTTGGAGTCGCTACAGCCGCTACTAAAAAAGGCTCCGGAGATTGCAGAGGCTCAGGGAAAGCTCAAGGCTGCGCGATCGCGTCTACGCGAATTAGACCAACTCCAAGCGGAGGCGATGCCGATTCGGCGACGGCAAGGCGAACTCCAGCAACGCCTGGATCGTCTGCGTAGCCAAATGCTGGCTCAGATCCACAGCCTCCAGCGGTTGCGCCAGGAATTAGAGACGAAGCAAGCGGGCTTGCCCCAGTTGGAGCAGGAGCTGGTGGGGCTGACCCAGCAAGTTGATTATTTGGAGGAGCGTCAGCGCATTCAGGATCAGATTCGGGAGAAGGGGATGGAGCGGCGCAGCTTTTTGGAGCGATTGCTTGCCCATAGTCAGGATTATGAGGCTCAGATTGCGAGCCTGGATGACAAGGTGAGGGCGTTGGATGATCCTGAGGCTAGCTGTCCTTTGTGCGATCGCCCCCTAGACGAGAAGCATTTGCAAACTGTGCATCAACAACATGAGCTGGATCGCCAAGAGGCTTTAGATCTATTGGTGGTGTTGCGGGACCAAATCTTGACCTCCCAGCGGGAGATTGAAGTGTTGCGGGAGGAGTACCGGGCGATTGAACGGGAGCGGGCGGGCTATGGCGGGTTCTTGGAGCGGCGAGGGCAGTTACAGGAGCAGATTGCCCATGGGCGGGCAGCGCGATCGCGTTTAGCTGAGGTGGATCGAGAGCTGGCTGGGCTACAGCAGAAAGTAGATGCAGAAGCGTTTGAGCCAGCGCTTCAGCAGGAGCTGGCGGAGTTAGAAGATTTATGGGAGACATTAGCCTATGACGAGCGTAACCATGCTTTAGCCAGGGGAGAGGCGGAGCGTTGGCGCTGGGCGGATATTAAGCAGGGGGAGTTGCGTCAGGCTCAGAAGCGGCAGCAGCAGTTGATTGAGCAGGTGGCTCAGTTGGAAGAGCAGCGGGTTAAGCTAGAGCAGCAGCGGGTGGCGTTGGAGGAGAGCCCGGCTGAGCAGCAGCTACAGATGCTGGAGCAACAGCTTGGAGAGTTGGCCTACGATGCGGATGCCCATGGTTTGTTGCGTCGGGAATTGCGGGAGGGGCAGGGGGCGCAGGTGCAGTATCAAGCGTTGGTGCAGGCGAGGGAGCAGCAGCCGAAGTTGGAGGCGGAACGGCAGGGATTGATAGAGCAGCAGTTAAGAGTGGAGCAGGAGTTGGAAGCCATTGCTCAGCAGCTTGAAGGCCTGGGGACTCAGCTAGAGCAGAGTCCAGACCTCGCTGGGGAGCTGGCTGCTTTGGAGGAGCAAATTGCCTTTCGTCGTCAGCGGTTGGACCAAGCCATTGCGGAGCAAGGGCGGCTGGAGCAGCGGCAGCAGCAGTTGGAGCAATTGCGGGTGCAACATCAGGAGCAGTTACAGCAGGTTCAGGTTTGTCGCCATCAGCAGCTGGTGCATCGGGAGCTAGCTCAGGCGTTCGGTAAGAATGGCATTCAGGCGTTGATGATTGAGAATTTGTTGCCGCAGTTGGAACAGGAGACAAATCGGATTTTGTCGCGGTTGAGTGAGCATCAGTTGCAGGTGCAGTTTATTACTCAGAAGGCGAAGCAGCGGTCGAAGGCAGCTGCGAAGGCGACTGCAAAGGGAGCTGCGGCGTTGATTGATACGTTGGATATTCGCATTGCGGATGCGCGGGGGACGCGCCCCTATGAGACGTTTTCGGGGGGAGAAGCGTTTCGGGTGAATTTTTCGATCAGACTCGCGCTGGCGCGGCTGTTGGCCCAGCGCTCGGGGACGGCGTTGCAGTTGTTGATTGTGGATGAGGGGTTTGGGACGCAGGATGCGGAGGGGTGCGATCGCTTGATTGGGGCGATTAATGCGATCGCACCGGATTTTGCTTGTATTTTGACGATTACCCATATGCCTCAGTTTAAGGAGGCGTTTCAGGCGAGGATTGAAGTGACGAAGGGGGCTGAGGGATCGGAGTTGATGTTGGCGGTTTAAGTCGGTGGGCGGAAATAAGAGAGAGACAATAAAGAAGTCAGAAAGGGGAGGGATTTGAGATGCCCGCTCCCCTACGAATCTAAGAGTTAGGAGCAGCTCTTCTTGCGTACCCCGTCCGCTTGCGGCGGGGGGCTTGATTTGAGTACTGGACAGCTAAGCGCCAGCCAGAAAGTATTGGGTGGCTTGGCGTGTCTTAAAGTTATTTGAAATGACTATCATTTGGGTTTTCCGATTTTATGGCTATAGGCGCTCGCATCTTCATCACCGGCTCCACCGGCTTCGTCGGCGCAAACCTCACCCGCCTCCTCCTAGATCGCGGCTACCCCATCCGAGCCCTAGCCCGTCCTAGCAGCGACCTCGCCAATCTGCGTGAATTGATCGACCAGGGCCGAGACATCGAAATCGTCCGAGGCGACCTCACTGACCTTGACCTCGCCGACAAAATGCAGGGCTGTCGCTACTGTTTCCACGTCGCTGCGCATTATTCATTGTGGCAGAGTGATCGCCCACAACTCCACAACTCCAACGTCCTCGGCACCCGCAACATCCTCGCCGCCGCCCAAAAAGCAGGCGTTGAACGTACCGTTTATACGAGTTCTGTGGCCGCGATCGGCGTCCCCAGCGACGGCAGCCTCGGCACCGAGCAATACCAATCCCCCCCCGAAAAGCTAATCGGCGACTACAAAAAATCCAAATACTGGGCCGAGCAAGAAGCCATCCAAGCCGCCCAAGCCGGGCAAAACGTCGTCATCGTTAACCCCTCCACCCCCATCGGCCCCTGGGATGTCAAGCCAACCCCCACCGGCGATATCATCCTGCGCTTCCTGCGCCGGAAAATGCCCGCCTACGTCGAAACTGGCCTCAACCTCATCGACGTGCGAGACGTAGCCCAGGGCCACCTCCTCGCCCTCGCAAAAGGCCAAGCCGGACAACGCTACATCCTCGGTCACCAAAACACCTCCCTCAAACAGTTGCTGGAGCTACTCAGCGACATCACCGGCCTGCCCGCTCCAAAAACAACTGTCCCTCTCTGGCTTCCCCTCGGCGTCGCCTGGATGGAAGAAAAAGTCCTCGCTAAAGTCGGCTACCAGCCCACCGTGCCCATCGACGGCGTCCGCATGTCCGCCCAGGAGATGTACTACGACCCCAGCAAAGCTGTGAAGGAGCTGGGTCTGCCCCAATCCTCCATTCGCAATGCTGTGGCAGATGCTGTGGACTGGTTCCAGCGCAGCGGCTATGTGGAGTGAGATTGAGAACCACTCAAGTCAGTTTAATGCTGCTTGCTGTTGCTGGAGGAAGGCACAAATAGCAGGGTCTTCTGCCAAGCCGATCGCCCTCGTATAAGCCTGTTGCGCTTCAGCCACTTGTCCCATCTGACTCAGCAAATGGGCTCGCAAGGCCCAGTAGGGCTGATAGTCTTTTACCCGTTTTGGCGGTAGTGCCTCAAGCTGCTGCAAGCCTTGGGCTGGGGTTTGCGCCTCAGCGATTGCAGCTGCTTGACCCACAAATGCGCCGATGGTGGGCGATCGCTGAATGAGTCCTGTATACAACTGTACAAGAGCTGCCCAATTGGTCGTTTGCGTCTTAGCTCGTTCCGCATGGAGCGACTGAATCGCAGCTTCTAGCTGAAAACGTCCTAGTTGTTGATAGCTCGATGCCTGACGCAATGCTTGCTCAGCTTCCATGATCATTGGCTGGGACCAGAGCGAAATGTCTTGCTCAGACAGTGGCACATAGGCCCCAGCAGAACTGCGCCGGGCAGGTCGCCGCGATTCGCAAAATAACATCAGCGCCAACAGCCCTAAAGGCTCCGGCTCCTGGGGCATCAGCTCAGTGCAAAGCTGAGCCAGCCAGATAGCTTCCTGAGCCAAGCCCATGGGGCGAGGATCACTGCCGGTCAAGTCATCCCAGCCACTGGTGTAGATGGCATAGATCGCGCCAAGAACGGCTTCCAAACGCTTCGGCAGCTCACTGGCCTCGGGAAGACTAAAGGGAATGCCAGCATCCCGAATTTTGGCCTTGGCTCGGACCAATCGCTGTCCCATTGTTGTAGGAGCGACTAGAAAGGCTGAGCCAATTTGCATTGCATTAAAACCTAGCACCGTTTGCAGCATCAGCGGTGTATGAAGCTGGGCATCAATAGCAGGGTGAGCGCAGCAAAATAGCAGCTTAAGACGTTCGTCAGGAAAGCTAATGTCCTCTTCCTCTAGCTCCTCTGGTAGCTCCATTGCGGATAGTTCGCCTGAATCGACGATTTTGGCTTGGGTTTGGTTACGGCGGCTGACATCGATCAGGCGACGTCGTGCCGTTGTCAGTAGCCAGGCTTCAGGCTTAGCCGGTACGCCTTGCTCTGACCAAGTTTGGAGCGCCGTCAGGAATGCTTCGCTCAGTGCATCTTCCGCAGCGGCAACGTCCCGCGATCTCACTGCCAAATAGGCAATCAACCGACCATAGGAGTTACGCGCTGCCCATTCCGCCGCTTGCGTTGCATTCCTGTCCATAGCATCTATTCTTCTGCTTTAACTCATCTCAACCTGCCCTACTGGGCCATCATTTGTGGCGCAGTTTGTTGCCATGCGGGCAACGCCTCCATACGAGCGAGCCAAGCCCCTATCGCTGGGTAGTCGTCTAACGGCATTTGAGCCGCCGTTGCATTGGCTAACTCCATCGCAACAGAGAAATCTGCCAGGGTTAGCTGATCATTAACGAGATAATCATGCTGGCTCAAGTGGGCATTTAGGACCGCTGCTTCTCGGTGGAAGCTAGCCAGCGCTTGTTCAATGACTTGGGAATCGGGCTCGCCTAAATTGAACATGGGCTTAACGACACGCTCATAGGTCAGGGGTTGACAGCCCCTGCTCCAGTGAGCCAGTTGCCAACATTGCCAGCGGCTGATGTCGGCTCTCAGCTTGGCATCATCGGGCCACAGCGAGGTTTCAACCTGACTGGCCAGATATTGCATGATGGCATTGGATTCCCAGAGAATAAAGTCACCATCTTGCAAAGCGGGTATTCGGCCAGTGGGATTGATGGCTAAAAACTCGGGCTGACGCTGGTCTCCCTGGGGCAAACTGACGATTTCCACTTCAAGGGGAATGTTGAGGTGATGGGCGATCGCATGGACCTTGCGAGCATTAAATGAAGGGGGAAAAGAATAGAGTTTCATGAGGTTTCTCCTGGAAGGTGACCTCGATGAGTTGAAAATTCGAGGTCAGAACAAACGGGACTTCTGCTGAACGGTCTACAGCAATTCAGGCAATACTTTGGGTTGCCCTACTGCTGCTGCTCAACCACCCCAACGGGGCGAACTTCCACACCACACTGGCTCGCCCCTGGACAGCGCGCCGCCCAATCCAGGGCAGCATCCAAATCCGGCACATCAATTAAGTACATTCCACCCAGTTGCTCCTTGGTCTCGGCAAAGGGACCGTCCTGTACCTGGCGCTGCCCCTCTTTCAGGCGAACACTGGTAGCGGTGTGGGCAGGTAGTAAAGCCGTGCCTCCCTTCATTACACCCGCTTCGGCAAGGGCATCAGAATAGGCTTGGTAAGCGGGCATGATTTCTGAGCGGGAGTTGAAATCAGCATCGGTCTCATAAATCAAAATGGCGTATTGCATGGTGGGGACTCCGAATTCAGTAAATTAAGCCCATGGCAAGCAAAAGCTTCTTTTTTGCTGGGCTCTATAGCTATGACGAACGGGGCAGAGTGATTTCGACAAATCTCCAAAAGATTTAGTTCTCCAGCTACGATCCCTGCAAAGCCGGTCTGTGCTGGGCGATGGTTCCAACTAAATCCATAACGATTTGAAGCCTTACTCCCAACGGATAAGGCTTCAAATCCTCAAACATTCACACAGCGCCATACCTCGAATCACGATAGCTCCAGCAATCCCAACTCCCAGACAAGGCTAAAAATTTCTAAATATTCATATTGAGCGATCCGATTGAGATCGCCCAATATCCCCATAATGGATCCAATCCCCCAATGCTGAAATCTGGATGCTGTTGCTTAGGGCAGATGCTGCACCATCTCCGCCTTGGGATAACGCACCTTCGCCAGGGTCGCATGCTTGTCATCACCATGGCGATAGCCCATCGGGCAAACCAACACCGACGCATAACCTAGCTTATCCAGGCCCAAAATCTCGTCATACTTCGGCGGCGCAAAACCCTCCATCGGGCAGGCATCCACCCCCATCATTGCTGCTGCCGCCATCAGCTGACCCAGCGCAATGTAAACCTGCTTTGCAGCCCACTCAGCCTTGTCCAAATTGGGGTTGGCCATGAACCCCTTGATGACTTTGCTGAAGCCTTCAAGGTCTTTTGGCTCAACCCCCCGAATTTCAGCCGTGCTAGCCATGAAGCGATCTACTTCAGCATCATCAATGCCCTTCTTCATCGCCAGAACCACCACATGGGAAGCATCCACCACCTGAGCCTGCTTCCAAGAATGCTCCAGCAACTGCTGACGCACTCCATCATCCGTCACTACAAAAAACTTCCAGGGCTGCATGCCAAATGAAGAGGGCGTCAGCACTAGGCTGTCTTCGATCGCACTCCAAGTCGCAGCATCAATCTTCTTACTAGAATCAAACTGCTTCGTGGCATAGCGCCACTTCAGTTGCTCAATAACTTGGCTGGGGGAAATGGGGGTCATGGGAGCGATCGCTAATGAAAGGTCTGCAAGGGATATGATCTTATCGGATGCCGTTGAATTTAGACGCTGTCCTTAAGTTTGTTGTTCGACTTTTTCGAATTATTTAAGTTTTGTCTACCTCCAGCCCCCAGCCCGACCCTGCATCTACCGAGCAAGCGCCTGCTCCCAAGGCCCCTGCCAAAAAGGCAAAATCGAAGCAACGCATCGACAAGCTACTCGTCGAGCTAGGCCACTGCGAATCCCGTGCCATGGCCCAAAAGCTAATCCGGGCTGGAGAAGTGCAGGTAGACCACGCCGTCATCGACAAACCAGGGACTGAGGTCAGGATCTCTGCCGAGATTCTAGTCAAGAAGCGTCCACCCTATGTCTCTCGTGGTGGCGAAAAGCTGGCCAAAGCTTTGGCAGAATTTGGCGTGGCGGTAGAAGGGCGCATTTGCCTAGACGGTGGCATTTCCACCGGGGGCTTCACCGATTGCCTACTCAAACATGGCGCCAAGCAGGTCTATGGCGTGGATGTGGGCTATGGCCAAGTGGCTTGGCAGTTACAAACCGACGATCGCGTCACGATTAAAGAGCGAACCAATCTGCGTCACCTACGGCCGGAGGAGTTATACGAGCCAGGCGCAGTGCTACCGGACTTAGCGGTGGTAGATGTCTCGTTTATCTCCGTCATCAAAGTGTTGGACGCCCTCTGGCGACTAACGTCGGAGCCCAGGGAAATGGTACTGCTCGTGAAGCCCCAGTTTGAAGTGGGCAAGGAGAAGATTGGAAGGAAAGGCGTGGTGAGGGATGGCCAAGCTCAAGCAGGGGCCATTTGGCAGGTAATCGTCGCCGCACAGGAGAAAGGCTGGGGCATTCGCGGGCTAACGTTTTCGCCTATTACAGGTCCAGCCGGAAATATTGAGTTTTTGTTGTGGCTAGGCCAAACCGGCGAGTTTTTGGAGATTGATGAGGATAGGGTTGGCTGGCTGGCCAAACAGGCTCGGGCATCATTGTCTAAATGATGCGTGAATAAGCGATTGGGCAAGCTAAATCTGTTCTGCCCAAATACACAAAACTGATGACTGTAGCTTCAATATTGCACTAACAACTAACGACATACCGCCATCCATATAGCATCGCTGCACCAGCAACATCCCCCGTCTTCCCTGACGATGACCCATTGAGCCATGCGAAAGCTGCGACCGTGGGAAAATCTTTAAGATGGAGCAGCGAGCCTCGTATCGTTTGCGCGGCACATTCTGCTGAATCAGGCTCGAAATGCCGGATCATCCATCAAAGTGATACCGCACCTTGTCATAGATCAGCTTTCCCTTACGTTCATAGACCGACACCTCCAGCCCCGAGGGAGTAACCCGCACCCGCGAAAAATTATCTCCTGAGTAGACCTTGCTAACCTGGCCCAAGCGATAGGTATTCGGATTGGACAATGATTTCAAAGATCCAGTTAATTGAAACGTCCTGCCCTGAGTGTGTGGGTAGGGCCAATAAAATGCCGATGAAATCACAGAATAGATTTTCTGTGTTGGCTCCTCCCCCTCACTGATGTCGAGCTCCGCCGACATTGAGCAATGCACGTCACCAGAGAGAAAGACGACCTTCTTTAGACGATGGTGCCGGATCTGGGCAATGATTTGATCACGCTGCCGTTGAAAGCCACTCCAGCGATCGCCACCTTTCTTTTTCGTATCGGGGAAAAAAGGCACTGTTGTAACAACAAGTTTTACCCGATCAGAACCATCGGCTAACCAAGCTAATAGTTCTGTCATTTGGGGGTCACTAATGATCTCCCGTTCCTCCGGGTCATCGTCAAGCAATCGCTCGGTACGCGTATCGGTCACAAAGAACTCACAACAACCGTCATTGAAGCGATAGTAATGCCGATCAATCGTGCCGCTCAGACGTCCGGTATCAGGGTCGATTGGCAAAATCGAGCTATGACTTGCCTGGTAGACATGGTAGGCATGGAGCGCGCTCGGATATTTCCTCACAAGATCACAGTCACTGGCATTGCTGGGCCAGTTATCTTCTATTTCATGATCGTCGAGGGTCATGTAGGTCGAAACCTGACTCATTAACTGTTTGATATAAGGCTGGGAAAAGGCATCACGATAGCGAGAAAAGAACTGATCAATTCGATTATCTGCCCCCAGGACATTGAGATCATCGGCATAGATTTGATCGCCCAGCATCAGAAATTTATGGATTGGCCGATGGCGTTTTTGCTCAAGAATTGAACGGAATGTCTTATCCCCACGACTCTCAAACCAACTGTTATTAAACAAACGCAACAAATAGCGGCAGGAGCCAAAGATAAACTCGCGCTCAGCTTCGTGATCGTTACTGGCAGTTGCAAATTCCCCTTGGTCCGCATCATGCCAGTCCCACTGGTCATCTGGCTTAATATCTTCTAGCTCGCGATCAGAGAAAAACCAGCCGATTTGATAAACATACTGGGTATCCGGCTTCAGTTTATGAAAGATGACAACCCCACTCATATCAAAGTTAGGATTCATCTTTAGTAGATGCGGCGAGTCATAGCGATCGCTACTTTTCGAGCGTAGACGCGCAATCCCAAAGGCACGACGGGGTTCTCCAGAAGCCAATGGCTGGTAGTCAGCGCGGCCCCAGATTCGCACATGATGATCATCTGCATGTCCAACGATGGGACCAACGGTCAACTTTTTAATTGCATACATTGGAGTAAGGCAAATTGCATTATGAAGAGCAGTGGATTCAACAATGACGCGGCCAACAATGACTGAAGGGGGACAACAACTGATAACAGCATCTACGAATTACATTGCAAGGCTACTCGAAGAGTCATAAATCTTAAGTAAGGAAGCTCTGCCCAAAATGAGTCAACAAACTTACGCGGGTGAATGAGTATTACTTTTTACGGGGCAATTCAGTAGGGTTGAAAATCATGCCCGGATGCGAGACAAACGATGGATTGATTTGACGGTAGACCTGCTACCTGACTGAGCCATTGAGATTGATCTTGCCAGAGATGAAATCCTGGGTGGCGATCGCCTAAGCCAATCCCTTAAGCTAAAGCTATTTCCAATTCCCAGCGCTGAGCTGCTCAACCCCATTGATGGCTCTCTACGATCGCATTGGCAAAACCTACCGCAGCACTCGCATTCCAGACCTGCGCATTGCTCAGGCTCTGCTGGATGGGCTGGGTCTTGAGCCAGGCAGCGCCATTGCAGATATTGGTGCAGGCACGGGCGGTTACAGCAATTTTTTGGCGGACCAGGGCTATGACGTAGTTTGTGTTGAACCTTCGGCCACGATGCGGGAGCAGGCTGAGGCGCATCCGCGAGTGACCTGGCAAGCGGGCTGTGCGGAGCAGATACCGTTGGCAGATGGGTCTGCGGATGGCGCGATTAGTCAGTTGTCGCTGCATCATTTTCAAGATCGGGACCGAGCGTTCCAGGAGATGGATCGGGTGGTGGGAGATGGACTGCTGGTGTTTTTCACGTTTGATGTGAGGCACTGTGAGCTGTTTTGGCTATTTGACTATTTCCCGGTGCTGAAGGCCGATGCGTTGCTGTTGCCACCGTTGGAGGAGGTTTGCGATCGCCTGCAAGCCACGACGGGGCGCACGGCTAAGATTCGCCCTTTCCCCTTACCGCCAGACTTAACGGATTGTTTTGCAGCGGCTTGCTGGCAGCGGCCAGAGCGGTATTTGGAGCCGGAGATTCAAGCGGGCATTTCGTCTTTCGCGAAGCAGGGGGCTGGGTCTATTGCTTCAGGTCTACAGGCTTTGGCGAAGGATTTGGAGACTGGGCTGTGGGAGAAGCGTTGGGGGGAGGTTCGCGATCGTTCAGAATTCGACGGCGGCTATCGCATCATTTGTGCTTGAGTATTGAAGCAGATTCAAGGCTGACTGCCACGGTTGAGTCTCTCTTGAGCCAAGCTTTTACGGTATTCAGCAGCTTCAGCAACCTTGGTGAACTTCACCTCTGAATCACATAACCTTAGTTCTTGATCTATAGCTCTTACTGCTTGCTCTATCTCCATAAGTGAGACTCGAAAAAACTCCTTTCGACTGTTAACTCGGTTTAGCCTTCTGGTCTCAAAATGCCTATGCAAATGTGATTCCATCTCTGGAGCATTCCGGCAAGACACCATTGCATGAATGTCAAAGGTGAAAGGCACAGAGGCATCTCCTAGTTCTTTGACTCTCTCTTCTGGCCTTTCACGCCGAGTCATACCAATTTTATAGACATCTTCTCCAAAGGATCCAACATTAGAAATAATGTACACATGCCCAGCTTTTGTGATTTGAGATCGAGAAATTGCTCTTTCTCTTTTTTCGGTTGCGTTAGAAAGCTGATATTGCAATTTTTCAATTTCTTCGCGGAGTCTCCCTTCACTTAGAGCTTCTCTAGACCTCTGCTCTTCTTGTTCTGCCTCTCTAGCTACTTTTTTGGCTTCCTTCCTTTCCCGCTCTTCTTCTCGACGCTGCTCGCGGAGCTCTCGCTGTTCATCAGCCTCGCACTTTTTCTGCTCCTGGTATTCATAGGTTAGGTAAAGTTCCTGAAGTTTTAACTCCAAATACTTTGGAGTGATTTCGCAACGTGTTGTTTCAGACAACTTATTCAGCGACTTATAAGCCTTGTTGACTCGGTTTTTCATGGTCTTTACATTGCTGTATTTGACTTTGGCAACAGCAGTGTCACATTCTCCATTAAATGCACGAAGGACCAGCTTTAGAAAACCATCAGTCATCTTTTGGCCTTTTTTTACGTCCCCATCTACAGTCCACTCTCTGTTACAAATAGCAGCTTCTCCTGCCTTAATCATGTGTTTCTGCTGAGATCGGATGTCATCTAAATGCTGCTTGTATTCCTGAGCCTGTTGAAAGTCATATTTTGACTCGTAAAAACTGAAATCAGCTAAAAAATCTTGCTCTTCTAGATCTTTCAGCCTTAGCTCAAGTTCTGATATCCGCTGCTTTCGAATATCGACATCTAGATCGAGCTGGCTTAAGTCTTCAGTTAAGACTTCAATCTTAGAATCTAGTTCTCTCGTTGCATCCTCTTTTGAGAGCAGGCCTCCATATTTTAAATCTGCTTCTTTGAGTCGCTGTTGTGCTATTAAACTCTCTCGTTTACTTTCCTGAAGAGAACGGTAAATGAAAAACAGTGCCGTACCTAAACACAAGGATAAAAGGAAAAACATAAAGGCGATTTCCTGACAGTCATCAATTAAGTCGTAATATCCAGTTAGGAGTTAGTCATCCAGAGCATAAGGCTCTCCCACTTCACCTCCAACAAGGTTTGCGAGGTCCCTCGCCCTCTGACTATCAGTAAAGCTAGCAAGCTGCACTGTGGGTGCGCCTGTGTCTTGCCGTGTCTTGGCGATCGCGTCACTGCACCATTCAGCTCTAATACTTTCTAAATCACCGTTATCAACGAATACAGGGAACCATTGAGCATCAGGGAATGCAGAGTCTCCACAAGTCTCTTTGGGGAACTCTTTACCTAATTCCCCTAAGCTAGATTCAGTGCCTGGTAAGACACTACTAGGTTCTTCAGAGGATGTCGTTCGACTGAGCTTCTGCTCTTCAACAGTAGCTATTGAAGCTGTTGAGCCTTGAATATAAATCTCAAATGTATTTGTCTTGACAACACTTCCGTCAGTATCCAAAGCATCCAGCTCTAGATGATCAGATTTAGGGCTACGAAAGGAGCCTTCGCCCCAATCAGTGTCTCGTAACTCGTTGCCAAAACAATCTACATGCCAAATGATTGTTTCATTCCAACTTCTTGTTTCCCAGTCAAGAGCCAAATGATTTACAGTTTTCCAAATTCTTCCATTTCCACAAACAAAATTCCGCTTGTACTCAATGAGCATTTGCGAATTCGTATCTTCTAAAACTCCTCCTTCTAGCTCTTTATAGGAAGCATCTAAAAGATTGAGGTTAAGAGTAGCCTCCTTCAAATAATTACTAGAAGCTTCTGCCACCTCTCTAGGTTCGTGCAGCTCTTCGGTATCCAGAGTTCCACAAAAATGAGATGCAGCTCTCAAGAACCAGCTAGGATACTCACTGAAGTAAAAGTCGCGCGTAGATGAAGGATTTCCAACTCTTAAATCTGCTTGCTCCCCTTTCATGTTTATGTCAGTGCAATTAGAAACAACAGAAGTCTTTCCCTTGGAGCCTAGATCAACCTTCACCATGTAAAGCTGCCCCATAGAACCAACCTCTTTTGCCAGAGCCATATAACTCTGATTGCGATTCTCAAAAAAGACAGGAAGTGCAGAGTGCTCTGGCAAAAGAGCACCAGACGGAATATCCCCATCCTCAACGTATATATCCCCAGTTGAAGCAATGGGAAGCTCCATCAGCTCCCCGTTACTCCCTACCTTGTAGAAGTCGGTCGCGATGGTGTCTCCAACGAACTCACAACCATTCCCGCCCTTATAAGTGCGCTTTAATTGCCAGTTGTACTGCTTGAGTTCTCGGATTTCAAAAGACCCAGAACAAGTCCCTGCTTGATCACGCTCTTGAAACTCGCCAGTATAGGAAACGCTATCTCCCTCTATGCGCTCGTAAGCTGTTAATACACCATCCACATTCCCCTCGTCCAAGGCTTGGGTGATCCTCAGTTTTCCTTGCTCATCAGCCTAAGTCAGGCGACTGGTACCTGACTCAGACTTCATCTCCTCTGGAAACAGCATTCCAAAACTGATAGCCTCTCGTGGTGTTGCACTTCGAGAAGAGACTTGTTGCTCTGGCGCTGACTTTTCCTTATTTGCCGTTATTTCTGCCTCTTGCCCTCCAGAAGCAAGCATTAATGCAAACCATGCAACTCCGGCACCAGATGTGATCTTCTTACGCTTAGGAGACCAGTCCGTAAACCATGTCAGCCCAATTCCGAGGGGAGGGAAGATCACCATAGAGAACCACAGTAGCCACTGCTGTTTGTACCAGGGGGGCACAACCTTCGCTGCTGACAAATCGAGAGGCTTTTCAGGGGCCATACTCAAATGCTTCCAGAACTAGTGATTAACGCCAAAAGCTGATGAGCAATCACCAGCCTTTCCCTCATGAACTTAGCTATTTCTGATCTGCACCTGAGTCTTCAGCAATCACCTCAGTTGTTACAGGTTGAGCATCCTGATAAACCGTCTTCCAAGAGGAAACCGTGTACTTTCCAATAGCGTTCTTAGCAGCATTCCCTTGACCTTCGAAACTGATTTTGATTTTTGCTTCACCAGGCGGCGCAGTCTTGAGAGCGTAGGCTAGTTCCTCACTGATGGGGTAGTTGCCATCCTCTCCCTCCATGCGAAAGACTTCTTTGCCAATTTTGATGGCAACTTTATCTGTCTCGCGAATCTCATAACGACGGCCACACCAGAATTGAGGGCAGGTTTTTACACTGTCGTATGCGTAAATCCGCAGGTTATTGCGCGACCAGTTGCTGACAACACCTATCTCAGAGTTGTCCCAGATATTTCGTTGATAGTTTTTGTCAAAGACAGCCAGATAATCACCGTCAAAGTCATCACGAACAATCACAGGGATAGACCACTCGATATCTGCCTGCGGAGTACGCCAATCTCCAACGTCGACAACAGGATACTCGGAGTAATCAAATACGACCTTGCCTTGAATCGGATCGCCAAATTCGTCCACCTGCTGAGATAAGGCAGGAGTAGCAGCAAAGGCAATAGCCAATAGGGCACCTCGAAAAATAGGCGATGATGATCTCATTGTGAGATCATAGAGATAGATTTTGGTGCAACCCCAATGGGCCAACGTGGATTCTGGGACGAAGAGGCACGTCAGGAGAAACTGGCGACCAAGAAAACGTTGCTGCCCCGCTTGGCCGAGATGGTGCCCTGGGAAAATTTTCGAGAGACATTAGAGAAAGTCCACCTCAAAGAGCGAAAGAGTAACGCAGGTCGAAAGCCCATCGATGCGGTGTTGATGTTTAAGTTGTTGGTCTTGCAACGGCTCTACAACATTAGCGACGAGGAATTGGAATACCAAGTCAATGACCGGTTGTCTTTTATGCGCTTCCTGGGATTAGGGATTGAAGAGGTGGTGCCCGATGGAACGACGGTGTGGCTATTCCGAGAAAGCTTGACCCAGCAAGGATTAGTGGAAGACCTGTTCGAGCGTCTAGAGGCTTATCTCCAACAGCAAGGCTATCGAGCCAGAGGTGGGCAAATCGTTGATGCGACGTTGATTCCGGTGCCGACACAGCGCAACAGCCGTGAAGAGAATCGGCAAATCAAACAAGGGAAGTCTCCGAAAGAATGGGACGGACATTCGCACAAGCAATGCCAGAAGGATGTTGATGCCCGCTGGACGAAGAAAAATGGCCGCTCTCACTATGGCTACAAGAATCACATCAGCATTGATGCTCGCTATGGTTTGATTCGCCGCTATGAAGTAACGGATGCTTCAGTTCATGATTCCCAGGTCTTGGGAGCCGTCTTGGATGGGTCCAATTCAAGTGCCAAACTCTGGGCGGATAGTGCTTATCGCTCTGAGTTAATTGAATGGGTCTTAACCTCGATGGGCTTTTTGAGTCAAGTTCATGAGCGAGGCCATCGTAATCGTCCACTGACTGGGCGGCAAAAGCAGAAGAACCGAACTCGCTCTCGAACGCGAGCCACAGTGGAACATGTCTTTGGCAGCCTGGTCAACGAAATGGGAGGGAAGCTCTTGCGGTCGATTGGACTCAAACGGGCCAAAGCCAACCTAGGATTGACCAATCTGACCTACAACCTCAAGCGTTTCGTGATGTGGGAGGAACAGAAGCAGTCTGCCTAAGCTTTGGTGACCTCAATATGGAGGCTGTCACCGGATAGACCGGAGAAAAATCACCTCTTGTTGATGAGGCAACTCTGACGCATCTGCAATTCAACACCGTCATCATGTCTCACGTGAGACATGATGACGATATTTCTCTATTTTTCGAGGTGCCCAATAAAGCAAGAGCAATATAGTTTTTGATCGTCATAGTCCAGACAATAGATTTTAGATATATCAACCCATTCTTCTGGTTGATATTTAAGACACCGGAGTAATCCGTGTTTTTACGTATTTTGGCGTAGGAAGAAATAGTGCTTAAGAATCCTTTTCTGGAATAAGAGGCAGTCTTCGCAGCTCAGGGTTCGATAGAATACGCGGTGGCGTAGCGTTACCGATCCCAGGCAGTCCTCCATGCAAGAAATCGTCCAGGAATTTGCAGCTCAAGAACAATTTGGCAAACTCTTCAGCCAATCCTCAGTCCTAGGCGACAGCAAACCCAGCAAATACAAATCCTTTGAACTGCCTGGCGCTCGCCCCCACTACAACCCCGATCGCCCCGGCCAAGTCCAACACATCGCCCTCGACCTTCAGCTCGACATCCCCAACAAAGTCTGCCAAGGCACCTGCACCATCCGCCTCAAGCCCGTCCGCGATGGCATCGAAAGCCTCGCCCTCGACGCCGTAGACATGGAAATTTCCGGCGTCACCATCGCTAGTGGAAAAGGTAAAGCGACCGAGCAAAAATTTGACTACGACGGCAACGTCCTCAGCATCAGCCTGGCCAAGCCCACCGTCACCGGCAAAGTGCTAGAGATCGCCATCGCCTACAAGCTCGACCATCCCCAGCGTGGCATCTACTTCGTCGGCCCCACCGAGCATTACCCCGACAAGCCCACCCAAATCTGGACCCAGGGCGAAGACGAGGACTCCCGCTACTGGTTCCCCTGCTTCGACTACCCCGGCCAGCTCGCCACCTCGGAAATTCGCATCCAAGTTCCCAAGCCCCTCACTGTCGTCTCCAACGGTGAGCTGATCGAAAAGGTTGAGGCAAAAAAGACCACTACGTTCCACTGGAAGCAAGCGGAGATTCACCCCAGTTATTTGATGACCTTGGCGATTGGAGACTTCGCCGAGATTGCCGACACATCTGACAACGGCGCAGGCAAAACCATCCCCTGCCCCTACTACGTGCAAAAAGGCTTCGAAGCCGACGCCAAGCGCAGCCTCGACAAAACCCCCCGCATGATCGAATTCCTGGCGGAAAAGTTTGGCCATGCCTACCCCTTCCCAAAATACGCCCAGGTCTTCGTCCAAGACTTCATCTTCGGCGGCATGGAAAACACCTCCGCCACCCTGCTCACCGATCGCACTATGCTCGATGAGCGCGCCGCCCTAGACGACCCCCGCACCGAAACTCTCGTCGAACACGAACTCTGCCACCAGTGGTTCGGCGATCTATTGGTAATCAAACATTGGTCCCACGCCTGGCTCAAAGAAGGCATGGCCACCTACAGCGAAGCCTTCTGGTTTGGCCATGAATACGGCCCCGAAGAGGAAGCCTATGCCCGGTTGGCCGCACAACGGGCATACCTCTCGGAGGACAGCAGCCGCTACCGCCGCCCTATCGTTACCCATGTCTATCGTGAAGCGATCGAGCTCTACGATCGCCACCTCTACGACAAAGCCTCCTGCGTCTACCACATGCTCCGAGCCGAGCTGGGCGATGAGCTGTTCTGGAAAGCCATCCAGCAATTCGTCAACGACAACGCCCATTCCACCGTCGAAACCATCGACCTGCTGCGGGCGATTGAAACCGCCACAGGCCGCAACCTCGCCTTCCTCTTCGACCAATATGTCTTCCGAGGCGGCCACCCCGACTACAAGATTGCCTACAGCTGGGACGGCGACAGCAACCTCGCCAAAATCACCGTCACCCAAACCCAATCCGACGCCGATGGCGATGGCAAAGACCTATTTAATTTGAAATTGCCCATTGCCTTTGGCTATGTCGATGGCGATAAGAAGAAGGGCAAGAAAAAAGTTAGCGCCAACGCCGAACTCAAATCCTTTACCGTCCGCATCCATGAGCGCGAGCAAAGCTTCTACTTTCCCCTAGACGCCAAGCCTGATTTCATCAGCTTTGACCATGGCAACGACTACCTCAAAACCGTCGAGCTAGTCTATCCCCTTGCCGAGTTGAAAGCGCAACTCAGCCATGACCCCGACCCTATCTCTCGTACGTTTGCAGCCCATGCGATCGCCAAGAAAGGAGGCCTCGAAGCGGTCAAAGCCCTAGGCCAAGCCCTCACCGACGAAGCTTTCTGGGGCGTCCGCTTCGAAGTGGCCCAGTCCCTCGGAAGCATCCAGCTTGACCAAGCCTTCGAGGCTCTGCTCCCTGGGCTGAAGGACAAAAATCCCAAGGTGCGCCGCGCTGTGGTCAGCGCCTTGGGCAAGTTCAAAACGCTCAAGAGCTATAAGGCGGTAGGTGCGATCGCCGAAAAAGGCGACCCCACCTACCGCGTCGAAGCCGCCGCCATCCGCGTCCTGGGCAGCATGGCCCTCGCTGATCTCGACGATGGCACCAAGGAAAAGCCCGTCCTCAAGTTGATGAAATCCATCCTCAAAGAGCGCCAGAGCCGAAATGAAATGGTGCGCGGGGGGGCGATCGCAGCCCTAGCCCAAATGAAAACCTCCGAATCCGCCCTCGACCTCATCCTCGACTACACCGCCCCCGGCACCCCTGCCCCCCTGCGCATGGCAGCAGTCCGAGGCCTAGGAGCCATCTCCAGCGGCCAGTCTCCTGCAAACTTGGAACGCATTATCAATCGTCTCAGCGATGTCGCCCGTGAAACGGACTTCATGACCCAGGTTTCGCTAATTGGGGCCTTGGGAGCCATGGAAACGCCCAAGGCGATCGGCCTATTGCAAACCCTCGCCCAGCAATCTCCCGATGGCCGAATCAAACAAAGAGCAGAAGAAACGATTCCCAAAGTCCAACAAAAAGTTGGTTCTACCCAAGCCGTCAAGC
>CALECT010000153.1 GCA_937949725.1 uncultured Pseudanabaenaceae cyanobacterium
CAGTCGAACCTGCTCCTACACAACCCACTCCAACTCAGCCTATTTCTGCTCCGACACCGACACCGGAGCCCACGCCAGCTCCCACGCCCAGCCCTGTTCCCCAGCCAATCATGGAACAGCCCATCATTGAACAGCCAGTCCCTGCGACTCCTGAGCCCTCACCAGCCCCAGTTTCTAACCTGATTGAAGGCAGCGCCAATCGCGATCGCCTCCGTGGCACATCAGATGCCGATAAAATTCGCGGTGGTGCTGGTCGCGATCGTCTCTCCGGTCGTGGCGGTGATGACATCTTAATTGGTGCTAGCACAACTACAGGTGGTGTTGGTGAAATCGACATCCTGCGCGGTGGTGCCGGAAGCGATCTGTTTGTCCTCGGCGATGCCAATCAGACCTACTACAACGATGGTCAAGATGGAACCTGGGGCACCAGCGACTTCGCCTTCATCCGTGACTTCAATGCCAGCCAGGGTGATATGCTCCAGCTCAACGGCGAAGCAGGGGACTACCGCCTACAAAGCATGGGCAGCGGCGGTGATGCCCTATTCCACGGCGACAATGAGCTGATTGCCATTGTCAAAACCCAAGGCAATGAGGCCTTAGCCCTGGAGAGCGGCGCAGTGCAGTTTGTCTAGTTGCTTCCACATCTTTAAAGAGGAAGATTGAGAGAGCCTTGCAATCTCAGCCTGCCGGAGATTCGGTCATTGACTAGCAGTGATTCTGTTGGGCAATGACCACTTCCTGGTTGCTGGGAGCAAGGTGACTGGAGTAATGAAGATTACACTCTGGCCACTTTGCCTTGCAATTGATTCGCTAGCCCCCCAGACAAAGGCATCATCACCTAGCTATTGCAGCTTCTCCTGAAGCTGTTTCGCCGTCTTGCCTGAGCAGACGAGTATTCCCCTAGCCTCCACAGCACAGATTTTTTGTCATAGTGCTAGCAACATCAAAAGTAAAAGGAACTTCGACATTTAAACACTAATTTTTCACAAGATAGCAAACAAAATTAGACAGATAAGATTTCCTTCTAGGTGTCATTCTATCCAATCCGGAACAACGCATAAATTGCTTCCGTCAAAGCAAAATCAACTTCCGGGAAAAGGGCTCGTCCATCTTGTATTTACAGTTGTCGTTCTTACACAGCATGGCTAGATTGATTAAAGCGTAACTCTAGGAAAGCCTACGGCCCAAGCTTGCTGTTCTAGCCAAACCGCAAGCATAAAGAGATCACGAAGAATAGGTAAATGCTTTCTTTTTAGCTTGAATTAGCAGCATTTCAGCAAAGAGATTAAAGCTCTAAATCGTTTAGTGCTTTCCTTTCCTTTCAACCTCAGCATTCAACGCTTTGGAATCCTCGGCAAGAATGACCTGAGTCATAGGCGTTAGCCACATCTCAACACCCTCTACTCACAACAACAAGCTCTCATCAGGACTATTGATATGGCGACTCCAACCGCTCAAGAGCAGTACATGCTCGAACTCGTCAACCGCGCCCGTGCCAATCCCAACGCAGAAGCTCAAAGGCAAGGCATTGGCCTCAACGACGGGCTCGCCAGCGGGACGATTAACGGTAGCGCCAAGCAAGCTTTAGCCTTTAACTTCAACTTGATCAATGCCGCTCGTGGCCACAGCCAGTGGATGATCGATCAAGACATCTTTTCCCATACTGGTGCAAACGGAAGTAGTGCGAGGGAGCGCATGGTTCAAGCCAACTACGTCTTCACAGGAAGTCAGGCCTGGGGCGAAAACCTTTCCCACAATGGAACTTCAGGAACTCTCGACCTCACGGGTTCCATTGCGAGTCAGCATGATGGTCTCTTCAGGAGTGAAGGCCATCGCGAGAATATCCTCAACGGCAACTTTCGTGAAATTGGCATCGGTGCCATTCAAGGTAATTTTCAAGGCCTCAACTCTCTACTCACGACGCAAAATTTTGCCCGATCTGGTAGCAGCGTCTTTCTGACTGGCGTAGCCTTCAATGACGCGGTCATTGACGATGATTTTTACACCGTAGGTGAGGGTCTAGGCGGAATTAATGTCACTGCCACCAACAGTAGCGGCCAGGTCTTTAGCACAACGACCTTCGGCTCCGGCGGCTATCAGCTTGCTCTCAACCCCGGAACCTATGAGATTGATTTCACGAACGGCGCTTTGGGACAAAGGGTTGTAGAGCGCACCGTGACTATTGGCGATCTCAACGTCAAGGTAGACCTGGCCACAGACCAGCTTGCCAGCAACGACTTCAACGGTGATGGCCAAAATGACCTACTGATCTATAACCCCCAGCATTCCTGGAGTGGCATTAGCTTTATGGACCAGAACGGTAATGTTACTGGTACTACATCACTCTGGACGGGCTGGACCCCCAAGGCCACCGGAGACTTCAATAACGACGGACAAACAGACATTGTCATTGAGAATATAGAGAACGACTGGTACGGCATTCTCTATATGGATGGTTCTAATATTCAATCTAGTCAAGGTATTGTCGGCTGGTCTGGCTGGGACATCATTGGAACCGGCAATTTCAACAATGATGGAACGCCGGACATTCTGATTAAGCACCAAACCCAAGATTGGTATGGCGTTTGGAATATGGGTGGTGCCGATGGCAACATCATTCAGAGCAGCAATGGCATTAACGTCTGGGCCGGTTGGGACATCAAGGGGGCTGGCGACTTCAATGGCGATGGCAGAACCGAGCTAGTTGCGCAGCATAAAACCGAAGGCTGGCACGGCATCTTTGAACTTAATGCTGAGCAACAAATTGTGAGCTCTCAGGGTATTGCCGGTTGGGCTGGCTGGGACATTGTCGGGACCAGTGACCAAAATGAAGATGGTAAAACTGATTTGCTGATCAGACATCAAACCCAAGGATGGCAAGGTGCAGTATTACTGAATGGCAACCAGGTCACTGGTTCCCAAGGGCTAAACATTTGGCAAGGCTGGGAGGCGATCGCTTAATCCCATTCCTGATGACATACCGAGGTGAGCCAGTAGAAAAGCCAACGTCAAGTTGGTCTTCGAGGAACTCGCTAGGATAGAAATGGCTGGAGTTGCGATATCGCAACTCCAGCCATTTACTTTGCGATTGCACCCCAAACCTCCGGAAGAATCGCCACCTCTATGACTGTTCTCAAGCTACGCCTTCTTAGCCTAGGCATCGTGGCCTTGCTCCTATCCTACTTCCCCTCGCCATTTGGGCCATGCGCAATCCGGCAGCGGCCTCGCTCAAGCTCGTCAATGGCTTGGCATGGGTGACCGGCGATCGCATCCAGACCAACATTGCCTACAGCACCCACCCCGAAAACAAACTCGATATTTATCTCCCTCCTCAATCTCAACAAACCGCCGAACAAGCAGCCCCCGTTATAGTCTTCTTCTACGGAGGCTGCTGGGGAGCCTGCCTCAAATTCTATAAATCAGACTATCGCTTCGTCGCTGAATCCCTAGCCAAGGAAGGCTACGTCGTCGTCCTGCCCGACTACCGCTACCACCCCAACGTCAAATTCCCGGCCATCATGGCCGACGCCACCGAGGCCGTGGAATGGGTCAGCAACAACATCGAACAATACGGCGGCGACCCAAACCAGATATTCCTCTCCGGCCATTCCGCCGGAGCCCAAATGAGCGCACTGCTCACCCTCAACGAAGACTATCTACGTCCCGAAACCCACCACAATGTCAAAGGCTTTATTGGCCTAGCAGGCCCCTACGACTTCCTGCCCTTCGACCAGGCCTACCAACCCATCCTCTTTGGACCGGTCGAGAACTACCCCATCTCCCAACCCATCAACTACGTTGATGGCAACGAGCCTCCGCTACTACTGCTCTACGGCAACGACGACAGCGTTGTTTTTCCCCGCAACATTGAGAATTTATCGGCAAAAGTGCTCCAACAGGGTGGCGTCGTTGAGGTTCATCGGTACGATGGAATTGACCATCCTGGGATCGTCGGTGCGCTGTCCGTACCTTTCCGAAACCGCCAGCCTGTCTACGCCGACATCCTCAACTTCCTCAACCAGCACCGTCATTAAATTGCTTGCCGTGACCAGCCTACTCAGCCGAATTCCCAATCCCTTCACCCTCCTCAATGGCTTCGTCATTCCCGCCGAAGGCATCCTTAGCCGGGGCAGCTATCGCAGCATTTTGAGTCTGGGCAGCGTGGGTAGCATTCTCAGTATTGGTAGCGTTGGCAGTATTTTGAGCGTCGGCAGCGTCGGCAGCATCCTCAGTATTGGCTGTATTGGGAGCCTAATTAGCTTCGTTAGCTTTGGCAGTATTTTGTCGCTGTTTAGCGTCAATAGCATTTTGAGCGTGTTTGGCTTTGGGGCAGGCGATCGCGACGGTTTCTAACTCCAGGCCATGGCGTTGCAAGCAGTTCGGCAAGAATGCAGAAGACAAATTATAGGGAGCGTATAATAATTGGCAAGACTGATAGCTCCCGTTTTTTCAAATGAAGAAGCACCTGAGTGAGGCATTCAGCAATATATGAATTTCTAAGGTCCATTAGAGACCGCAATAGATATGGCGACCAAGAAACAGCTCCAAGATTCTCTGAAACTGCAATACGGCATTAACAAGAACATCAGCCAGGAGCTGTCTACAGAAAATTGTGAACGACTCTTAGCCCTAATGGACCAAGAGCCCAGCATTCTTGAATTAGTTGCCTCCTTCGCAGACAAGAATATAGAGCTTGGCAAGAATAATCAGCGCTTTGGTCAACAGCGTAGTCAAGCCGAGCGCCAGCTCAAAAAAGCAAAAGCTGAATACGAACAACTCCAAAAGTCTGTAGCAGAAGCAGAATCTCGCAACAATGGGCTTCGAGTCAAACGCGGCGATTTAGATAAGGAGCAAGCTGCCCTCCAACAACGCATTAACGATCTTCAAGCTCAGAACCAACAGCTCAGTGGCACCGTTCAAACCTTGGAGAAGAAGACTGAAGCGCTGTCTGACGTTAACGAAGTATTGAAGAAAGACAATAAGGCACTCAAAAATTTAGTGGATCAAATTCGACTCAAGCTGGCGATCGACATCAAGCAGCTCATGCGATACGAAGACAGCGAGCTTCGCAAAGCAGCAGCTCGACTCTTCAAATGGACCCAAGGTTAAAGCCCATGGCATCAAAAAAGAAGCCTGCAAGAACCTTCAATGGCATGACCTATCGAGAGGTCCAACGACACAACAGCACCCAGCGTAACCAACTACCCAAGGTAGAGCAAAAGCAAATTAAACAAGCAGGCTTACGCAATGTGGGCTGGCAAAATGTCATCGACCTCCACAACCACCTTGAAACGCTCCAAGCCAAACTCAACGACGAGCTACCCAGTCTAGAGACCCTTTTCCTAGAAGCCGATCGCATCGGCAACAAATACCAAACCGAGGCAGAGCGACAAGCTTTCACCCAAAAGATGGCTGCTGTTTCAACCGAAATGTCGGAACTAATCGACCAGCAGTTTCCAGACACCGAAGCCGAAATCATCAGCTTCAAAGGCAAGCAGAAGACAAACAGGCGTTCTAAAAAGAAACGCTAATCCAGCCGACTTATCCATTCCAATAATCCCATCAGATTCAACGCCCAGCCCATGCCCCAAAGCGATTTCCCAGAAGAACAAAGCTTAGAGCAGCTATTTCAACAAGCAGACGAACTGGGCAAGAAGCAATACCACCGCCTCACCCCAGAAGACTTCGAAGACTATCGCAAATACGACTACTGGCGAAACATCAACGGCGACGGCGAATGCGGCAGCACCCAAGAAAGCAGAGACTGGGTTCGCCAAAATTCAGGCTATAGCTGCCCCGTCTGCCAAGAACGCTTCAGTACTCCAGGACATCACAGAACCATTGACCACAAACTGCCTCGGGCTCAATATCCCTGGCTCTCCCTAAACTTCGCGAACTTATGGGTCATTTGCTTAGCCTGCAACCAAGAGAAAGCGGAAATGCACTGGTTTGAGTACGAACATTACATGCTGCTCAATCATCCAGAGATCTACAGCAATGTGCATGAAGTTCGCCCCAATCGACTCATCAAGAATCTGAGACAAACATAAAGTGCAACAAACTTCGCGAAAAGCCCTTCGAACAAGCTGTTGTTCCTTGAAGAAGTTTGTTGCATCCAACCATGAAACCCAAATCCATTAAGAATTTGTTAGCAGCTGCGTTTGTTGTTACCTTGCCGCTGCTCGCTTCTCCCCGCCCCGCCCAAGCCGAATCCCTACGATCCTTCTGCAAATACGTCCCCAACGACAACAGTTCATACACCGTCGCCAGACCCTGCGTCTTTTCCATGCGCCAAGGCTTGGTGGATATTATCTGGGATGACGGCGTCATCAATAGCTTTGTGCCTAATCCCGAGCAGCCCTTCACCTACACCGATCAACGCGGTGGCTTGGTTTACCAGCAATCCAGTACAGCCAATAAGACCTACCAAATGGAGCAGGGCAACCTCTATGTTTATTGGGGAGGCGATCGCTAATTTTTCAAGCTGGCATAAATTGCCTTGAACTCCCGCTGGCGATCGTTATGCACGACGATCGCCTCCGGATAATCCACCCGCTCCAGCGCCCCTAACTTCCCACTAATAATCGACCCCACATCCGCCGACTTTAGCTCCGGCACCCAATGGCGAATATACTTCGCCTCCTTATCAAACTTCTTCGCCTGAGTATAAGGATTAAAAATCCGCAGCGGCTTCGGGTCCATCCCACTGGACGCACTCCACTGCCAGCCGCCATTATTGGCAGACAAATCCCCATCCACCAGCTTCTGCATAAAATACTTCTCCCCCCAACGCCAATCAATAATCAAATCCTTCGTCAAAAAACTCGCCACAATCATCCGACAACGGTTGTGCATCCAACCCGTTGCATTTAACTGTCGCATCGCAGCATCCACAATCGGGTAGCCCGTACGCCCCTCACACCAAGCCTGGAACAGCCCCTCATTGTTCTCCCAGGGAAACTTTTGCCACAGCTCCCGATAGGGACCCTTGGCTAAGTCAGGGAAAAAGTACATCGCATGCTGGTAAAACTCCCGCCAAGCCAGCTCCTGTTGCCAGACAATCACGCCACGCCGAGCCTCATCCGCCTCGCTAGCACCATAGGCCTCCATCGTCCGCTGCCACACATCCCGAATGCCCAGCACTCCAAACTTAAACGCAGCACTAAGGAAAGATGTTCCCACAACAGCAGGGAAATTCCGCTGGTCGTCATAGCCCAGAATCGTCTGCTGCCCACCGCAGAAATTTGACAACTGCTCATAGGCCGCAGCACTGCCTGGAGCCAACGGCAGCTTTGCATCCCAGCGAAAACCTAGATCCTTCAGCGAAGGTAGCTCAGTTGCCCCCGCACCTACCGCTTGCTCACGCTCCGCCGCCGACAATCCCTCACAACCTGCCAAAGTCTCAACGGGTTTTGTCTTCGCCTGCCCAAACCAATTTTTCTTAAACGGCCCATAAACCGTATAGGGGTCGCCCTTGCCGCTGCGAATCTCCCCCGGCGCATGGAGCAACTGGTCCCAGCGAGCGTGAACCTCAACCCCCGGCTCCTTCAGCGCTTCATAGACAGCCTTATCCCGAGCCTTGGCATAGGGTTCCACATCTCGGTTCCAGTAGCAAATCTTGGCATCCAGAGCCCTGGCCAGCTCCGGCAACTTCTGCTCCGGCTTACCCTGCAAAATCAGCAGCTCACTACCCGCTTTCTGATAATCCTGTTGCAAGGCTTCCAAGCAGCCCAACATGTATTTCACCCGCGCCGGGGCCACATCATCCGCCTGGAGAATGCCGGGGTCTAGGCAAAACACTCCTGTCACAGCTGGGCCATGCTCCCGCGCCGCCGCAAGCCCCACGTTATCTACAATGCGAAGGTCTTTGCGGTGCCAAAACAAGATGCGGTCAGTCATGGAGAGCGGTAGCGATCAGCGCGATGATCTTAACAGTCTGCAAACCTCCTTGCTTCAGCCAGCCAGCATCAGCTTTAGCCAAGGGTTGAGCGAAACCAAATCCGGTGAGTGACTTAGGTCAAATAAGGCTTCGCCAGCCAATAGGCCGTCACAATCCGCGAATCGATCGCCCGCCCCGATCGCAACTCCGCCTCCAGCTCCACCCCCGTCATCAGCACCACCTCAATCTGCTCATCCTCATCCTGGGCAGGCGGCAGCGCCAGCTTCTCCAAATCCGTTGCCAAATAGGGATAAATCACCTCATCGGAATAGCCCGGAGCCAGGAAAAACTCACTCAGCTTCTGCCAGCGATGCCCGCGATAGCCCGCCTCCTCCTCCAGCTCCCGCTTCACCGTCTCCCCCGGATCTTCCCCCGGCTCCAACGTTCCCGCCGGAAACTCTAGCAGCCAGCCCTCCGTGGCAAAGCGGTACTGCCGAATCAGCACAAACCGGCCATCGGCCAACACTGGCACCGCTAGAGCACCACCGGGATGCTGAATCCAATCGCAGGTGGCTTCCACGCCATTGGGCAACTTGAGCGTGCTGGACTCAAAGCTATATTTCTTGCCGTTGTACTTGAGGTGCTGTTGCAACCGTTCGCTTGGCTGTTTTGAATCTATCGGTTGCTTCCCATTCACAGGTTGAGAGTCTGAGGCCATGGCGATCGCGTCCTAGAGCTGTTCCACACCAGAGCAGTCTACGTTTTTAAGGAGATCCGCGATCGCCTCACCCAAAATCGGATGTCGCCAATCAGCCGCAATCTCCGCCAAGGCCACCAAATTGCGACTCTCCCAACCGACAGCCAAATCTCTTATTTCCCCATTCAAGCCTTAACCTTAACCATTCCCTTATCCACCATTCGATTGCGTAACCTCTACATCTCCAACATCTCCTTAAAACACAAGTTCCCCGGAAGCAGAACTTCCGGGGAATCGCACTCACAACATTCAGTAATGTACTTGTGGAGCTGTCATGGTTTCAGACAGGCCTACAGAAGATCCTGGGAGACACAACAAACCATCCAGTCATCCAAAGTAAGGCTTAAAACCACTTAAAGCCGAGGCTTTTTCTTGTCTTTGATATAAGCATCCAAAGCCTGAGCCAGTAGGTCCGTAGGATCATCACCCATATCGGGCGCTGTAGTAGGAAGCTCAGTTTTAGGCTCCTTAGAATCAGACGTTAGCACTAAAACAATTGCGAAAATTGCGAAAATTGCGATAGTTGGCATAGGTCATTCCCCCTGACAGAGGCACGAATTAGAGCATTAGGCTGCTGAAACAACAGCAGAACCCATCGAGTCACGATGCAGTAGATACCAAGCAAGCAAACCGAACAAGATTGAGCGGATATGCATTGGGCAGAATCCCAGTCTCGGCCGTTATTTGCATCTGTGGAACTACTACATTTTGGCTGAAGTATATTCCGCAATTGCCCGCTTATATCGTAGCTTCACGGAAAAAAACCTGCTGCGAAAGGAGTCATAGGACTGACTTTTGTAAAGTACAGTTCCTAATCTCTATGTTTGAGCGATATTCCATGTATTTGGATGTCGCAACTTATCAAGATGCTGCGGATTACATCGGTTTATCACGGTTCGCAGAAAGCCTAAGATTCAGCCTGCTCCCAATCGCTAGCCTAGCAACAGAATTCAGCATACTCACGGCTTGCCAGGATGACAGCTCAACCCTCACTCTTTCGCTCCCTCAGCCCCGGCCAACGCTTCTACGCACTGTGGAAATTTAGCCGACCCCACACCATCATTGGGACGACCTGTAGCACGCTCAGCCTATTCCTCCTGAGTGGCTCCCAAAACCTCAGCCTTTTCCTTTGGGCTTGGATTGCTTGCCTCTGTGGCAACGTTTATATCGTGGGGCTCAACCAACTCACTGATGTCGCCATAGATCGCATCAATAAACCCCATCTCCCCCTAGCCTCCGGGGAATTTTCCCGCACACAAGGGCAAGGCATTGTCGGCTTTACTGGCATGGCAGCCCTAGCGATCGCCCTCTTTGCCCTCCCCCAAAGCCTTTGGCTCCTAACGACTGTAGCCATTAGTCTCGCCATCGGCACGGCCTATTCTTTACCGCCCTTTCGCCTCAAGCGCTTTCCCTTCTGGGCATCGGTCTGCATCTTCACCGTGCGCGGCGTCATCGTTAACCTGGGCCTGTTCTGGCATTTTGTAGGCAAGTTTGCCCTGCCACCCCACTTGATTGCACTGACCTTATTCGTCCTGGTCTTCACCTTCGCCATCGCCATCTTCAAAGATATTCCCGATATGGAAGGCGATCGCCAATACAACATCTCAACCTTCACCCTACGCCTTGGAGCTAGACGGATCTTCAATCTGGCCCGCTGGGTGATCACAGTTTGTTATGGGGGAATGGCGATCGCAGCAATCACGTTCCTTACCCCAGCCAAACTCCCGCTCCTCCTCCTCAGCCAATTAATCCCCCTGGGCATCTTTTGGCTCATTAGCCAGCGCGTCAACCTCAAACAGCGCCGCAGCATCACTCTCTTCTACCAGTTCATCTGGATTCTCTTCTTCACCCAATACCTGATCTATCCCCTCGCCTTTTAACCTCCGGTCAGGTCAAGATAGGACCCCCCCCCAAAGAATCAGTCTCGAAAGCTAATTTCTTCGCCTTTAGCAAGCAACGAACCGTCCCATGCTTCGCCTCTCCCAAGGGCTACTTAGCCTACTAGATAGCTGCCCGCGAAAATTCCAATACAGCGTCCTGGAACAGTTCACCCCGCCCCCTGCAGAGCAACAGCAAAACAGCCTGGACTGGGGCAATCGTTTCCATCTGCTCATGCAGCAGGCTCAGCTTGAGCTGCCCCTGGCAGCCTTGCTCCATGGCCAAGAGGCGATGCGCCAAGCCTTTGAGGCCCTGCATCAAGCCAATCCTCAACTGCTAGCCCCCAGGCCAGGAGCCCAATACGACAGCGAGCATCTGCGCAGCTTTAGCCTAGGGGGCCATAGCTTCAGCGTCATTTACGATCTACTCATTCGTGAAGCAGAACAAGCTCAAATCCTAGACTGGAAAACCTACCCCAAGCCCATTACAGCTCAGACCTTAGCGGACGACTGGCAAACCAAGCTCTACTGCTTTAGCCTCGTCGAAACCAGCCAGTACAAACCGGAACAGGTTTCAATGACCTACTGGTTCGTACGCGGCAAAGACGGCAATCGTCAACCAGAGTCATTACGACTTCCTTACAGTCCACAGAAACATAAACAAATCAGGCAAAGCATCGTCGAGCAAACCCATCAACTCAATCAGTGGATGGGGAAATACCAACAAGGAGAAGCATTGCCTCAAATCCCATGGGGAAAAATGTGCGATCGCTGCAACTTTCTCAACCGCTGCCGAGGTAACAATAAACAGACCCCAGAATCATTTGCAGTTGACCTGGAGGCGATCGCAGAAGTGTCACTCTAGACCTGTGAAGACGAAATCACCCCCGTTATAGTTGAAAGCATAAACGGACTGGGAATACGCCCAAAACCTCTAGGCATCAGCATCTTCTGTCATTACACCTCGGGTCAAAACCATAATGATGATAATCATGGCAGGAATCGCAACGCCCATGGGAAATTCTCCAAACAGAGTAGAACAGAGATAGCGAACCGCAAGCTTTACCCGGAAATAACTCAGTAAATGCTTGCAGGACCAACCACTATCTATTCGGTTTTACAGGTAGAAACCCTGAAACCCCGAGGCTTTACGGAAGCTTTTGAAAGGTATTTTTTTCACCCTTCAAAGGATTTTAAATGACTAAAACTCTGAAAAAATAAATTCAAAAACTCGAAAGATTTCCTGAGTTCGTTAAGTCCCCACAGCAATCCAGTCTGTGGAGCTTAATTGAGGAATAAAAGTAGAACTGACTTTAGATAAACCATCCATTTCCCAGATAGCATTGGCACCCGAGACACTATTACGCCAAGCCAAATCAACCTTGCCATCTCGGGTATAGTCAGCAGCACCCACAATATCCCAAGCAGCAGCATCCAGGCTAGGCAGGAAGCTAGCAGTTTCCAGCACAGGTCCGTTCATTGTCCAGATGGCATTCTGCCCCGTAGAAGCGTTACGCCAAATCAGTTCATCCACAGAATCCCCATTGAAATCTCCCGTTGCAGCAATCTGCCAGTCAAGATTCCCAAAGCCACCATTGACTCCAAGATTTAAGACTGTTAAGTCAAGAAATTCAGCTTCGGAAAAGTCTGCACCATTGAGTTCCCACAGGGCCATAGCTCCCGATTGAGCATGACGCCAGATAAACTCAATATTCGCATCCTGATCAAAGTTACCCGCTGACTCTAAGCGCCAGTCAGGCGATTCCAATTTCTTGTTAGTTGTCAAAAATTGGCTGGTCTCACGACGATCGCCATTCATCAGCCAAACTGCATTTTCGAATGTATCGTACTTGCGCCAGAAGATATCTTCCTGACCATCACCATTAAAATCTGCGGTACCCACAATTTCCCAATCGGTGAGCAACGGCACATCAGTGAGAAACGCTCTAGAAACGGCACCTTCGTTAGCAGAAACCTCCTGGATCGACCAATAGGCCGTACTGCCAGTCGCCTGGTTATACCAAAGCAAGTCACTGAAGCCATCCAAATCAAAGTCCAGCTTGCTAATTGCCGGTTGATCAAAGGTCACTGCAATGGGCACCGCTCCACTAAAAGTCGGATCAGGCTGATAGCCCAAACGGGATGAATCACTCAGGTAAGCGTTAATATCACGGAGCGTCCCCGTGAGCTGCAATTCTCCTCCTCCGCCAGACAAGATAGTGGGCGTGAGCACCAAGTTCACATCACTACTGGGAGCAAAACTTCCCCGATCTACTGAAAGCGTGACGCTGGTTGCACCTGTGTCACCATCAAGATCATTGAGGAGCAACTCAGGGAACGCCAGCACATTCCCTGAATTGACGGTAATCGTAGGGTTACTATCTGGAGTACTCACCGATATCTCAGAAATGCGAGTGCTGCCTCCAGCAGAAGGCGATAAGTCCCCTAAAAAGACCAAACTCGGCAACTCATTAAAGTCAGGCAGGGAAATATCACCAAAGGGTGACGGCACTGCTGGCGGCTCGTAGCCTGTGTAATCCCTCAGTTTCCCCTGAAGAATTGCCACACCATTCGATGAGAGCTGATACAAGTCGTCCTTAACGACAACGTCATAGCGATTCAGCTGAGTCGTATCAACGCCAACCCCCTCTGCTTGAGTAAACAGCGTCCGAAAATCGCTTGGAGGATTAGCATCAGGCTCTAGGGAAGGATCGGATTGCGTTGAACCGTCTTCATGGGCCCAAATACGATCTTCAAAAAAGTTAAGCGCAATCCCTTGTTGATCCTGACTGAGCAAGAGCAAACTAAATCCTGCTCGGTCATCTTTGCCATCGTTATTTTTATTGGCAGTACTGCTCCTCTGTTCAGACAAGATTTGCCCCGAGAACGAGAAGGTGTATCCCAAGTTGCGGTCCAAGGCAGGAAATTGATTATTGACAGGCGTCAGCGAAATGTTCCCAAAACCAAATCCAGCCTGATAGTTACTGAAGCCTCCGCTGATCGCCAAGTCTGTTGTCAAGACAGTCCCATTGGCATCGGCTACCGCATCAATGGAGCCCGAGCCTAACAGCTCAAATTGATCAATATATGACAGCCAAGGGCCACCCGCAGCAGCACCTGACTGATCTGGCCTCCTGCCGGTCGTGCCATCGTACAAGGTCAGCGTTTGAGAAACAGTGGGCAGATCGTCTACCCCAGCGACCGCAACGGTCTTCACCACAGGAGCTACAACCGTCTGACCTGCAACCCCAAGGGAAACAGCAACTTGGCGATCGCCGGTTGCCAGACTATCTGACACATTTTCATAGCGAAGGGAACGCAACACCGCCAAGACTGAAGCAGCATCCGCATTATTGCCAAAGAGGACTGTGAAGTCCTCCCCCCCAATCCCACCGCTAAAGGTCGCGACGTCCTGGCCATTGACCTTCACAATGCGACCATCCAAGGTCACTACGCCCTCTCCCACAGTCAACCGGTCTGACGGCAAGGCCCCACTAGAAATCGCAACAGTCAGTTCATAGCCCGCAAGGTTGGTCGGTAACCCCGAAGCATCAAACTGAGCAGTGACATCTAGCGCGATCGCAGCGGCATTCTCCGTATAAATAGGAGATAGACCCGCCAACGTAATACTTGCCATAAAACCCAGGAAATTAAAGACAATAATAAACGGCTAATTGGCTCAAAATAATGAGTGCCCCAATTAGGAAGATAAAAATAATAAGACTGCCCCAATCGTAGAACCTGGTTCAAACCAACGGGGCAGTCTTAGGGAAGCTTTAAGTCCCGCTTCAATTATGGGTCCAAGAAATGGAGCAAATATATCGAACCTGAATCGTTAACGAGGAAGAATCTTCTACAAGGAAAGATCGCCTGGCAGCATCTTGATTCAAGGCCAGTTCAATTTAAAACAGAACATGACCGTAGGGGAGCGTCAGATCTAAGCGAAAACAAGGTTTCTGCTTGGTGGCATCAGCTCCCCCAGGGAGCTTCGCCTTCAAGGTTGCCAACTTCTCTGCAGCCAGGGCATCCTCCCCGAGGGAGCTGTGACCCTTATTAACCTGGGGGCGATCGCTCGCATTGACCGGACCAGCACCGTGGGAATATCCTGCGGAAGTCTTGATGGAGAAGTCATCAGGCTGAGTCTCAACAGTCGTCACGGAAAAGCATGACCGAGGGCTTACAAAAGTCCGGGGGACGACATTCATATCTGTAGTCTCAAAAGCCAATTGGAGTCGCAAAGACAGCTATTGATTCAGCTGTAGCTCTAGCTTATTCCGAGGTAATGGGTTTCTCCATCTACAGAATCACCCAAACCTTGTGGCGAAAGAATTTTGAATTGCTCTGAGAATAAAAGTATTTTGGGTAGTTGTACGGAGGGCCATTTAAGCGATCGCTCACTACCTCATTTTCAATTCCAATCATATTTAGATGATTTGTGAAGTAAAACCTCTATTTCTGTAATTGAAAGCCCCCTATCAGTTTTGACAGGGGGCTTTTGATTACAGACTTAAACCAGTCTCTTGTCAGGGGCTATGCCCAAAAGACTTGGGACTGAATCCAGCTTTAAGTCACCCCGAAGACAACGACGAGCCCCAAGACCGCACCAAACACAATCAATGCGTAGAACTGAGCCCGGCCATTCTCAAAGTACTTGAGGCCTTCTCCCGTCACGAGAGTCACGAAGCCGGTCAAGTTGACCACACCATCCACAACCTTGGAATCCACCTCTAGCACCTGGCGGGCCAGACGACGACTGCCCTGGACGAACAGCAGGTTATTGATGTCGTCCAAGTACCACTTGTTGCGGGAAAACCAGTAGAGAGGCTCAAAGCGCTTGGCGATCGCAGCCGGATCAATGGTCTTAGTGCGATACATCAACGAAGCCAGAGTAATGCCAATCAGGCCAATCCCTACTGAGCTTCCACCATTCACGAGGAACTCCATCAAGTCCACCTCATGGGCAGCTTCGATGACTTCGTTCGGCGGAAAGATGAACGCCTCAAATTTATTGGCAAAAGGCGTCCCAATCAAACCAATCAGCGCTGCTGGGATCGCAAGAAGCATCAGCGGGAGCGTCATGGTGATGGGAGACTCATGGGGCTCCGACGCATGGTGATGGTCATCGTGACCGCCATGGTCAGCCGTTGCAGCCAGCTCTTGCTTCTGCATTGCACCAGGACCAAAGGCAAAAACGCCAGCAGCTTCAGCCTTCAACTGGCCCTTGATCGTCGTATCCGTGCCTCGGAAGTCACCTTCAAAGGTCATGAAATACATGCGGAACATGTAGAACGCCGTCATACCAGCAGTGGCGTAGCCAATCAGCCACAGCACTGGGTTGGCCTGGAAAGTCGCCCCCAGGATTTCATCCTTAGACCAGAAACCGGCAAAAGGTGGAATCCCAGAAATTGCCAGTGTTCCCACCAAGAACGTCAGTGATGTCGCAGGCATATACTTGCGTAAATTGCCCATCAAGCGCATGTCTTGAGCAAGGACTGCGTCATGGCCCACAACCTCTTCCATGCCATGAATCACCGAGCCAGAGCCAAGGAACAGCATGGCCTTGAAGTAGGCATGGGTCATGAGGTGGAACAGACCAGCGGTGTAAGCCCCAACGCCCATCGCTAGAACCATGTAGCCCAGCTGGGACATCGTCGAATAGGCAAGGCCCTTCTTAATGTCGTTTTGAGTCAGGGCGATCGTTGCACCAATGAAGGCCGTAATGGCTCCCACCCAGGCAATGAAATTCATCACCGCAGGCAGCTGCTCAAAAACAGGGAACATACGAGCCACGAGGAACACGCCCGCAGCCACCATGGTCGCCGCATGTATCAGCGCCGAGATGGGGGTCGGCCCTTCCATGGCGTCCGGCAGCCAAACATGAAGCGGGAACTGGGCCGATTTGGCCATCGGTCCCATAAAGACCAAAATCGCAAAAGTCGTGGCCAGGCCAGCACTCAGAGCCCCCGAAGAGATCAGCGTCTCTAGACGCTCACCCATCAGCGCAAACTCAAAGGTCCCCGTCGCCCAATAGAGGCCTAACATGCCGAGCAAGAGGCCAAAATCACCTACCCGGTTTGTAACGAAGGCCTTCTGGCAGGCATCAGCAGCACCCTTGCGGTCGTACCAAAAGCCAATCAGCAGGTAGGAACACATGCCCACCAGCTCCCAGAACACGTAGATCTGAACCAAGTTAGGGCTCAGAACCAGGCCCAACATGGAGGCACTAAAGAGGCTGAGATAGGCGTAGAAGCGAACATATCCTTTGTCATGGGACATGTAGCCGTCGGTGTAAATCATCACCAGCATCGCCACCGAGGTAACCACCGCCAACATCAGAGTTGTGAGGTGATCAACGGTGTAGCCCATGTAAAGGTGAAAATCACCCGCAGCGGCCCATTCAAAGGTCCGCAAATAGGTTTCATGCCCCTGGATCTGACTCCACAGGAGCGCAAAAGAAAGGGTTGCAGCTGCTCCCATAAGGGTGAGAATGACGATCGCATTCACCTGGCGCAACTTATTGGTTGCATCATTGAACGACAACAGTCCAATGCCAACCAACATCGCACCGAACAGCGGCAGGACTGGAATCAGCCATGCGTAGTCGTACAGAATTTCCATTACTTGGCCTCGGCTCTGGTTCAGATCCGCTAAAACTGGGTCTCGGGCAAATCTTTCTCATTCTACACAGAGAAGATAAAGCCCATCATTCCAAGGGATTATCTCTAGGATCAAGTCAGAATCTAGGCGACATATCAAGAAATGGCAATGTAGCAGCTACGGTCCTGCGATAGAAAGAACGAAAGCTCGCTCAAAACAGAAATTGCTCCGCAAACCTCAGCGCTTGCGGAGCAATCTGAGCCGACGATGCAGCAAGATTAATTTCTACGGGCGGTCAATGAGCAGAGAGGCATGGGTCAGACAAGCTGATTGCCCAAAGGCTTTAAAAGCAAGCCTGAGCGATCTCAGCTCAATCTAAAGCCTGACCTACAAAAGTCGTTGCAGAGCCTGCTCCAATTCCTCTCGTTCGCTGAAGCCCTCAATGCGATCGCGAACCTCCCCCTGCTGCACCAGCATCAAGGTTGGCAAGGTCTTAAGCTGATAAGCACTGGCAATTTTAAAGTTCTCATCAGCATTGATACTGACGATCTTGCATCCTGGGTTAAGGCGCGCCTGAATTTGATTCAGCACTGGGTTAACAAGGCGGCAAACCCCACACCAAGGCGCCCAGAAGTTAATCAAGACCGGAAGCGGCGACTCAATCACTTCGCGCTGAAAGGTGGCTTCGTTAACGGCTATCACAAATGTTTCCTAAAAAGTTGACCCCAAAGCCTAAGAGCGAATCAAAAAAAAGCAGACTGCCTTAGGTAGGCACTCAGGAGAAAAGCCCCTAAGCAAATAAAAAAACAGATAAAGACCCTTTTGCCCCTATCGGATAACACCAGGATTGAATGAGGAGATTCAATCTGAACCAGCAGACTAGTCAGTCATGACCACGTTTTGAAGAGTCAGACAGGGGTGAATCCTGCATCAAGAACTAAGTAGATCTATATAACAGAACCAACCAAAATCCCATACAGGATGACTAGGATGTTACGGACTTATCCGAAAAGACAAACTTTACCTTATGCCTTTCATTAAGAATTATGTTATCAGGCATCGTATGCGACCAACTCAGGGATCACGCCTTAAGAAACTCTGATGATGAGGGATCTAGAGGATCACAGGTAATCAGGAGCTTAAGGTTTTCTTTTGAATTAGAGTCCACTGAGATTCCACAAGATTTTCAGTACGAGCCTATTGTCAAGGATTGCTGAATCAGCTTTGACTCCAGCGCTGCTTGACTTAGAAAACCAGCATTAGCTCTAGTTGGCGCAGGTCCAGGGGTAATAGCTTGATACCCATGGCTTGCTGAATCACAACCACCAAACAGTGGGGGGCAAGGATTATGAGCCATAACTTCTGGCAATCCTTGGGCAAAGGCACCTGTAATTGCCCCAAGGATTGGCCCTCTCGATTTAATAGGAGAATTTCCCCAGCCTGATTGAATAGCACACAGCCCCAGGGCAATGGATGGATCTGCTCTGGGGCGATCGCCAGAGGAATCCGCTCAAGCCGAAAGGGCTTGAGTCCCAACTTCAGCAAGACTTTAGGATGACCCGCTTCCAAGGCCCACAGCTCATAGGCTGGAATCCCCCGAACCCAATAATCCAAGGACACAGGCAGGGTGAAATGACTCAGCCACTGCCCTCGACGACTAAACAAACCCAAACGCGGGGGCTCACCTGGGCTGGAAATCAAGGCTGCCCCATGGCGACGGTCCAACAGCTGAACATCCATTAAGGTTTCAGACGGGCGAAGCTTGAGTTCCCGTACTTCGTCTTTTCGAGACCTAAAGCTTCCTTCAGACTGATGGCTCAACTGGGTCAGCAGCAAAGAATCTGCCCCTGACAGAGGGGATTTTGCAGCGAGTTCCCGATGGCATCGTTTCGCGATCGCAGCCCAATGTCCTTGGGGAGAGAGAAAAACTTGGCGAAGGTCAGACTGATGATTTAACAAGCATTGCCATTGCGAACGCTCTGCTGCGGCTGAAACAGCATCAAGCGACAATTCAGCGCGACCCTGATCTCCCGGCGTCAACGACCAGCAATAAAGCGCCCTATTAGTCAAAGCAAAACCATAACGAGCAGTCAGAGCCAAGTCCTGGACTGCTTCAGGTAAAGCGAAAGGGGGCAACTGACTCAGACTCAATGCACCAGAGTCGAAATTATTCAGCGATAGTCCCTGGAGGTTCCGACCATGGGACAACCAGAGCTGAGGCTTTAGCTCAGCACGAGCCAAAGAATGCGTTTCGGCAGGTTGACCTGCTACAAACCTAGGTACTCCCTCGCAAGAAGCATCAATGGGAACTAACAGAGGTGAAATGCTAGCCAAGCAGGGCTTGCCAGCAAACTTGAGTTCAAAGCTCAAAGACGCGCTGCTAGCCAAAGATTGCTCAGGCCAAGCCAGCACAGCCTCTTGGGAAGGCAAGGAAAATAACGCAACACAGGCTGATGTCATCCCTTGGGACTTCTGAAAACCTCTTGTTTCCAGAGCATGGCGCAGGTCAAGGGACATGGCTTTGGCGCTCTGATAACGGAGGTCTGGAGATTTTGACAGCGCTCGATAGAGCAGTTTTTGAAAAGCAATCTCTAAGGGTTTCGAGAATTTGACGGCCTCCTGGCGATGAGCCTCCCGCAAGGCATTGGGGCTCCCATGGAAGGGGCGATCGCCCAATAGCACCTCATACAACATAATTCCCACGCTGTAGAGATCAGAGGCTCGATAGGCCTCCCCTGCAAAACGCTCCGGAGCCATATAGGCCGGAGAGCCAACCCGCTCGAACTGCGGATCACAGTCCATGACATCGCCACCGAGGTGAGATTGGGCAATGCCAAAATCTGTCAAACAAGCGCGCCAACCCTCAGGTTCCAGCTGCATCAAGATGTTTTCAGGCTTGACATCGCAGTGAACAATGCCTCGCCCATGGGCATAGGCCAAGCCTTCCAGCACCTGTAGCAGGCAGCGCAACATCAGCTCCTGCCGAGGTGGGGCAGGGGCTTCCAACAGTTGCCGAAACGTTCCCCCAGCGCTGTAGTCCAGCACCAAGCAGCGCCCCGAATCAGTTTGTTCAATGGCACGCAGCTGAATCAGCGCCGGATGGCTCAGGGTCAGGAGCGAGCTTAGCTCCCGCAGAAACTGGCTGGTGGTAGAGCGCTGGCGGTCCAGCAGCTTCAGAGCTACAAGGCGACCGCTGGCACGGTGCACCGCACAATAAACCTTGCCAAACTGCCCCTGGGCAACAAGGCCCAGCGGTCGATAGCGGGCCTTGAGAGACCCAATGGGTGCATATTCCTGGGTGGGATAGAACAACAGTTGCGTTCTGAGTCAGCTGTGGCAAATCGCTAGAGCCCTTAGCCTACCAAGGCGATCGCCCCGACCCATCCTCGACTCATCAATTCTCTACGAGGAAAAGATGAGATTAGCGCTCCACCAAACTCTGCATAATCGCTTCCCAGTCTTCCTGAGCTTCCACCCGAGCTTCCACAGGCTCCAAACGCTCCTCCAGACCCACTACAAAGCGATTACAATCCGCCCCCAGGGACTCGCAGGTCAGCTGCAAACAATCCAGGGACTTCCCGGTCAGCCCCGAGAAAAATGCCGAGAGAATACCCGCATCCATAAAGCAAACCGGACGATCCATTTGGGGAGCCTGGGCTGCAAAAGGAGAATTCCAGGTCTTGACCAAGAACAGACCCCGCTCTGCATAACTGGGATCAAAATCAATCTGGCCCCAGCCATGGCTTACCCAACACTGCTGAAGGGATTGCAAAAAGTCCACCATCGGCAAGGAAGCCAGTGGAACACCGTAATGGCCCGTCAATTCTTCGCTAAAGCGCTGATAGAAGTTCTTACCCCACCAGCGACCACAGTTGATCAGCACCAGGCGAGCCGCGAGTCCCGTTTCCTGCTCCAGACCGGCATAGAGCGCCTTAATCAAGGTGTCAGGAATGGCAATTAGGCGGCTGCCGCTGCGATTTTCCAGCAGACCCAGCTCCGCATCACTGCGCACATAGGTATTGGTGGCGAAGTAATTACCTGCCGCAACCTTGGGAGTGAGTAAATCAGCAACGGAAATCATGGGCAGGGTCGGTAGTTGAACAGCGATCGCGAAACGGTCCCAGTCAACCAGTTAATGAGCTTATCAACTGGCATTAAAAATGAAATCTAAGCCGCATTGGCAGATAGCTCTTGAAACGGCTCAATGAAAGGCAAAAGAAGCTTGAAGTGAGCTGCTTCTAGCCGCTGCTCCAGCTGCTGGCGAATGAGCTTAAAGCAGAGCTCATTTGTCTTCTGGGAATCATTATTTTCCTGACTCTGACGGACCCATCGTAATGTGTCATCCAGGCTGGAAATGTCATTGGTGAGCATCGCCATGGCACTGGTGCGCAAAACCGCAATACCCAGCTTGAGGCTCTGTTCAATGGCCGTGACAGAGGCTCCCGCCAATGCTGTTTCCATCCCATCGGCAACGGGCTGGAGTAGCACTAGCTCTTGGTCACGAATCTGGCGATAAATGGCTAAGCGATGGGGCAAAGATAGGGTGTAACGCCCTAAGAGCTTCAGCTCTGCTTGAGCCAAATAGCGCTTATCGGATTCGCGAAAAAAGTCTGATAACGGATGCATGGGAACCTCAACGGACAAGCGCCAGCAATGCTAGCTGAATCATGGGGCAAGGCGGCTTAGGGAGCAAGATGCTCAAAGCCCTATCTCTACGGCCTGGATAGGCAGGGGTTTCAGACAGTCATTGTCTCAGCAAGCCCATTGTGCCCAGGCCAGTGTCGTCACTTTTTATACCATTGATATTAATTTATGGGGAGGTTGTCTGGACTCTCTTCCTGCTAAAGCGAGAAAGAACCTAGAAAATCATCCAAGGTGACATCGCCCCCATCTAAATGGGATTCATCGGCAATCTCTTCCAGCTCAGGCAGCTCTTCTGGCGCTGCGTTGTCATCGAAGCTGGGCAGCTCCAGCGCAGGCTCAGTCATCTCAGGGGCAGCCTGGGCGGAAACGGCAGCGAGCATCGCTCCTCCATCCCAGGGAATGGCCCCAAAAAATTGACTCACCGAAAGACTGTAATCCAAGGCAACGGGCTGTCCGGGAGCCGCAGCCTCCAAGACCGGAACCTCAAGGTTTTCCCAATTACAGCGAGCAAAAAAGTCACCTACGCTCTGCTGCTTCCAAGCTTCTGACTGGGATTGAGCATTGGCGATCGCGGTTTTAGGATCAGCGGTTGCAGTAGCCATGCTTAACGCTCCCCACTGCGTAGACGAGAAGCAATATCTTTTGCCGTAGCCCCTTCGTTGAGCCAAAAGGAAGCGGCGTTAATCCGGTCCTGGCCACCAATCAAGAACTTACAGTAGTTCTCGCCCATGGAATAGCACTGAATCTCAATGCAGCTGAGCTGCTTTTTCACCAGCTCCGTAAAGAAGCCCGCGAACAGTCCTGCATAGATGTGGCAGGCCGGTTTGCCCACATCCCCCAGGGTGCGAGCCATGGCGGAATCAAATAGGTTGATGAACATAAAGCCCTGCTGGCGATCGCTCAAGTCCACTTCCCAACGACCCCAGCCCTGACTGACATAGGGCCACCACCAAGTCTCCAGCAAAAACATCAGGTTGACCTGGCGCATGCTGCGGCCATATTCCTTCTCAAACCACTTTTCGAAAACAAAGGAATCGCGCTTGCCCCACTCACAGCCCACGGTGTACATCACCGCAGCGGAAGCATCGCCTACCTCTTCTTCCAAGCCTTCAATCAGCCCCAGAATGAAGTCCTCACTGGTGAGGAAGTTTTGACTGCCATTCCAATCCACCAGGGTGCCTCGCTCGGGGTCGAAGCGAAAAAACTCATCGAAGCCGTAGTGGTTATGCTTCTGGGGATATTTAAGCTTGGTCTTGGGTGGCGTTAGGGTCTGGACCATGGGAGCAGTGCCTCAATAAATGCCTTAGTTGCTAAGGATGTTGGAATTATTTTTAGAAATGTCGGTGCAGGAATAACTTCGCAGTCTTATACACCATGGGTTCGGTTGAAATAATGAGACACCTCGAAATTAACATTCTTAAGCTGTTTCAACATCGAGCGTGTCACTAGCTTTCCCTCCTGCACCAAAATTGTTCCGGTGAAGGGATGAAGCAGGTCCTGATCCGCTCGACGGCCAATCAACGCCTCAATATCTTGGATCGATTGAACATACATCCCCGAGGGCAGTTCCACCACCACCCCCTCTCCCTGGACACGGGTTTGGCAGGCCAGGCGGGAATTGGGAAGGCAGGAGGTGATCACTTCTAGGGTTCTTTGCTCCCGGCGGGACATGCGCGATAACTCGGACATGCCAGCCTTGATGTAGATGTGGCAGGTGGCGCACATGCCGCGACCACCGCATTCCTTCAGGACATCCAGATCTTTATGAAGCAGCACTGACAGCAGTGACGAATTGGTTTCGACCTCGATGGTTTGGGCGATGGGCTCCAGGCGGATTTGCTTAACCATGGCAGAAGTCGAGACAAACGTAGAGCATCAAAGCAGTCAGTCCCTAGAGATCGAGCATCTTGGACTGGTCTTCATCGAGGGATTGCTGGGCCAACTGGGGGAAATCCCGAATCACCTTGCTACAGCGACTGACAAATTGGCCTGCCCAGGTCTGGAGCGCCACCTGTTGGCCATCGGTGATGGGCGATCGCCGAGAAGCAGCGTAATCCGGCCCCAGACGAATGCTATTCGCAGAACGCTCAATGGCAAAGGCCCCCTGGAGCCATTCATCCCCAGGACGGCTGGTGCGCCAGTAGTTGACGATCACCGCCCGGCCCAGATAATGCGCTGAGAATTCACCCAAAGCGTTGAGGGACTCCACATAGGACTCCAGCACGGCATGGCTAGTTTTGGGAGGGGCTTTCTCAGCCGCAGGCTCCTCATAACCAAAGAGATCGTCAATCTCAATGTCATCATCCAGGGCCACGGCATCGAGGCGATTGTTGAGCGATCGCTCCGCAGCTTCACTGCCAATTCCGACAGACTCCTGTTGTTCAGCAGAAGGCGGCTGAGTGACGGCCAGCAATGGCTCATCCTGGGACTGCTCCACTTGAGCCTGGCCAGCCTCCTGACTTTCCGCCAAGGCCTCACTAACCGCCGCCGCTGCGGCATCCGGCTCATCCCAGGGATTTAAGACTTCAGCCGCCTCAGCCTCTACTTCAGGCAAGCCAGTCGCTTCAGCGCCATCCTCTCTGGAGAGCTCCATGTCTGGCAGAGCAACGTCAGCAGCCTCACCAGCAACATTTGCCGATGCGGCGGTCACCGACCCCAATCCACTCTGGCTTTCAAAATCTTCCTCTCCCAGGGAAAGCGTATCGACGAGCGCAGCCAAATCAGCCTGGGGGTCTGCTGAGCTAGGGGTGGCAGCTGCATCCATGGGCTTCTCAGAGGGAGGCTGGGTCACAGCCAGCAGTGAATCGATCTCAGGCAGGGATTCAGAAGCCACATCATCCCCATCTAGAGAGGGCAACTCCATGGCCTTCTCCAGCTCTTGACCAGAAGACTCCCCAGCCGAGGGGGTCGAGTCAGATTTCGTGCTGCTGCTGCGGCCCACGAGATCATTGGCATCCGCCAAGCTAGCCGCAAATAGGGCTGCTGCATTGCCATCAGACGGGGAACCGGCATCAGTTGTTGGCACCTCTACTGGCACCTCGGGAGCAACCGCATCGGGTCCACCAAAATCAGGCAGACTCCCATCTACGCCATCCAAATCCGGCAAACCGGCCTCTGTCGCAGCAAAATCTGGCAGTGCTGGAGCATCGTCCTCATCATCAATATCCAGCAGCACGGTAGCAGGCAAGTCATCGTCATCAGGGACGGGATTAGCCGGAGCATCTGGCTCTACAGCGGCCGTCGAGATATCGGTAATTTCTGTATCCGCAGCAACGGCATAATCCGCACTGCCACTGGGAATCTCCAGCGTTGGGATTTCTAAGGTGGGCGGTTCTTGAGAGAAAGTCTCTGAAGAATCCTCCAGCCCAGCCTCATCAGCGCCCAGGGTGTTCACAGGGCTGGGTGCCTCATCCTCTGCATTGGCCACATCACTGAGATTCAGTGGCGTGACCTTAGTATTACGTGCCCCTAGTAGCCGCTGGAAGGCATCCATGGTGGCACTGCTGTCTTCGTTAAATGCCCCTCGCAGACGACTAAACGCATCAAAGTAGTCAGGGTAGATCAGATTGTCATGGGTCAGCACCAGGAGGATTTGGTCCTGGGACAGCTTGTGAATGTAAACCTGGGTTCCAGAAAACTGAAACTCAAAGGATTCAAAATCATCTGGAATGGTCTCTAAGACCTGCCAGACGCCCTCGGCTAAAGCCTCACGCTGCTGGGAATTGAGCACCCGCTCAATGCCTTGGAAGTAGGGACGCGATCGCCCGTCAATTAACGCAACCCCTTTCATCCCCGGAACATTGAGGAATGATTGGACAACTTCCCAAGTTGTATCTGTGCTTAACATTTATTTTAGTTTCGCATTGTGGGCTACCCCGAAAGGCATAGTATTCATAGCTTATGTATGCATAGTGCCTGATTCCTAGGTTTCCCTGAGAAGGGGCAGAATCTGCAACAGAGCTTATGTCATAGAGGCAAGATGCACCGTTATCTTGCGGATTTTGGCGAGGTCATGTTGCCTGAGCGAGACAAATGACCTTCAAGGGATAGACTAAGGCGCGAAAGCCCCAATTCCTCTAGAGACGGACCATATTAGTCTCTTGGCGATGTAATTTACCTTGCGATTGGCTTCTTTGGAGTAGGTTTAGCCGCTATGTCCGATCTTCCGTTCACGCTAGATCAGCTCAGAATCCTCAAAGCGATCGCCGCTGAGGGAAGCTTTAAGCGAGCTGCGGACAGTCTATATGTTTCCCAACCGGCCGTCAGCCTACAGGTACAAAACTTAGAGCGACAGCTAGATGTACCGCTATTTGACCGGGGGGGACGCCGGGCTCAGCTGACTGAAGCCGGACACCTACTGCTCAACTACGGCGAGAAAATCCTCAGCCTCTGTCAAGAGACCTGCCGCGCCATTGAAGATTTACAGAATCTCCAGGGCGGAACGCTGATTGTGGGAGCCAGCCAGACCACCGGCACCTATCTATTGCCACGAATGATTGGTCTGTTTCGCAAACGTTACTCCGACGTTGCAGTGCAGCTACATGTCCATTCCACAAGGCGAACTTCCTGGAGCGTGGCCAATGGCCAGATTGATTTAGCCATTATTGGCGGTGAGGTGCCAGTAGAGCTTCAAGAGTCTCTCGTCACCGTCCCCTATGCCGAGGACGAACTGGCTCTGATTTTGCCCGTGTTCCACCCCCTGGCCCAGGCAGAGAAAATCCAGCGAGAGGATCTCTACAAGTTAGACTTCATCGCCCTCGATTCCCAATCCACCATTCGCAAGGTAATTGACCAAGTCCTGACCCGCTGCGGCATTGAAACCCGACGGCTGCGGGTGCAGATGGAGCTCAACTCCATAGAGGCAATCAAAAATGCCGTTCAGTCCGGGCTAGGGGCCGCATTTGTCTCAGTGTCAGCCATCGAAAAAGAGCTGGAAATCGAGATGCTCCATCGTGCTGATGTGGAAGATGTGGTCGTCAAGCGCACCCTTGCGGTGATTTACAACCCCAACCGCTATCGGTCTAAGGCCGCAGAGGCCTTTAGTCGTGAGATTTTACCCCGCTTTGCCAAGCCAGAATGGGATGAATCCTTTGATCTCTATTCCATGGCCAATAATCCTCCGCTAAAAGAGTCCAAGGAGCGGAGTGAGCCCTCCGGCTAAGGTGCAGCGATCGCTCCGCAACCGGGCCAGAAGCTTGGGCAGTTTCGCCTGAGAAGCTATAACTGTCACGCAAATGCAGTTGTCCCAAGCAAGCCCTTCTAAAAACTGTGCGGTTTACGATGACCCAGCAGGCTGGCATCGCCATCGCAACAACGCAGTTCCAGTATGACCTTGTAAGATTATTTGCAGCCGATCTAAGCCCTTGCTGAGCCATCCATGGAGCTGACCTGTACTCGTCCCGGCTGCCCTCGACCGGCCAATTTATTTCCCGATCTCTCAAATCGCAACACTGTAAAGACGGTGCAGCAGAAATTCTGCACGTCCTGCGGGATGCCCTTAATTCTTGTGGGGCGCTATCTTCCCCAGCGGCTATTAGGCCGAGGCGGATTTGGAGCCGCTTACTATGCCGTGGACCGCTTCTCTCCGGGCCTCAAGCCCTGCGTCGTCAAACTATTTCAACCCGATGGTGACCTCAGCCCCGATCAGCTAGAGCTGGCCCAGGGGCTCTTTGAACGGGAAGCAGAAGCTCTGGAAGAGCTGGGCAATGCCAATCCCCAAATCCCAGATCTGCTCGCCTTTTTTCCCCTCGAAGTGGAGAGCATGCAGCCCGGCAAGCAGCAAGAGCTGTTTTATCTCGTCCAGGAATACATCGACGGCCAATCCCTAGAGCAGGAGCTGGCCCAGCGAGGAGCTTTCTCAGAACCGGAAGCCTTTGAAATCCTAGAGAAAGTCCTCCCAATCCTAGAATTTGTCCATGGGCGCAACAGCATCCACCGGGACATCAAGCCGTCTAACGTTATGCGCGATCGCAACGGCAAGATCTATCTCCTAGATTTTGGTGCCGTCAAACAGGTCACCCAAAGCGCCGCTGGAGCGGCCCCCAAAGCATCCACAGGCATTTATTCCATGGGCTATGCCCCCACGGAGCAAATGCAGGGCAGCAGCGTCTATCCCGCCACCGATCTCTATGCCCTGGGTGTCACTGTCCTCGTACTACTCACCAATAAAGAACCTGAAGAGCTGTTTGACAGCTTTAGCGGTCGTTGGAACTTTGACCGCACTCCCCCTGTAAGTCAGGGTCTACAGCTCGTACTTGAGCGAATGTTAGAAGCCAAACCCAGCGATCGCTTCGATTCCGCCGCTACAACCCTCAAGGCCCTGTCCCTCATTCGTGGCCAGGGCTCCGCCGCCTCTCCCAGCAATCCTCCCCGCAGCAGCCCCCAAACCCAACCGCCTCCACTACCCAATCCAGGAGCGGGAACCCAAGTTCAAAGCCAAGCTGCCGCAGCAAGCTCAGCCAAACCCTTCAAACCCGGCCCAGCCCAATCAGGCGTTCCCATGGTCCAACCCAGCCCAGGCCCCATTAAGCCTGCCCCCCCCAATAAGCCCACGCCAAAAATTGGCAAGCAACCCGCAAGCCAAGGCCCTAGCCAGCCTGCTCAGCCCTTGTCCCTGGCCAGAATTCTCAGCACTGCTCTCTTTACAGGAATGGAAGGTAGCTTGCTGGCGATCGCCCTGCTTAGTTTATTAGGCACCACTTTAGTTGGCCCCGCTGCCTGGCTGGTGCTCTTTGGGGCTCTCATCGCACTGCAACACTTTCGCTTCATAGAGGGCGTAGACCTCCTAATTATTCTGGGCCTCACCTTATTGCTCGTGGCCTTTGTTCCACCACTTACAACCTGGGTATGGGTCCAGGGCTCACTGATTACGGTTGCGATCGCCATGCTCATTAGTGGACTAGTTAGCCTGGCAGCAACGCTCATGTTCCAATTGCTCTATCGCCTACTGCGCCAGTTGCTTTAGCAGCCTCATCCTCAAAGAAATAGGAATTGGCAGGACAATCCAGCCTCAGCGTAGGCCTCCAGTCGAATCACCAAAGGCATCCCCCGCTGAATCATCAGTGCCATCCACCCAGGACACTTCATCCTCTAGGGCGAGATTTAGCCTGCGCCGGGCTCCTCCAGGCTTAGAAACGAGGTAAATCTCAACGAGGGCTGGTCCATAGCGGCGCTCCAAGTTGCGGCACACCTCTCGACTCAAACGATGGCGCAGGCTTTCAAATTCTGGATGGAGGCGTAGCTCTAGGGCGATCGCCAACTTCCGCCCCACAATGCCTCGACAGGATAAAACCCGACAGCCAATCACCCCATCCACCTGCTGAGCCGTGGACGTAATGGCCTCCGGGGCGATCGCCATGCCCTGAAGCCAATGGGGCATATGCACCCCCAACCAGCGCCAAGCATCCGCCAGCACCATAACCAAAATCCCCAGGGCACCCAGGGATTCCAAAATTGTGACCCCTTGCCCCAAAGCCACCAAAGCCACTCCGGCAATCAAGACCAACCAACCATCCTGTAGGAGCAAATAGCTCTGGAACGCCAAAGTGCGATTGGCCAAATAGCGAGCGCAGAGCCGGGAGAGAAAGGCCAAACCAAAACCCAAAACCGCCAAAATCCCCAATAGGGGTAGCAATGCAGGATGGAGCGCAGTAGCATTGAGACCGGCCTGCACCCCCAAGGGAGCCCCATCTCCAGGAAGACTGGGAGCAGCAAGGCCCTCTAAGGGAAGAACGATGGCAGCAGCCTCCGTCACCCAACCCGCTGCTCCCCGCCGCAGCATTTCACCGAGCAAAGAAAAGCTCCCAAATCCCAATAAAGCCCAGAGCAACAATGCGGTCAGGGTCGCGAGCAGGCCTCCCCCCCCCTCTAAATTGACGGACTTTCTGAAAGAGGCCTCACTTCGTCGCGAAGCAGCGGACTGACGCGGCCGCTCCAAAGCCTGGAGCCCCAACAGAGCACTAAAGCAGAGCAGCAAGCTATGGAGAGCACAGGCCAACAGACTCAGCGACCCCACCGCCTGGGCTAACAACAACTTCACGACGGCCAAGAGAACCGCCGCCCAGAGAAAGAATGCCAGTGCCAAGCCAATTGCCCGTCGCCGTAAAGCAACGGATGCCACAGGTTGGGTCATAGAAAAGGACAGACCACAGCTAGAAGGCAGCAGTATAGCAAGGGGTTAGCGGATTGGAGCGCCCCATCATGCTTGGCGGGTGCTTAGCTCAGAGGCGTCGCATCAACCGGTCTCTCCTCGGTCACTCAATCACATTGTTGAAGGGGCAGAAAAAGCGGTGAGCAAACAATGTATTGCGACGGTCAGAACAGTCAGCAAGTAAAAGGCGAGTAACCGCATAAAGACGTAGTCAAGCGGCGATCGCCTCAGCAAATCAGCGGACAGCCTATGAAAGAGGAGGCATTCAAATCTGCAGCTGAATGCGCACCTAAAAGAGCAAACCTTACCAAACGATCTGAGCCACAGCCGCAGAACAGATGACTCACTACAGCCGAGCCAAGCAAACATCACCCCATAGCCCAGAATATAATCAGCATAGGAGTTTTAGCTCTTAAACCACTTTGCAAAACACCGTCAAAATTCCCTTTAAAAGCAAAATAGAGTGCTGACGACTGGCCGTGTTTCGTCTCAGCACTCTATTTTGTGTTCGCTCCTCACACCCCTGAATACTAACGGATGCACCTAGGTTTGTCACCTCAGCGAAAAGACTTATCTTCCTCGGATTATGTAAAGCAGAATTGATTAATCTACTGAGAATGCCAGTAAATCTTTCCGAACCACATTTTTCTCTCAGCTCAGAATGAAGCCTCATTGTTCATCTCAAAATTCCTCCACAGGATTGACCCCAAATACACCTTGAATGGATCGACCCAGTAACGAACTCGTCAAACAAGCCACAGCCTCAAAAGGCAGGTTCTCAGCCATTTGGCTTAGACGGAGATCATTCAATACCTGAAGACTGCTCCAGTTCACCCAGGCATGGCTCAGTTGGTCCGCCGCAGAAACGACATGCTGTGGAGCGACAGCCATGGCATCCACTAGGCTCATCTGAGCCAATACCAAGGGTAAAAATCCAGGCCTATCCAACCCTGACGAAGGCTGAATTCCTTGCTCTACAAAGGGAATATCACTTTCAGCACCTGCAACAGAGAGAGGGATAGCTCCTACTTTTCCCTTCGTTTCCGTTAAAAGTCTTAGAAGCCGCTTGCTCCTGACAAAGCTGCAATGCCAATTGAACTCTCGCACTGCTGTGCGCTGCTTACTACCTCGTCTCACACCATATATAGATGAGTATTCAGCAGCCCAATTACTCTCAAAGGCGAAAGAGGATGCACTGACTGCTAGCCATCTACGTAGACCCCGCTCTCCCAACGTCCAACTCAACAAAGAGCCTTCTTGCTCCAGTTGAGTCTCTTCGCCCCAAGCAACCCCCGCAGAGATGGGGGAATAAATGCCGTCAGAGGATTTGAGCGGTTGAGTGCCAGCAGAATCTCCTCTTACCTTTTCTCGCGAAGAAAGCAATAAAGCCTGCCATTGGCTCGCCAGAAAATTCACATCTAGATGGTTTTGAGCAGCCAGGAGACGAGCGACAGGGCACCTGTACCGCACATCCCCTTGGACAATGTCTCGCCACACTGGCAACGGTAGAACCTTTTCAAATGTCTCAAGGCTAGGTATAGCAGAAGTTTCAGCCGTCGAAGTAAGTAGCAAGGAGCTACGCAATTCTGCGGTCATCATTTGTGACAGAGAGAGCAATTCTTTTCACCCAAAGCTGAGTTTCATGTACAAAATATTTTTCACTACGTAAGTATTTACCCTTGCCTCTTGCACTCCAGTGATATGTGGTATCATGAGCTTGCGTGTATCTACCTAAGCTTCTAATCCCTGCTCATCACAAGGCTTTCAAGCGATCCATGTCCTGAGTAGTTTCACAGAGAATCAGCGCCTTAACGGTACTGGCTTCCTGAGAACAACTCATCCTTTAACCGGGGCACCGGGGAAAGTGTAGGACCAACTCGTTTAACTCAGGGAGCCAATTTAGAGAGCATCTAAGCAGGGGTCGCAATCTACCCAATCAAACCCTTCGGTGAAGTTTGCCTTGGTCACCTAGCGATTTGCTAGTCCAGCCAATCAACCAAGGGTCTCCGAGTTTGGTTCTCAATATTCGACCCACCTCAATACCTTTATGTATTCAGCAGTGTCCCCCCAATCATCAGAGTCGTCTCGACCCTTCCTAACTTGGCAACGCATCATCGACTGGGCTCAAGAGCACTATCGTTGTCGTTCCTTTAGCAAGGATGAAAAAATTCCCGTCCGTCCGGGTCTCCTGTACTTAGTCCAGCGTGGTTCTGTCCGCCTGATCGGTAACTCCCAGCTCAATGCCTCTTCTAAGCCTAGCGAGGGCGGTGGCCTCTCCAACTTGGCCTTGGAAGAAGCGTTTTTGGGTTTCGTCGGCGCGGGCCATCCCTTCGAAATTGTGGCCCAGTCTCCCTTTACCCTCCAGGCCCATGCCCATGTGGACCAGACATCCGTTCTCTGGATGTACTGGCATGATTTGGACAACTGGCCTCACTTCCGCCGGGAAGTGCTGGACGCTTTTCGTTATCAGCACCAGCGCAAGCTGTTGTGGCTGAGCACCTTGGGCCAGCGTCGCACCATTGATCGTCTACTGGGCTTCTTGACCCTGTTGATCGAGGAATATGGCGAGCCCTGCGATTCTGGCTATTGCCTGCCTTGGTCTTTGACCCATGCTCAGATTGGTAGCGCCATTGGTTCTACTCGCGTGACGGTGACTCGTCTCATGGGTCGTCTACGCCAGCGGGGCTTGATCAAGATTCACGGTGACAACCTGATCTGTTTACCTCCCAATGCGCAAATTAATTTGCAGCGCTAGGGCTTGTAACAGTCGACATCAGTCACTGCAAACTTCAGTAAATGCAAAAGGCTCCACATGGTGGAGCCTTTTTTTTCGCTTGACTGAGTTGATCGACAAGGCACAAAGCAAGCCCAAGAGGAACTACGACGGCGATAGAGCCGGAGGCCGGGGAGTACTGGCTGGATAGGGAATGCGCTTGTGGTGAAACTGCTGCCAAATTTGCACAAAGACAGCGGCGATCGCCTCCAGGTCAGCCTTGCTCAAACCGGACTCACATAGCTGATTATCTTTCCAGCGAGCCCGAATGATCTTCTTGACCATATTCAGCGCTTCTTCACTAGTGGCATCCTTGAGGGATCGCAATGCCGCCTCACAGGAATCAGCCAGCATGACAATACCCGTCTCCCGCGACTGGGGAATGGGACCGTCGTAACGGAAATCTGCCTCATCTAAACTGTAACGCTCTGGATCTTCCGCAGCTAATTTCTGAGCCTGCTGGTAAAAATAGCTGATACGCATCGTGCCCTGGTGCTCCGGAATAAAGTTCCGCAGGGCTCGGGGCAAACTGCAACGGCGGGCCATGACCTGTCCTTCGGTCACATGCTTCTTGATAATCGCCGCACTCTTCCAGGGATCATTGAGCACATCATGCTTATTCGTCCCTCCCATTTGGTTTTCGATGAAGCCCTGGGGATCATGCATCTTACCGATGTCGTGGTAGAGCGTCCCGGCTCGAATCAGCTCAACGTTGCACCCCAGCGCCCGCGCCGCTGCTTCCGCCAGGGTTGAAACAAAAAGGGTGTGCTGGAAGGTGCCCGGTGTTTCCTTCGCTAAACGCTGGAGTAAAGGCCGGTTGGGGTTGGACAGCTCCGCCATGCGAATGGGTGTGATCAGGTCAAACAAGCGCTCCAGGTAAGGACTCACTCCCAAAGCAACAACACTCCAAGCAATGCCACGCAGGGCATGGGACAAAGCATTACGCAAGAAAATCATCCATAACAATCCCGTTGCGCCAGACAGAATCAGGGAGATGAGCAAGTGAACGATGCATTGAGTTAAACCAACGCCTAGGCCCAATAACGCCAACTCTTCACGGGAACGCAATCGGCCAGACACTAAAGCCCCGACCATGCCACTAGCCGCACTGGCAATCAAGGTTTGCATTTCTAGCTCTAGGCCAACGGGCAGAGCGATCGCCAGCAATCCCACCACAGCCACCCCCATGGGTGAACCATAAAAGCTCCCCACCAGTAACCCCACTGCTGGCAAGCTACTCATGGGCAAGCGCAGGGCAAATAGCAGCGGTGTCGTCGCAGCTACCATCCCTACAACCAACCAGTCGCGACGACGAAAACGAGGCCCCAGACGTCGCTGAAGCAACCAAAGAAAAGACACCTCTACCCAAACGATGCCCCCCAAAAAGAGCAGACCAATCCAGTTAGGGCCACGTTGACTTAACTGGAATTGATCCAACAGCACCAACTGCTCCGGGGTGATCTCTTGGCCAACTTCAACGATGGCATCGTCTTGGCGAATACTGACCATCACGGGGGCTACGTTAGAGGCCGCTTGCTCTGCCTGAAGCTGCGTCGCAGCGGAGTCTTGGGTCAAATTGGGCTTCAGGACGCGATGCAAAATCGGAGCCGCCACGGATTGCAAAGTCTCGGCAGTCAGAAAATCATCCTGGGGAATGGCAAGCTCCAAATGGAGATCAATGATCTTATCTATGCTTTCCGGTGCTAGGCCTGGCGCAATCCCCTGGGCAAGGATGCGCTCTAAGGCAAGGCTGGAAGAGGCTTTCAGTTGCTCCCAGTCTTGATCGGCCAGCTCGAACACCTCGACAGAATAGGCGGCATTGAGCTCAGTTAAGTCATCATCCTGCAACAGTTCCTTAGCTTGGAGATACTGCTGCCGCATTGCCAAAAGTTGCTGTTCTAAAGTCAGCAACTCATTACCCCCTCTGCTCTTAGCAGCGGCATGGAGCTGAGCAATGGCTTTTTGCCCCAGAGGCGCTGCACTCCCAAAACGAGGATTCGCAGTCTTGGCTTCCTGACGAACTCGATTCCACTCACTCTCCGGTAACTGGCGCAAATAACGCTGAACGTCCGAGGAAAGAATGCTGGGGCTCACCACCGGGAAGGGCCCCAGACGGTTCCGCAACTCGTTGCCATGGCGAAAGATACGAATCAGCCCATTACGCTGGGCCAAGTTTTGCTCAATATCCACTCGCAAGACGGGAATGGCTGCGAGGGTAGCCTCCCGCCGCCGCTCCTGGGTGAGCTTTTCATCGACGACAGTGGCATCAACGGGTGCATAGAGCGTTTTGGGGGCAAGCTTGCCTACATCTAACGCGGGCTGATCATATAAACGCTGACCAATGAGCCCTGTAAAGCCCAACACAGCCAAGGCAAACAGCGTCGCTGACTGGGCTCGACGACGGGTGCGATCGCCAAAGGTTGCAGGACTATTACAAGCTTCGGCTAAAGCAGGCGTCTCCCTGTCAGATGAAGGCTTACTAGGGCCAGAGAGTTGCACCACATCAGACAATGGGCTAGAAGCAGCCCTTTCAGCACCTGCGGCATCAGTCTGAGAAATATCATCCTGCCCCAGCGAATCTCCACCCGCTTCTGGCAGAAGAGCGCCCTTCTCCAGCGACTTGCCCGTGGCCCCCTTGGCTCCGCCCGAGTCCGGCATGCCAGGAGAGAGACGAGAAGCCTCAGTTCCCAGCGGTTCCTGTTGACTCGGAGACTCATCACTGGCGGCATCACTGAGGTCCAAACTGCTGGCCAACCGCAATCGCTCCAGATTACGCTCGGCCTGTTGGGCCGCTTCAGAAGACTGTGCAAAACTTCCCGCCAACAGCACTGGTTGTTTAGACCAATGACGAAAGCGATTTTCTAGCCGTTGAGCCAGCGCCTGAAGCCTATTCATGGCCAACTAAGCGACAGAAACGTCACTACGAACTGGAATAGACGGCGCGCCAATCTCCAACTTCAAAGCAAATGCCGAGGCCAATGTAGAGAGAAGGACTACAGCGAACAACCTTGCCACAGAGAAGGCAAGGCATTGAAAAATAGAAGAAAAGGCAAAAACTAAAGTCATAGCCTGGACCCTAGCAGGGACTCAACGAATCAACGCGGAAGAGAAGATGCAGGGTATAAATGCTATTCAGCCATGTTTCTGGGGTCTGAACAGCCGCTTAGACCAAACCTAGATGATTGGATTTGCCACGCTGGAGGCACCTTCACAGGATACACCGAGTTTCTCAAAATCGGCCTGTCTGGCCCCAGCCCCCTAAAGGCGATCGCCTAAACGAATGAGCTGGGGATGCCTTTCTCTCGGCCAAGCTTTGACTCTCTCAGAAGGCCATGACAGCCGCCGCCGAATTCACTCTGCTTCAACATTATCCCCAGAAGAACCGTAATTTGCTGTAGCGGTGGCCTCTAGCTCACTCTCTCTAAAACCTACAGGCTAAGCCTCCAAGACAGCTTGCCCAACCTCACTGAGCCCCCAGTATTGGTTGAGCCATGCTCCACTGTTGGTACCTACCAACAATGGAGGTCTCCCGCGAGGCAGTTCATGTCCACCAAGCCTTCTGGCTTGGGCCACCTGCTCATACTAAAAACAACAGATCGGCCCCAAGGAACTCCCCATCAGAGCACCCCGGAACCGATCTTTAGGCATTGGATTCGTATCAGACAGGAAGGATTGGGGGAGTCAGTGAGGAGAGTTTGGCAACTGGACCAGCCACCTCTCTCCACTCCCTAGCCTCACTCGATCACAACGGTCCTACTTCCGCCCTAGCTACCTGCGTTCTTAACGCAGTTCCACATGCGCAGGGTGGCCGCAGCAGCGTAGTTACGCTGGGCGGGGGTATTGGGGTAGAAGGAGCTGCCTGCCTCATTGATGGGACTCGCAACTTTACAGTAAGCAGACATCTGAGTGACGAGCTGCTCGGACCAATGGCCGCCCAGGTCAGCAAACTGCTGCACAGGCTCGGTGCCAGAGAGCTGGGCATCCAGACCGCGCTGGGTGCGGGCATACTCAGCGGCGCGACGCATCACGGCAATGAGTTCTGCACGGCTCACGGGCTGGGTGGGACGGAAGGTGCCATCTTCTTTATAGCCAGCGACGATTTGGCGATCGCGGGCATAGGCAATCTTGTTCGCACTCCAGCGGCCTTGCTCCACATCAGGGAACGGAGAACCTTGGGCATCGCCAATGGGGTCCATATTGACATCAGGCAGAGCCAGCAGAGATTCCACAACGATGGAAACCACTTGTTCACGGGTCAAAGGCTCAGCAGGCTTAAAAGTGCCATCGGCAAAGCCACTGATGAAACCCAAGGAAGCAGCTTGCTGAATCTCTGTGGAATAGATATCACTAGCAACATCCAGGAAGCTCACTGTGGGGGTGGGAGCGGGGGCTGGAGCTGGAGCTGGAGCTGGGGTCGGAGCTGGAGCGGGCTCAACAGGTACGGGCGCCGGAGCTGGCGTAGGAACAGGAGCTGGAGCCGGGGTCGGAGCTGGAGCTGGAGCTGGAGCCTGGCCCACGATTGACTCTAGGGACTGGTCATTCGAAATATAGACGTGTCCCAGGGTCTTGCCTTCGTAGCTACGCTTGGTAAAGCGCCAGCCGGGGTTGAGGTTGATTTTGGCAAAGCCATTACTATCGCCAAAAGCACGGCCAATTTCAATCTCAGGATTGCTGCGGCTCTGAGGACGTCCAATCAACACCAGGTCACCGGCGCGACGGACCACTGCCAAACTGTAATCCAGAGCTAAATCCTGGTTGCCTTCAACCCGAATGGAATAACCATTACCGTCAGTGCTACGGCCACAAATGCCAGAGAAGTTGAACTGCAACAACAGTGGGTCAATGATGGTGGGGCTGCTACCCGCTTCATCCCAGCATTGACGAGCATTGCTCTTTTGCTCAATCACCAGAAGTTGATGCCTGCTTCCTCCGTCAATGGGAGAAGCCACGGCCACATAGGCACTTTGGTCTTGCTCGGTTTGATCGAAGATTGAAGTACCGGCATTGGCCTGAGTCGCAGGCAATGTGGAACCCAATACCCCAGCTAGCAAGGCAGTCGCCGCAGCCAGAGGAAACGCCCGACGGAAAATTTGCATGGTCTATCCTTTGCTCGTCAAATAAAGACTCTATAGCAATTCAAAGCGCTTGTAGAGTTGTCTTGACCGCATGATAAGAGCAGGGCTCTCGCCCCTTTGCCAGGTTGCGGCGCAGTTACTGAATTGACACCAAAAGAGGTGCCAATTCCGCATCTAGGCGGCGAAAAGCAGCCATTCCGATGTGACAGCACGGCACGCGGCACAGGCTGACTTAGGGGCTTTAAGTCACTCAATATTTCTCAATCCAGAGATATAGGTCGTTGACTAATTTCGATGTTCCGAAAATTGAGTGGCAAAGTTCTTGGCTCGATGGGGAGAGAGCGATCGCGCCTTCAAGATTGCCGCCACCAAGCAGGCATAGGACAAAATCCCCACCGCAGCTAACAAGAAAGCGCTATAGCTCCCCATCACATTCCACAACGCATGGAGCAGCGACGCGGTTCCATAACCCACGCCCAAGATCAACCAGCGCCGCTGGGGCACCATCACGCTAAGGCCAATGAAATAGCCGAAATAACCGCTATAGGCAATGTGGCCCGCCACAGAGCCCAACAACCGAGGAATCAGCAACTGCAAGCCCGCCAGTTGCCCCGCATCCACATCACTGCCCAAACTCATCTGGGTCATATAGGGAACGTACTGGCCCAGAGTTTCCAGCAGGGTAAAGCCCACCGCCGAAGCCGCTCCCAGCAAAATACCGTCTAAAGGCTCCCAGATGCCGAGGCGATCGCGCCAGGGGTGCTCCAGATAGCGCGCCAGCCCTGCCAAAATCGCCAGGGGCAAGACCTTAAGCAATTCCTCCATGAGTCCCGCCCCCACCAACATGCGCGTAAACAATAGGGGAATGGGTAACTGCTCATCCACCGTGGGAATGGCCCCCGGCAAAATATCCCGAAACAACCACATCGAGAGGTTCAGCAAGGGTGTCGATAGTAGGGCCACCGTCAGCCCCGCCGTCAGTAGCGGTAGCCACCAGGGCTTGGCTTTCCCACAGAGACGGTAGACGAAATAATAAGCCCCGAAGCTAAGGTAGGAAGCCAAAAGGCCATTGAACCACTGGGGCTGGCCCACGGTGAGAAACAGCGAGACTACCACTGCTACGGTGACAATGCCGGGAATCAGATAAGCCTTCTGGGTCAGATCTGAACCTGTAGAAATCAGGGGAAAGAGCTGGCTAATGGTGACGGGTTGCCCAGACTCTGAGCCTGCAGAATCTGGAGAAGCTGGGGTTGAAGAGACTTGGTATTCAAATGAAAATGTTGGGCCAGACTGACCCAGCTGGAGGCGATCTCCCACTTCCAAGAGTTGACAGCCCCACAGGCGCTGACCATTCACATAGGTGCCATTAGCACTGCCAAGGTCACACAACTGCCAACGCATCGGTCCAGCGATAGCTCCGCTCTTCTGACCTCTTCCAGTCCTCTCGAATCCCGCCGGGCTCAAGCCCACCTGCTCAACCAACAGCGTTGAACCCTGGCCCCCATCAGAGCCAGGCGGTTCCAATTGTTCTGTAAGATTTGTCGCCATGGCCGGAAGGGCCCGAACCACAGCATGTTCACGGGAAACAACGGGATATTGCTCCGCATCAATGACAATGGCGCAGCGCGGGTCTCGCCCAAGAACCATGGGCTCTCCCGGCGAGAGTAAATGCCAGCGGTCAAACAAGCCCGAGGCATGACCATCACGACTGTCCCTGGGCTGCCCCGCAGATCCCACCGCTGACTTTCGCGAAGCGACGGATCTAGGCGAGACTTTACCTCGTCCAACCGGATAAACATCAGAACGCTCAGGCTGAGCAAGCTCTCCCCCTACAGCCAAGGAATTCTGACTGGAGGCCAATTGTTTAAGAAAAGCCTGGGACATCGGGGCATTCAAGGGAATAAGCCTGTCTCCTGGAGTAAAAACTGAAAGGTCTTAGAACAACATTCAATCAAAGTGACTAAGACCCGAGGAATGTCACCCTTAGAACGACCTAAGCGACATCATCCGTATCGGCAGACTTGACAGCTCCAAAGAAGCTCAGCGCTGCCATAGGCAAGCTCAAAGCCAAAATAACCGTAGTTACAGTACCACCCAATTCAGGGTCACCCGAGGTCAATTCAAACACCGAGCCCACCGCCGCGATCGCAGCGATACAGGAGAGCCCGAGAAACAACATACTTTTTGGCGTTGCCATGGAGGGCTCCTAGAGGATATTCAAACTCCTCTCCATTGAAAGCGGCGATCTGCCTCCAGGGCAAGCTTTCCGCCCAAAGACTGCAAAATGGCTGAGAACCATGAGTGCCGTTTGGAACCCACAAAGCCACGATCCAGTCAGATCGTGGCTTTGTTATCGCCATATTGAGTCAGTCGAGGTAGACCTTAGACCAAGGACTTAACATCACCCACTTTGAAGCCCTGCTTCTTGAGTTCCTGGGTCAGGGCGACCTTATTCGCCACACGGTCCACAAACAGGACGCCATTCAAGTGGTCCATCTCATGCTGAATCACTCGCGCCAAGATGTCATTTACCTTGAGCTTGCGAGGACGACCGGTCTCATCCTTAAATGCAACTTCAATCGCCTCGGGTCGCTTCACGTCTAAAAACACACCGGGAATGCTCAAGCAACCTTCTTGGTCCAAAGCCAGTTCCTTGCTAAAGCTCTTGATCACGGGATTCACCATGACCAAAGGCTTATTTGAAGCCTCTTCGGGGTCAATGTCGATGACTAGCAGTTGCTTATTCAAGCCAATCTGAGGCGCAGCGAGGCCAATGCCGTCTTCGCTGTACATCGTCTGGAGCATCTCGCGGATCAGCGTCCGCAAGCTGTCATCGACCTTTGAGACCCGCTTGGCTGGCTGACGCAGCACGCGATCGCCCATGTGGTGCACCTCAAGGGGGGGCGTCTTCAGCTTTGTCTTTTCAACCAGAATTTGGGGTGCCATAGGTCAGGATTGGAAGTCGCGAGCTAGGCCTCTGTGACGGACGCCGTAGCTTAATTAATCTCCATACTAGCAAGCAAGTAGGGGCTTCCTGAGACTTCTATGGAGAAAAACAGTACGGATTTCCTGGCATACAGAGGCGTCCCTGGTGAAGCCTTTACACTCTTCTCAAGCAACTCTCCCTAGAGAAATTTGCTGCCCCTCGGTTCAGTCACAGTTCATCATTACTCACCAACCGTCAGGAGCGAGAGACATGCCAATAGGCATCATTAAACGGCTCAACCTCATACTGCTGCTGCATCTGTTCCAGCAACTCTGTCGTGGGGGCATAGAGATAAAAGTCCCGATACTCTTCGGGAACTTGAGGTGGCTCCTGAGCCTTCACCAATAGCCATTGAGCATCATCAGGCAAGGCATGGCTGGCCGCCATGGCATAGACAAAGAAAGCATCACTGACAAAGAGGGGAGGCTGGGCTGGGCTAGCAATTCCACGACCTCCAGTTCCAGCAGTATCGCTCTCAACCAGACTCGCTTGGCGCTGCTCATGGACAAGCACCAAAGCGGGCAAGTCCAAATTGGCATTGGCAGCTGACTTAGACCACCAATCCCAGCTCATCACCATTACTCCATTAGATAGAAGCCCCATGGTCAGGAGTCCCGTCAACAAGATTTGGCCCCAACATCGGGGTCCGCTGACTAACCAGCGCGTTAACACAAAAGCCATGATCAGCTGAAGGCTCACCACCGCCGGAAGCCAATTGCCAAAGGCAATAGTCTGCTGCCCCCCCCTGATGAGGTCCGACAGCATCAACACTGCTGCCGTCGCTCCCACCATGGCCAGGAGCAGTTGCTTCGCGGGGGCCTCAGCTCGCAAGGCAAAGCGCCAGAGAGCGATCGCCATCCAAACCAAGTTAGTCCCCAGCAACAAAGCCAGCCCAATGAGTCCTAACCGAGATCCCGACCCATCCCAATTAAAGTCCAGCACAGTCAAGTTCCAGGCTTTCACCCAGGCCTTCATCAGCCCCAAACTAAAGCTGCTTTGAGCCACCACTGCCGCTGTTTCAGGCTGCTGAGAATACTCAAAATGCACCAGGGTAAAAATAATCCAGGGCAAAAACAGAAGGGCACCAATCAAACTCGCACCGAGATAACGGCGCAATGCCCCCCGCCTCAAACTGCTGCTCCACTGGCCCCATTCTCGCCAGGCTATGCAGAGCCCATGGGCAATGATCACCAGCCCATGCAGCAAATGACAATACAGTCCCATCGCAAAGGTCAAACTGTAGAGCGCCCAAGCTCCAACCGTTTGCTGACGCAATGCCCGAACTAAAGTCGCGGAAGACAAAACAATTAGCAGCGTCCAAAGGCTGTAGGGTCTGGCCTCCTGGGCATAAAGCAAGTGAAAAGGTGATTGGGCCACGAGAGCCATAGCAACCCCACCCACCCAAGTACCAGGGAAGAGTTCTCGACAAAGCCAATACACCGCCGGAATCAACAGGACACTCAACGCGACTGAAAACAGACGCAGACTCGTAACCGTTTGGCCAAACAGACCCACCCAGCCCCGCAACATCAAGAAATAGGGCGGCGGCGATTCAGGCGCAACGAGGGCAATCTGCCTAAGCGTATCCAGGACGCCCCGCTCATTATTAGGAAATTGAAACCGCTGTAGCTCTGCATTAGCGATGACCTTGCCGGTGACGAGCTGCTTCGCCGCATCGCGATCGCCATACCCCGACAGATGAAAAGCCGTAAAACCTTCCTCCAGCCCAAAAGCCTTGTGGGAGACATTGGTAAACCGCAAAACAACGCCCAGCACAATGGCCACAATGACAAGACCTCTCAGCCAGCGAGGCATGGGCCTATAGGCTCGGAGCAAATCGTTAGCGGGAGTCGGCATGACATCAGCGGAGGCAACGGTGGGGATGAACCAGAACAGTTCCTGGGCAGACAAAAATTGGAGCCCTGGAATGGTTTCGGCCCAACTCCCATTCAACCAGTAGCCCCGCCCGCAGAAGGTAGGTCGGGATTAGCTTGCGGCGCGAGTCCTTTTAGATCTGAGCGTGAAAGTCCTAGATGCAATGCCAGCAGCAATCCCAGCAACGGTGCCAGCACGTACATGACGAGACGTAGCAATAGAGCAGCGGCGATCGCCTCCGCTCCAGCCACCTGATAAAGGTTGAGCCCAAACCGCACTGCCGCCTCAAAAGGCCCCACAAACCCTGGCGAGGAAGGCAGAGCGATGGCAAACGCCGCCAAACTCTGGGTAATCAGCGAGCCAATCCAACCCGGTGCGGTAATGCCGAGCGCGAGGAGCACGGCCCAGTAGGTTATGCCATTCACCGCCCAGGACAAAAACGTTACCCCCAAGGCGATCAAAAACTGACCGGGTTGACGAAAGATACTCAGACCAGACAGCAAGCCAACGAGTCGATGCTCCACTGGGTTACGCCAGCGCCCTAAACCCACTTTCTGCATGGCCTTCCCAACAAAACTTGTAATTGTTCGGGGATAGCGAGCCAGCAGCCAAAACAGCGCACAGCTCATGCCAATCACAGCGCCCAAAAGCCCCAGCGGTAAATTGGCGGAGAGCTGGGGCTGCTGAGAAAGTAGTGCTAGGAGGATCACAAACACCACCAGCACATCCATAAGCTTCTCGCCCAGGACACTGCCTAGAGCAGGCTCCAATGGCACTTTGGCCCAGCGATTGAGCAAGACGGCTCGGACAACCTCGCCAGCCGAAGCGGGCAGAACGCTATTGGTGGCATAGCCGACAAAAAAGGCATTGAAGCGATCGCGCCATCGTCCCGGTCCACATTGCGCCGCCAGCAACAGCCCCCAACGCCAGGCCCGCAGGGCAAACATAGCGATATAGGCCCCCAGGGCCACCACCAGCCAGCCATAGTTGGCCCGGCTCAAAACTTCACCCAACGCGGGCAAAGAAAGATCCCGCAGAGACCAGGCCAAAAGACCGACCGTGACCGCACCGCAAAGCAACCCATACAAAACCTTGCGCCAAGCTGGCATGGTCTTCCTGCGCGGAGCAGTAGCTTGGGAAAACTCAGCCCCAGCGGCCGATTCATCACGTTCTAAGCGCGCCATGCTGCGGCCTCCTGGGGAGCGTAACGCTGACGGGGCTCATGGCGGGGAAGCCTTGCAGCTCCAACCTGCTGGGCATGTTTACCCATGGGCAGCACCTCAAATTGGCGATTGAGCATGTCGATCGCCTTGCCCAGGGTGTTGAGCTTCTTGTCACTGGTCAGGCTCATGCCAGGAAAGAAGGCCAGCTCTGGCACATCCTCTTTGCCGAGGAAGTCCAAGGGATGGAGCAGGAGGGAGGGCTGGGTGCGGGTGAGTCGGCAGAGCAATAAAGCAATGCGGAAATAGAGCAGGGCGATCGCCGGGGAAAACACACTCAAATACAGCACGTAGCTGAAGTGGATGGGAATCTTGAAAATCGGCATCGTCGTTACGGGAATCTCAACCAATTCCTTACCCTGCTCCGCGACACCATCCATCCGCCAGCGGTAGGGCTTCAGGGGCTGGAAGCCATCCTTAAAGCCTCCAAACAACGCCTTGCGCTTCTGTCGCTCAGCTTTGCTCAAATTGGCCGTGGCAAAGTAATAGGCCCGAGCCAAAGGCCCCAGGTAAGTGGGAAATGTAGAGGCGTCGTACTGATAGCCGCGCCGCGCCAGAACCTTGAGCACGTTAGGGGAAAAGCTAAAGCCCGGCCCCCGAAATCCGATGGGCCTGCGCCCCGTCACTTTTTGAATGTGTGACTCAGCTAGGGCAATCTCCTGCTCAATTTCATCCTCGGTGTAGAGATGCAGCCAGGACTCATGGTGGAAGGAATGGTTACCTACTTCATGACCCGCCGCCCCAATCCCTGCCAAGGCCTTGTGGTTTTTCTCCAGGGCAGCATCCTGGCCCACAATAAAGAATGTGATCTGCAGATGACGCTTCCAGAGGAAATCTAAAGCTCGGGGCACCACCACATCAAGATAGGAGGGGTGACTCTCCCAGCCGGGGTCACCGTGGATTTTCATGTAAGACCACTGATTATCAAGGTCAAGGGACAGGCTAGCGATGGGCTTTTTACGAGACATTTTTTTGACAGATTGGATTGTTGAAGAAGGCTCTGGGGAAACGGGCGACATGGGAAGGAATTGGAGTAAGGTTTGCGAAACAAAAGTGTTTACGTCGACTGCAGAAATAGAGCTCTAGCAAGGCGGCAAGGACGGGCTCGCTTTGGGGGAATGACGTCCTGAAGCTTGGGAAGAAAGGCTGTACCACTTGCCGCGATGATGATTGTTAACAACGGTGTAGTGGGCTTCAATGAAAGCGAGGGTTTGGGGCGATCGCGCTTCCATCAGCTCGCTATCCCATGGCGTCACAAACACATAGCGAGGTTGGGTCTGCTCAAGTTGCACGATCAACGCCTCCCACTGCTCTGGTAGAAAGTATTCCAATGCCCAGCCGTTGAGAGCCGTCGCCTGGCGTCGCTCCGCGAACAAATAGATCAGTGGATTGCCAATGACATAAATTTGTTCGGCTGTGTTGAAGCCTTCAGCACTAGCACAGCTTTTACCGGGAGGACCTTCTTCCACCGTTGGAGCATCACGAGGCATTAAATTGGCAGTGGCTTGGGCGACTTGATATTCATCATTGGCGCTATACAAATGGCCCACAACATTATTTGGACTGACACCTCTAATTTCTTGGCTGAGCCAGAGCGATTTGCGGGCGAGCAATTGCAAGGGTATGCAAAATAGAGCGACGAGAGACAGACAGACCAGAGGCCTGCTCCAATGTCGCGATTTTTTTTGTGAATGCCACTGATTCCAGAACCAGCCCATTTCATCCAGGCCAAAGACTGCAAGCAGTCCCAGAGGCACTAGCAATAGCAAATAGTAATAGTTCCACCAAGCCTGCTTTTGCAGCAGCACGACAGCAAAGCCTGATAAACACCAGGACAACAGTGCCAGGACAATGGGATTGCGACCTCGAGGCAGATTTTTGAATAGTCCCCAACTGGCTAGCAAGAGTAGTGGAAAGAAACGACTGCGAAACCAAGCGAGGCCGTTTAAGAGCTGAATGAGCTCCGCCTGGGGAATTTCAGAAACGATCCGAGGAGGAAGGACGATGAAGGTTTCCCAAGCAACTTGCCCAGCGCCAGTTTGAACAATCGGTATCAGCCCCAAAGCAAGACTGAAGGCAGCTCCCAAACTCAGGCATAGCGCTGCTTGCACCATGGACTTCAGGGCGGTGAACCAGCGCTTGCTGGGTGCATTAGCCACCCCCCAAAGCAGAAGTGTTGCCCAGATGGCTGCCAATATAATGGCTAGTACAAATTTGAATAGTAATGCAATGCCACCTGCAGCCCCTGCAGCCCAAAACCAGAGGTTGAAGAATTGGCTCCTTCTAATTAGCTGGTTGGCATTCAGCATTGCCGTTTTATGCCAATGCTGAATGCCTTTGAGGCAAGCCCAAGTGGCAATAAAAATAGGGACCCCCACAAGAGACTCGACTTGAGTGAGATGCCAGGTCCCAGTAATACAGTAGTAAAAGCCGATGGTCAGTAAGGGGCTTAGACTGGCGATGCTGCGATGTTGAAATTCTCCCTGCAAGCAAATCTGTAATGCGCGAGAGAACGCGAGTAGTATTAGCAACTCAAGGCTGTGAATGCCAATATTAGTGAAACTAAATAGCTTCCCGCCTAGGTAATAAAAATAAAAAATGCCGGGTTGTTTCAGATCCCAAAAATCTTGATAAAGTCGTTCTCCCCGATCCATCTCCAAGGCACCCAGGGTGAAGAAGGCTTGGTCACCTCCGAAGACCACAGGCAAATGCATGAGGCCCAAACCAGCCACGATCAGCAATATGGCCCAGTCCAGCCTTGACCCCAGTGAGAAATATTTGTTCAGTTGTCTAGAGGAGGTCGCCATAATGAAATTTTGGATTAAAAAGGAGAACAGGCTCTCTACAAAGCAGTTGTTAAAGCATCTAGAGTGGATTGGCCTAAACTTTGCTGCTACGCCAACCCAGCTTGAGATTCATCCAAAAATTCCACAGGGTGACGCAGGCGATCGCGACTAAGTTGGCGATATATCGATTGACCCCAAATTGATTGAACAGCAGATTCAATATCACCAGGTTCAACAGCAGCCCCATCAAACAGATCAGATTGAATTTAAGGAATCGCTTCAGTCGCTGCGGCCCACTCCTTTGCCCCTGAGCTAGATCACCAAAGGTCCAGCGATCATTCCAAAAAAAGTTATTGGCGATCGCCACTTCACTTGCCAGCATTTTGCTGCGGGTTAGTCCCCAAGCCAGGGTTGCAGGATCGCTGAGTAGATAGAAGATCAGCATGTCCACAAAGACACCGCTAAAGCCAACCAGGGCGAAGCGTAGGAAGCGTCCAGAATTTTTGCGAAGGTTTTGACCTACGCCGCGTCTTTTGCGGCTCATGCGCAAGCGCAGCAAATGGAACAAGTAGTCGATGTAGCTTGAAGCTGAGACCTTGCTGTCGCCCTGAAATCTTTCCTGGAAGACGTAGCCCACTTCGGTGATGGTTTTAATGGTTCCTCTACTGAGAACCTCTAAGAGAATTTTGTAACCCAGAGGATTGAGGTTGACATTGGCGATCGCCCGCCGCCGCACAATGAAATAGCCACTCATAGGATCGGATACAGCACCCACGGTTTCTGGCAATATCATCAGCCCTAAAAGCTGCGCTCCCCGTGACAGAATCCGCCGCATCAAGCTCCATTCGCTGACACCACCACCACTGACATGGCGGCTGGCCACAGCAATGTCTCCCCTCTCCTCTTCCAAGCTATCCAGCAGTCGGGATAGCGTTGCGGGGGGATGCTGCAAATCACTATCAATCACGCCAAGCAAAGCCCCCCGTGACACTTGCCACCCTCGAATGATGGCCGTTGCGAGGCATCGCTCTTGCTGTCGCCTCATAACCAGCAGTTGGGGGTAGGTCCCCATTAATTGCTGTGCTGCTTCCCAAGTTCCATCGGGACTATTGTCGTCGACAACGATTAGCTCATAGCGATCTAGATATTGACCATTTCCATGGGTGTCTAGATGGTCTACCAACTGTTCTACGAGAAGACGAAGATTATGTCGCTCGTTGTAGGTGGGAATGACCAACGAAAGCGCTAGGGGAGGATTGATCGCAGCAGAAATGCACAGAGGTCCTTGGGGCTCATTTAATAGAGATGAAATTTGTAAGGATTGCGGCATTATCGAGGACAGCGTAGGGCTGCGATTGAGGACATCTAGAACAACCCAAGAATTTACTTGGAGAAACTTTAAAAGTTTCAGATTCTGGGTCGAGCTGCTCGCGATGGGCTATGCGGTTTTTTGATAGAGCGCCCAGAATAAATCTTCGGCGGGGTAAGGAATTTCCAAACCGTCTGGGACAATCTCCAGCAGCTTGGCGAAAGGACGACTCCAGGCGTTTTCTTGCAGTTTTGAACCCAAGAGCGATTTGGCATGGGCACCGTTGAGAAGTTTATTAGGGCGGCCCTGGTCAACGGTCTCAAAGCCGTGAGTCTGGGCCAGCTGGGCTAAGTCCTTCGGCGCAAACCAATGGAGCACGCTGGGGGGGCTGTACTCATGCCAATTTCTCCCCAGCAATCGAGCGGTCCAGCTATCTCGATTCCAAGTTTCAATCAGCCAATAGCCCCCAGGCTTAGTCGCCTGGGCAGCCACTTCAAAGGCCTGCTGCAACTGATAGAAGTGGGCCACAACCTGAATCATGGTGACAAGGTCATAGCGACGGGTGAGCTGTAGCTGCTCCAGCGGCTCGGTGTGTATGGGCAACTTGAGCTGGGAGCGCCCATACTCCGCCATGGCATCGTTGGGCTCGGTGCCTTCGCCCTGCCAACCATCATCCATCAAGCCTTGGAGAATAAACCCCGCCGCTGCACCTACGTCCAGCACCTGCCCTGGTTCCATATAGCGGCGCAGCAGCTTGGCATAGCGACGGCCATGGCGACGCAGCAGCTTGCCTTCCGCCAAATAGTCGGTATAGCCCGCACCGCCGCCTTGGAAATAGCTATCGTCATAGACCTGCTCCACATGGCTCAAGCCTCCATGAGCCCGAGTCAGCTCAGCCAGATCGAGAAAACGATGGCCACAGCGACCGCAGCTCTGGATGGAATAGTCATATTTTTCAAACAACAGCTTGCTCTGCCCATTACAGATGGGACAGCGAGGCGGCAAGACTGCCGTGGCGATGTCAGATTCAGAATGAAGCAGAGAAGTCATGGAATTTCCTTCGTCGTGAGGGCTATCGCCACTTCGCAGAGCAGGAGCAAGATCTAAGGCGTGACGAATGGGGAAATGTCTAGGCAACTACCCCAATCATCTGAAATGAGCTAACGGGCACAGAGCATCACAGCGTCGCTGTCGCGAGGGGTACCGCAGGCTTACGAGCCGCCAACAGCATCGGTAAAGCCCGTTCTGCCAAGGCCATGGTGTCGTTCACATTGAGGGTGGCATTGACAATGTGGGCTGAGTTGACGATGTGCAGCCCCGTCACCGAAGTCTGCATGGGAGGCAAGCTCTGGGAGTAGTTCAGCGTTGACAGCGCCATGACGTACTTCACCCGAGAAATCTTGAAGTCGAGCACATCCGACGGATGAAAGTGGGGATACATATGCTGTAACCCAGCAATGAACTGATGTTGAATCGCTTCGTCGGAGAGCTTCAGAATAGAATCATTGGAGGGAATGTATTTAGGCAGATAGACCAGGGAGCAACCGCCAAACTCTGCCGAGTCCACCAGGGTCGTCATCTCGATCACCCCTGTGAAGGGCAAACCTTCATCGGTGATGTTGGTGACGTAGTAGTTGGACAGGGGCTGCTTAAGCAACAGCGAAGCGCAGACGATGCCTTGGTATTCGATACCCCGCAGGCGATCGCTTTCATCCAGGGTCAATTCTGTGCAAATGTCAGCCGCGATGGGGGCAGCGGTGGTGACAACGACTTGATCAAAGGTTTCTTGGCGACCATCGGCAAATTCGATGCATTGGCGATCACTCAAAGTCGAATAAATCTGCCGAGCTTTCTGCCCCAGCTGAATCTCAACACCTTCTTCCCGCAAGACCTCAGCAAAACGGTCAAAGACGCGGCCATAGCCACCGGGCAAGTAGCCAAACATCTCCTCTTTCAGACCATTGCGCCGGGCCGCATAGAGCCGATAGATTGTCGCCCAAATGAAGGCCGCAGAGGCTTTTTTATAGTTGTCCCCAAGCTTGGAGCGCAGCAGGGGCAGCCAAAAGCGGGTGAAGGTGCGATCGCCGGACCAACGCCGCAGCCAAGCCTCCACCGACATTTTCTCCAGCTTGCGCCAGTTGCTGATTTTTGAGCCCAGCCAGATGGTGAAGGCCAAGCGGAATTTATCAATCAGCCCCAGCGCCGGGAACTTGAGGAACTCCACGGCATTGCTGACAGAATAAAGTTGGCCATCGGCATAGACACCAGTTTTCGTTTTGCGCCAGACCATGTCTTGCTCTAGGCCCAGCTCCTTGAGCAGGCACCGCAGCTTCAAGTCCGACAGCAGCGTGACATGGTAATGACGGTCCCAAACCGTCTCACCTTCGGGCAAATTGAGGTGCCAAGCGCTGGCCAACCCACCCAGATTGTCCGCCGCTTCAATCAAAGTGACTTTCTTACCAGCCTGGGCTAGACGATGGGCCAAGGTCATACCCAAAATGCCACCGCCCACGACAGCCCAGCGTTCCCCCTGAGAAAAACCAGTTTGAGATGAGTCAGTTCGGGATGAATTAGCCATAGCAATTGACACCGAAATAAATAAATACAGGTAGGGGCGCACAGCCATGCGCCCACAAAGGTTTCCGCAACAAACAATCGGCCTAGGACGGCGGATTTAATTCCGTCACGGTCTGTCCCTTGACGTGATAATCCAAGCCACAGGCTTCACAGGTCACGTCTTCATCCAGGGTTGCCCCCTCAACAAACTTGGCCAAGGGCTGACCGCAACGGCAAACACAGCCCACTGACCGAGCCGGATGCCCCATAGACAAATGAAAATCGGGGACAGAACGCGTCACCAAACTAGCCATGCCCACCATTGCAAACCGCCCAATGGACAGGTCATTGCCAATAGTGCAGTGAGCTCCGATGGTGGCTCCCTCCTTAACGACGGTGGGCAGGGTATGCTCATCCGGCACAGAGGGATAAGGTTGCTTCAGGTCAGTGGTGGCCGCGCGAGGAAAACGGTCATTGGTAAAAACAGTCCCCGCACTGACCATGACGCCATCTTCAATCGTCACGGCATTGCAGATGTAGACCGAGGCGTTGATTTTCACCCGATGGCCAATCTGCACGCCGTAGGCGATGTAGGACTTACCGCCGACGATGCATTGCTCGCCGAGGCTGGCATCGTGGCGCACGTGAGCGTTATCCCAAACGGAGCTTCCCGCACCGATCGCCACGTTGTCTTCGACGATTGCAGTCGGATGAATCCTCACCGTTTCGTGAATCAGAGACTCAATCTCCAGGGGGTGATTAAGGTCCAAGGCTTCGCTGCGGTTACTCATTACTTCATCGCTCCAGCGAGGGGCTGGGCGTTACCGTTGCTGGCAGCCACGGACTTGCGCATGGCAATGGTTTCGCTCAGGTGGCTGATGCTGGTCCAGCGGTCCTGGCGCAGAGATTCGTAGGCAGCGTTCACGGCTTCGACGGAGGCGATCGCATCCTCAGCAGTAATCAACAGCTGAGCCTTGCCGCGAATGGCCTGGGCAAAGTTCTCCAACTGGCTCTGGAAGGACTGCACCTTGCTGTAGCCGTCACCAAACACCACCCAATCGCGGCTGGAAGCCTGACGATATTTGGACTCTTTCCAGCCCAAGGACAGGGTGCCGTTGGAGCCGTAGATACGAATGAAGTAATCCAGCTCCTTGTTAATGCTCCAGGAGAGGTCAATATTGCCGACTACGCCCTGGTCACTCTTCGTGAAAATACGCACGGTATCCTCCACGGGCAGGCCTTGGATGCGCTTCCCTTCCACCGCCTGAATCTCTGCCAAGGGGCCGAGGAAGTAGCGCATGATGTCGACGGAATGGGTGCCGTTATCGATCAACACGCCGCCGCCGCTGAGCTCAGGGTTGGCATTCCAGCGGTTGCTCATGTCCACGCGGGAGGTAAAGGCATTCTCAAACAGCACCACATCACCGAGGATGCCGGACTGAACAATGCTCTTGGCCTTGATCACGTCGGTGACATAGCGGAACTTCGAGGCCATGGTCAGCACTACGCCCTGCTGGCGCGCCGCTTCGTACATTTTCTCAGAGCTCTCTACATCAATGCTGAAAGGCTTCTCGCAGAGAACATGGACGCCACGATTGATGAAGTAAATCGCGATTTCAGGGTGAGTTGTGGGGGGGGTGCAGATGATGACCGCATCCAGGTCAGCTTGGTCTTCGGCCAGCTTTTGATAGGAGTTATAGCTCTTGCACTTGGCGCTTTCTGCCATGGCCTTAGCGGCGTCGAGGCGGATGTCGGCCACGCCGACCAGGTTGGCTTCCTGGGTGAGTTCAAAGACCTGGGCGTGGGTTTGAGCGATCGCGCCAGCACCAATAATGGCGAACTTCAAAGGCTGGTTAGTCATGATGGAATTCCTGAGTTGACCCCGAAGCAGCATCTGAAAGGTGCTGCCCCATGAATGTGATGTTGATGAACAAACCACTGCAATAAGGGCTTGTTCGCCGAAATGAGATGCACAGACATTAGAACTAGGGACTGACCCCCCAATTCCATGCCAATGGGAAAGATTCAGGGCACAGCAAAGCTCGATGCTCTGCCATGCCCAAGCGATTAGCTAAGCGCCTTCACTGCATCCTTGATGGAACTCTCGATGTACTGCATATGCTCCTGGGTGTAGTTCTCATTCCAAGGCAGCACCAGCACATGTTCCAGACCGGCATAGGTTCCAGGGAACTTGTCTGCGCTGTAGTCCACAGCCTCGGGACGAGCCAAGGTGAAGGGGAAGCGAGAGTTGCCAAAGGTGCGCTGCTCGCGGAAGACTTCGCAGCAAAAAGCAGGCTTTTGGATATAGCGCGGCGCGGAGAAAATGCCTCGCTGCTCTTTCAGCCACTTGGCCAAACCCACAGCACCATCCTTAATCACAGCGCTGTCCACACAGAGGCAGTACTTCCAGTAGGAGTGGGTCGTATTAGCAGCATGACTAGGAGGCTTAATGCCGGGCAAGTCAACAAGGGCTGCCGTCATCTGGTTCGCCAGCATTTGGCGCTGCTTAACCACACCGTCTAACTTGGGCAACTGACCACAGGCCACTGCGCCTTGAAGCTCAGTCATACGGTAGTTGAGGGAGAGGAAATAGTGGTCAGGCTTGGGGTCGCCATAGCCCCAGGCCTTGTTGATAAACAACCACATGTGGCGAGCCAAAGCATCGTCATCGGTCACCACAATGCCGCCTTCCCCAGCGGTGATGTGCTTGCCCTGCTGGAGGCTGAAGCAACCAATCGCACCGATGGTGCCCACATACTTATCGTCATGGCGCGCCATAAAGGCTTGAGCCGTATCTTCAATCACAGGAATGCCATGGGCATCAGCCACTGCCATGATCTTCGTCATGTCGCAGGGGTTACCAAACAGGTGGGTGACGATAATGGCCTTGGTGCGATCGCTGATGTTTTGCTCAATACTCTCAGCGGTCACATTCCAGTCTGTGGGGTCAACATCCACAAACACCGGAATGGCACCTTGGTAAACGATGGGAGCCAAAGCGCCCATATCTGTAATGGAAGTCGTGATAATTTCATCGCCAGGCTCGGGGTTAACCGCAGCCACAGCACAATGCACTGCTGCAGAACCAGAAACACAGGCAAAAGCATGCTTCGCCCCAATCAACTTGGCGAAGTCCTGCTCCAGCGCCTTAACAAACGTCCCCTTTGTACTCGTGAGCGTGCCACTGCCAATCGCCTCAGCAACCAACTTAATCTCATCGGCTCCGAGGGTCCGCCCCGCTGCTTCTTGATCCGAAGGCAACTGGAGAAAAGTCTTTTTAGGCTCGAAAGTGCTGACCATGAACTGAGAACTCCTGAGTAATAAACTGAAAACTCCTAAGGTCCGGGGACGTAGACCTCTAGGAAAATCAGAAAAAATGAAAGCCAAACCAGCAGTAACCTAGCGACTGACCTGCTGGTTAGCGCGATGAACCGAGGTGCCGAGATAAAACAGCTCCTCAAAGTAGTACTTGCTCTGAACCGCTAGCACCGCCAAGCTAAATAGCTGCACTCCTAACATCAGCAGCACGCCACCAATGATGAAAGTGTGGGGTGCCTGCTGATAGGCCATCGCCACCGCAACAGTAGGGTCCAGCACAGGCGTTGCAGCAGAAATTAGGGCCTGATAAGCAGTCCAGCTATGAATGGCCGCCCAACTGGCGGAATAGAGACCTAGACCCAAAAACAGCAAGCTTGGCAAGAAAAAGAACATCACCGGGCGGAACAAAAAGCCATAGAAAAAGATGGACCAGGTATGGCGCAAAATTTTCATGCTGGACTTACGGCGGGGGGGCTTACCCACCGGCTTTGCCTTTACCTGGGACCGGGGTGCAGCCGGAGACGTCCGCCAATGCAAGTGGGCCGGGACCTCATCCACTCGTTCATTGAGCAATTTCGCTTTATGCAAAATCTCAGGATTGATATCCATCCCCATAGATCGAGGATGAAGACTATCCACAAAATTCCGGTCATAGGCTCGCACCATGCCCGTCAGCGTCGAGATTTCGCCCTTGTCTGCAAGAGACAAAAAGCGATTGGCCCAGACGCTTAATAGGCGACGGAACGTCGGTACATTCGAGACTTTGCCACCTGACATGTAAGGCGAAGCCACGACCACCTGGGCCCCAGTCTTCTGCATGCGGCGAACGAGAGTCTCAATATGCTCCGGCGAATAGCTCAGGTCTAAATCCAAGGTGACGATATAGTCTCCCTGGGAATGTTCAAACCCTGTACGCAATGCCTGCCCAAGACCGCTATTGTGCAAATGATGAACCACTCGCACCTGGGGCATGCGGCGAGCAAACGCATCAGCAAGCTGAGCCGTATCATCGCGACTACCATCATTGATAATGACGACTTCCCAGCGAAACTCCTTCTCAAGCTGAGCCATGTGATGACACAGCAGAGTCAAGTTTTCCTCTAGAATCGCAGCCTCGTTGTAGGCGGGAGTCACCAATGAGACAAGAGGCCGCATTGCTCCAGACTCATCCCCAGCAGGGGAAGTGAGTACAGGCTGAGACCAGCCAGATTTCATAACAGGCACTGAAGCCATGAATTAACCTCTGGATGCACGTTTTGGGAATCCTCGGTGACGATAGAAGCTTGATGCTCTACCACCATTAGCTGAGCCGGAACCGGTCGATAGTTCGGAGCGACTCGAGCCAAACTCCACAAAAAGACTGAGTATGAGACTCAGTTATTTCCCACAGCTACCCATACTGAGAACTCGTAGAATCTTCGGAAGCTGAATTGGGTCTTAATGCAATCTTTATTACGTTATTGAAACGGGTAAAAATCGAATAAAGCAATTCGCCCAGACAAGGGACGACTTCCCGTATTTATACGGAAAACATGCATCATGCTGATTCAAACAAAATCGAAATAGGTCCCTGAATCGCGGAAATCTCCCGATCTGAAGTTCTCCAATGCGGAAGAACCAGCAGCTTGCCTAAGGTCTGAGTGCAACCTGCTTCTTCGACAACCTCATAAGAACAAGTTGAAAGTCTTTTGTATTAGACAAAGCTAGTTCTGGGAAACATAAACGGTAGAAATACTGTATCTAAAAGCTACTCGAACAAGATGGAGCACAAGCTCTTGGGGATTTTCCCTGCTTATCTGTCACTAAGCCCAATGGAAGAGTCTCAGCCATTGCATAAGAGCTCTCGCCTCAACGTATGTATCTGTAAACCGATGCACTTAAGTAGTGGAGTTCAACTCTATCGCCCCTCAGGGCATATCTCTCGACCACTGTCAGCACTCCCACGCTTACAGTACCTTCAGCAAAATTGTTGATTCTACGGGGGTTTTGTATTCTATACAGTGAGAGGATTCTAAGAGATTGTCGAAAATCCATTCCCTCGACAGTCTTGAAGAGAAGGCTCAGAAGAGAGTGATCAATCGTGATCAAAAACAGAGGAGATTTTAAGTAGCCTGCTAGCCTAGCAGCCACTACGATTGTCTCCCCTGAACCACTGTTGTCATTGCTGCACAGGCCTTTTAGTTATGACCGTTGCACTCAAAATTGGCGATCGCACCTTCCCTAGCGGGGAAGTACTCGCTCTCTTGAAACAGTATGGGCTGCTCCCACCTCTCGCGAAGGAGATCGTGATTGAGCAAGCTCTAGCCACCTGGATTAAAGAAGAGCAGCATCTAGCTTGGTCCCCTGAAGACGAAGAACAGGTAATCCAGCAATTTAAGAACCAGCAGGCTATGGCAGCCATGGCTCCCCAAGGGCCTCCTTCCACAGAAGCCCTGGAAACCCAGCAAAAAATGCTGGTCAAAAAGGCCAAATTAAACAAGTTCAAGGAATGGAAGTGGGGGAATCAACTAGAGAGCTATTACCTCAAGCGCAAGGATCGACTGGACCGAGTCATTTACTCCCTGCTTCGAGTTAAGGACGCAGCCATTGCCCAAGAGCTGTACTTCCGCTTAGAGAGCGACGAAGACAAGTTCACAGACCTGGCAACCAAATATTCAAAAGGTCCTGAAGCTAATACGGGTGGACTGATTGGACCAGCGGATCTCGGCGGTTGCCATCCTCGTCTATCGGAAATGCTGAGAGTCAGCCAGCCAAATCAACTCTGGCCCCCAACTCGGGTTGAAGACTGGTGGGTCATCGTCCGCCTTGAAAAATTCTTGCCCACTCAACTGGATGAGGGTCTCCGTCGGAGACTGCTTGATGAACTCTTTGCTAAGTGGCTCCAAGATGAAAGTCAAGAGTTTGAGGTTGTCCAACAAGGTAAAGAAACTTCAACAGTGGTAGCTGAGAAGGCAACCACGCCTTCCCAGTGAGGCACATAATTTAGGGCGTATATTTTTTTCAGTTCAAGGCACAGACAGCACTTACCTCTATCGCGACCTCCGCTTCCCCCAGCGTTCTCCATGACTTACACCGAACTTTCTATTCCTAACTTTCTTCGGCAAGTGGAGCCATTCTCCCAGCTGCCTCGGGAAAAGCTGGAGCAGCTCTCTAAGCGAGCTCAAACCTTCCGCTATCGCATGGGTCAGTCGATTCTGCGCCGGGAAACCCTGCCTCACCAAGTTGTTATCGTTGCAGATGGCAAGGTGCGTTTGCTGGGCTATCGCCCCACCAATCAGTTGCCCTTTACGCTTCAGCAGCTGGAAGAGGGAGATTGCTTCGGCTGGGTGAGCCTGTTGCGAGGGGTGCCCTGCGAGACGGCGATCGCCAGTGCCGATCCTGACACCCTCTGCATTACGATTCCCGCCTTTGAATTTCTGCGCTTAATGCAGGAAGAACCGGCGATCGCCAACCACTTCAACGGTTCCATCTCCCGCTCCGAGTTAGCAGAGCTGGTCGGCAAAGCTTTACAGAATCACGCCCAAACCTCCTTCGATCTCAAAGACCTCATCGCCAGCGCCGAAGAACGAGCCACCCTCCACACGCTCGTCCCCGGTCAGTCAATGGGTCCCCAGGATCTTCCCCCCGGAAATGAATGGTGGGTCAGTGGCGGCGGTCGAGTCAACGACACTCTGCCTGGTGAGCCCTTAGACCTCAATACCAGCAAATTCGAAACGGATGCCACTCGACCAGTGAGGCTACTAGGCCTACCGCTATCCCTGCTAGACGACGTCGCCATGGCGGCAGCAGCAACCGTTGCACCTCCTCAAGACACCGCAGGCGGAGATCCCTGGGCAGGTGCAGGTACAAACAATGGCAATGGCCAAGCTCCAAGCTGGCGCGAAACCGTACCTTTTGCACCAGATTATCCCCAGGAAGCGGATGCCCAGGTTCAAGAAGCCGTGGGTCTAGTGACCTCTAGGGGACAAAAAAAATATCCCTTTATCGGTGCCAAAGGCATGGCAAACGGCACCCTCGCCTGCTTTGCCATGCTGGCCAAGCATTTGAACTTGCCTTTCCGCAAAGACGTCATTCGTCGCGTCATTAGCGAGCAGCTCAACCGAGGCGAAACCTTACCCCTGATCTTCTGTGGAGCCGTCTCCGAGATGATTGGCCTCAAAACCCAACATGCCATGGTGCCCAGCGCGTCCATTGCGCGCGTCCAGGCTCCTGCACTGATTGAGTGGGGCAACAGCTTCGCGGTTCTCTACGAAACCAATAGCCGAGAAGTCACCCTCGCCGTCCCCGAAGTCGGCATTATTCGCCCCACCCCCGAAGAATTTGCCGCCCAGTGGGGAGAAAAGGGCGAGATCATCATGCTGGAGGTCGCCAAGGAAACCCCTCAGCAAACCTTTGGTCTCAGCTGGTTTGTCCCCTCGGTGGTCAAATATCGCTGGTCTCTCATCCTGGTATTGGTTGCCTCGCTTTTTGTCCAGCTCTTTGGCTTGGCCAACCCCTTGATGATTCAGGTGATTATTGACCGAGTCATCAGTAAAAACAGCGTCGACACCCTTCAAGTTTTAGGCCTATTTCTGGTCGTCATTGCCGTCTTTGAGGCAATGCTCTCCAGCCTGCGAACCTATCTCTTCGTTGATACAACAAACCGTATTGACCTCAGCCTGGGCGCTGAGATCATCGACCACCTCTTCCGCTTACCCCTGCGATACTTCGAGCGTCGCCCTGTGGGAGAGCTATCCAGCCGCGTTGGAGAGCTGGAGAATATTCGCTCCTTTCTGACAGGCACCGCACTGACCGTGGTGATGGATTCGATTTTCTCGGTGATCTACATCGCCGTCATGTTCTTCTATAGCTGGAAGCTGACTCTGGCAGCCCTGGGTAGTATTCCGATATTCGTGGCGGTGACACTGATTTTTGCCCCCATCGTGCGCAAGTTGCTGCGGGTCAAAGCTGAGAATCACGCCAAAACCCAGTCTTACCTGGTCGAGGCCCTTTCAGGCGTCCAAACCGTCAAGGCCCAGAACATCGAGCTCAAGGCCCGCTGGCAATGGCAGGAACGATATGCCCGCTATGTTTCCGCAGGCTTCAAGACCGTACTCACCTCCACCGTGGCCTCCTCAGTTAGTGACTTCCTCAACAAGATGTCAGCCCTGTTAGTGCTCTGCTACGGCGCCTACCTCGTTCTAGAAGGTGAACTCACACTGGGTCAAATGATCGCTTTCCGCATCATCTCTGGCTACGTGACTGGCCCCCTGCTCCGCCTGGCCCAGCTTTGGCAAAACTTCCAGGAGACTGCCCTATCTCTTGAACGTCTCAGCGACATTGTCGATACCCCCCAGGAACAAGCCCCTGATGAGCGTGACAACATCCTCATGCCCCAGGTTGTGGGCAAGATTAAGTATGAGGATGTTTCCTTCCGCTTTGGCAATCAGGGAGCCATGCAGCTCTCCAATGTCAACCTGGAGATTGCCCCCGGCACCTTCGTTGGCATCGTCGGCCAAAGTGGCTCCGGCAAAAGTACGCTAACCAAGCTTCTGCCTAGGCTTTACCATCCCAATGCAGGACGCATCCTTGTGGATGACTACGATGTTGGCAAGGTTGAGCTCTACTCTTTGCGTCGCCAAATCGGCATCGTGCCCCAGGACTCTTTGCTATTCGAAGGAACTGTTCAGGACAACGTCGCCCTGACAAGACCGGATGCTAGCTCCGAAGCCATTGTTCAAGCAGCCAAGGTGGCCTGTGCCCATGACTTCATCATGGACTTACCCCAGGCCTATGGATCTTCCGTGGGAGAAAGGGGCTCCAGCCTCTCCGGTGGACAGCGCCAGCGTGTGGCGATCGCCCGCACTATCCTGCAAAACCCCAACCTGCTCATCTTGGACGAAGCCACCAGCGCCCTGGACTACGACACTGAGCGCCAGGTATGCCTCAACCTAATGGAGTACTTTACGGACCGCACCGTACTGTTCATCACTCACCGCCTCCCCACCATCCAAAACGCTGACCTCATCATCGTTATGGACAAAGGCTCCATTGTTGAGATGGGTAACCACAGGGAACTCATGGCCCAACGAGGCCGCTACTACTGCCTTTACCAACAGCAAGATCAGGGTTAATCCCCCCTTGTCTACAAAAGCTTTTCCCTAACCTCGCCCAACTATCGCACCGCCTTAGCACCAAGGATTCAGCACGATGTCGCCCACTCCACTCTCAGGCTCTGCCCCTAGCACCGCCAATCAGAACGGCACAGCGACCAATGGTAATGGTCGCAAAACCATAACCCAAAGCCTTGGGGGTCAATCCCTCAACGTTAATAGCGGTGGCGATGGCGGGAACGGCAATGGTACTGCTGCCAAGACAGCTTCCCAGCCTCCGGCTTTTGACAAGCCTGTCATTTTCCGTCAGTCCTCTCTTTGGGCAAAGCTGATCATCATGGGCATCATCGGTGTCACAACCTTCTCCGTCGGCTGGGCCTGGTGGGCTAAATTCGAAGAAGCGGTTCAAGCCCAAGGCAAGCTCGAACCCCAAGGAGCCGTCAAAGAAGTGAATGCCCCCCTCGGAGGAGTCGTTAGCTCCATTGAAGTCGAAGAGGGGGAACGCGTAAAAAAAGGGCAAGTCCTGATTCGCCTAGACCAAACTGCTGCCCAAGCTCAGCTTGAATCCCTAAGCGAAGTGCGAGCTGCTTTAGTCGCCGAGACCAACTATTACAAGTCAAACCTCTTGGGCCGCAGTTCTAGCCTCCCAGAAGGTTACCGCGTACCTCCAGAACTTATTTCTCTCACCGATAATCGCGCTGCTTTAATCTCAGAGAATGAGTTATTCCGCGCCCAACTCACAGGCGCAAGCAACGTTTCAGGCCTCGATGCAACCCAACAAGCTCGCCTGACAACAGGAAATGCTGAGCGCAGTTCTCGAGAAGCCGCAGCCCAACTGGCCATTTCCCAACAACAACAACAGCTCAACCAGGTGCGCATTCGCCTCGCCAATACCCAGCAACAAATCCTCAACGCCAACAGTCAGCTCGCCAATGCTCGGCTGCAACTAAAAAGTGCAGAAGATGGCTTAGCTATTGATAGCCAGATTCTCGCCGACATTGCCCCACTTGCTGAAGATGGTGGCATTGCCAACATCCAACTCCTGCGCCAAAAACAAGAAGTTGGTAGCGGTAAAGCTCGCGTCACCCAACAGCAAGCCGAAATCGTTAACCGAGAAGCGGAACTCACGAACCAACAGGCTGAGCTAATGCAGCTTCAGCAAGAGGAGCAGCGCCTAGAAATTGCAGTTGCCCAGGCTCAAGAAGAGATGCTCAATACTGTGGCTCGTTCCCAGCAGGATCCTTTAAGTCGCATGGGCGAGAACGATAAGCGCATTGCTGAAATTGATAGTCAGCTCAACAAAGTCATCGTCGAGAACGAGAAACAGATCAACGAGCTAGATAGCCAACTCAGCCAAACCCTAGTCACTCTCGGCTATCAAGAGCTAAAAGCCCCTGTAGATGGCACAGTCTTTGACCTACAGCCCACAAGCCCAGGCTTTGTGAGCAACTCAACCGAGCCGATCCTATCGATCGTTCCAGACGAGGGCCTCGTCGCCAACGTCTTCGTAACCAATAGCGACATCGGCTTTGTCAAAGAGTGCGAAGACCCCAATGATCTTGAGACCTGCATGGATGTTGATGTGCGGATTGACTCCTTTCCTTCCAGCGAATTTGGCAATGTGAAGGGCAAACTTGTCAAGATTGGTGATGATGCCCTGCCCCCCGATCAACTCTTTAACTACTACCGTTTCCCAGCCACGGTCCAGCTAGAGAAGCAAACGATTGACGTGAATGGGAAAATCGTTCCTCTTCAATCCGGTATGTCTCTGAGCGTTAATATCAAAACTCGTCCTCGTCAGGTAATCACCTACTTCACAGACTTGTTTGAGAAGAAGAAGAACAACTTTACTTCGCGTTAATAGCCCAGACAGTCTCTTTTCTTAGCTGCCCAGTCAACCAAGCGGCATGATTGCCCCAAGCCCTTCGATCTGAACCAAGCGAAGGGCTTTAAACAGCTCCATCTAATGTCGGTTATCTATCCAGGAGGATGGGCTAATAAGGCTGATGCGAAGCCAGTAAATAGCATTTGGGAGGGCTGTTATGCAGCTCGATGCTCTATTAGCTGCCAAAGACGGGTTGATGGTTTCAGCTCAGCTGAGAATGCATCAGCCCTGCGTGAGCTAGCGGCAGCACTCACAATGTAAAAGCCATCAACCAATGGACCAAGCGAAAGCTCAAGGAAGTAAATACAACGGTTTATCCAATTCCCTCCGAAGAGAAAGAAGTATCTCAACAATTTTTTAGAGGCAAGCCTAGACTGCAACCATAAGCTCTTGTCTAATCTTTACATCTAGCCTTCGCAGACAAGACACCACAGACAGGCACAAAGACATTAGGAACAGACAATCAAAGAAGCTGACTAGGACAGACATCAGCAGCGACTCCAATCCCATCAGCCTTAGAGATTGGTTGAGAATTCGGCCAAGCGTCAAATTTGCAACCTCGACTAGCCATGAGACGGCGAGGTCCCTGTCATCTTGGCAGCTTCAGAGCTCATCCGGCTATAGCTAGAGGCCTTGCTTAAGCGATCTATTACAAGGTTTGTACCTAAAATTGCGGAAACTGATTAGACCTCTTGCATGAATGATTCCTCTAATGCTCTACAAGCCTTTAGCAGATAAAGCTTTAGTTGATCTTGGCTGTTCGCAGAAACCATGAAGTTACGTATTTGTACAAGAGTCTATTATCCAGACATCAGCCCAAAAGAGCCTAAATACCAGGAACTTCCGAGTCACCTCAAGCTCTAATTCAGCCAAGCCGAACTTTGCCATAGAAGCCTCCCGGCGACAGGTCAAGGCTGTTAGAACAAGTTCAAAGTACTTCTTAGAAGCTAAAAAGCATCATTTCTAAAAAGCCCCAGTATTCGAGAAAGCCTCTACAGGCAACCTTGCTCTACAGTTATTTTGTAGCTGATGCCACGAGATAGCTCCATGCCACGTCCGACTCATATAGCGACGAAAGCAAGACGGATCCACGGCAGAAGCAAGACTCACAATACTTTAGATTGTCTCTTGAAAAGTTTAGCTCAGCCGAATAAACCTCTCAAGCGTTGTTTCTACACTTCATTACTAGATCTACGAGAACATTGCCCTTTACTTGGAGAAGTCTCTTCAAGAGGTTTTATTTTCTTACTCACGATCCAAGCTGATCAAAGCAAAGACAAAAAAGCCAGATCCTGACAGCTTATCAACAGCAACAACAACAAATTCCATACAAAGAATTGACTTCCTTCAAATATATCAATATGGTTATTTGGGACTGAAAAATCAATAGCACCATCCATCGAAGAAGAGTGAAGCTGTGACAGAACCATTAAATGGCAAGGCATTACTGCAGAAAGTCAAAGAGCTTAAAGAGACAAGTGGTAACCCTACGCGTCGCGAACTAGCTCGCCTTTGTGGTTACTCTACAACAACCAAGAAAGGCGAAACTCGCATTAACGTTGCCGAGTTTTATGAAGCATTGCTTGAGGCTAAAGGTCTTAACTTAGGTTCAGAGCAATCCCAACGCCGGGGCAGAGAAGCAACTTTTCGGGTCAGTGTCCAAAAGAATGGGCAAATCTTAATTGGAGCGGCTTATACAAAGACGATGGGGCTTAATCCAGGCGACGAATTTGATGTGAAGCTCGGGTATAAGCACATTCATCTGATTCAGCGTGACGAAGAGTCTGACGGCTAATCATCCTGTGCTGACAATAAATACTCGTTTTATTCAGCCTCAGTCACGATATTTTTTGACGATCCAAAGTGCCACCTTCCGATAGAAAGGTGGCACTTTGGGTCTTTTGCGGCCAGCATAGTTCCCAATCGCAAGTTCAAGAACCAAACTGCAGGCAAGCTCAACAAACGACCAGAGATGCATGAAGTGGGAGACACAACTCACCACTTAAAAATCGCTGGCCATCGAGAAGTACAAAGGAACTGCAGTAGTGATTTCTTGACTCTGAATCCACAATTTCGGAAAAGATCAGCTCCTTTATAGAAACAATGGACGAGTTAAATCTTCCATAAAGTCTCTTTATAGTCTGGGCAAGGCTCAAGCCAAGATGCCAATCTGTAACAAATATTGCTTCCGCACTGTGTGTCTACCCTCAGGGCTTTGACCCCGCATTGCGAAGAAATATTTTGCTATAGTTAAGGCACAACGTCAGCATTGCTTCGAAACATTCTCGAATGTAGCGAAGTCTTTCAGTTGTTTTTTATCTTGAACTTCTATTTATCGCTTTCCCCTAACCGATTCCAGAAGTACCGTCTACCGAATCCTGCTCCAGCGAGCTGCTGTCTAAGGGTCTATGGATAATCAAGCGCAGGGTAATGTCATTCCCTTTAGTAAAAGTGGTACTCGTCAGAGTCACCTGTTGGAGTTGTGTGGAACTCGGAATTTGTTCCGCAAGCGCTACCAAATTGCCAAGGCAATCGGCAAGGGCGGCTTTGGGATTACATTTTTAGCTCGAGACGTAAGCCTTCCAGGTGGACCTGTCTGCGTAATTAAGCAGTTGTGCCCCAAGATCAATGATGAGGCTGCTCTAGCTCGTGCTCAGAAAAGGTTTGAGCGAGAGGCTCGTATTTTGGGAGCGTTGGGTGGACATGCCCAAATTCCAACCCTTCTGGACTATTTTGAGCAGGACGGAGAGTTTTTCCTAGTTCAGGAATATGTGCATGGCCACACCCTAAGCAAATTGGTTAAGCACAAAGGAGCCTGGTCCGAAAAAGACGTACGCAATTTCTTAGTCGAAGTTCTGCCAATCATCCAGTACATCCACCATAGTCAGGTCATTCACCGAGATATTAAGCCGCCCAACATTATGCGCTGCCGGGAAACGGGTCGCTTAGTGCTCCTGGATTTTGGTGCAGTGAAAGAGTGCATCACGATGGAGGCGAGAGATACTAGCCATGTGTCTACGACTCACTTCGTTGGGACTATGGGCTTTGCACCGCCTGAGCAGCTAGCGTTGCGGGCGACCTATGCAACGGATATTTATGCTGTTGGCGTCACTTGCTTGTTCTTGCTTACAGGTAAATCTCCAGCCAAGATGGGGGCAGACCCACGCACAGGTGAACTTCGCTGGCGAGAATTTGTCTCGGTGAGTCAGCCTTTTGAGCGGTTGTTAGAGCGAATGGTGAGCGTATCTTTGCGCGATCGCTACCAAACCGCTGAACAAGTCTTGAAAATGATGGACGTTGAAGAAGTCCGGGACGAGCTTGAGCTTTGCATGCACAGCCAGGCTCCAGACCCAGAATCCTTACAGAGTGGGAGTTATATTACACCTAGTGCTCGTATGGCCGCTTCAATTAGAGGCTGGCGGGAGCGCCGCAAACCAGTCAGGTTACGCAATGACTGGAATCTTGGCTCCCTGGCCAATGGACCAGAGTTGATGTATTCGCGCTAGTTGATTAGCAATCATAATCGTCTACTAAAGAGGCTGGGCATTTCACAATGTCCAGCCTCTTTGCTTCAAGTCAAGAGTCAACGACGGCCCTGGGCTTTCCCTTCTCCCCGAGGATCTGCCGCCCCAGTTAATTCACCATCAGGCCCAACGACGATCGCATTGGCATTGCCCCAACCACTGCGAAACTTCAGTTGGTGCCCCCGCGTTTCTAGATCATCCACCGTAAGCTGGTCAAAGCCATACTGCTCAATCGTTAGCGTCTCAGGCAGCCACTGATGATGAATCCGGGGAGCGCTGACGGCGGCTCCCGCATCCATATCGTGAACTAGAACGTTGAGGATAATTTGTAGAACGGTGGTGATGATGGTGCTGCCACCAGGGGAGCCCACAGCCATGCGGAGCTGATCGTCCTCTAGAACAATCGTTGGCGTCATCGAGGAAAGAGGCGTTTTGCCAGGGGCAACGGCATTGGCTTCACCGCCGACGAGACCGTAAAGGTTTGGGGTGCCAGGGGCGATCGCAAAGTCATCCATTTCATTATTCAGCACAATCCCAGTCCCGGCTGCCACGATGCCTGCACCAAAGCGACCATTGATGGTGTAGGTCATGGAGAGGGCATTGTGATCGCCATCCACCACGGTCAAATGAGTTGTGTCATTGGATTCTTTGTACTTACCATAGCGCTCCAAAGTCTCAGCATCAGCAGCCTTGACTTCAGCAGCAGAGCGAGCATGCTGGGGCTCAATTTCTTGGCGACGAGCTGCTGCATAGGCAGGGTTGATAAGGGCAGCTACAGGAACTTCGACAAAATCGGGATCGCCCAAATGCTCAGCTCGGTCAGCGTAGGCAATCTTCATGACCTCGGTAAGGAGATGCAAACCATCGGGGTGATGCCAGCCTTGGGCTGCGAGGTCGGTGTCGCCAAGGAGGTTAAGCATTTGCAGCAGGTGGACGCCACCGGAGGAGGGCGGCGGCATGGAGCAAACGCGATACTGGCGGAAGGGGCCACAAATGGGGTCCCGCCAGATGGGCTTGTAGGCTTTGAGGTCAGCTAAGGTAATGAGACCATCGTTGGCTTGCATATCTGCGGCAATCATCGCCGCTGTATCTCCCTCGTAAAAATCTTTGGGCTCCACCGCAATCTGGCTCAAGGTTGTCGCCAAGTCGGGCTGTCGCAGCAGATCTCCCGCCTGCAATGGCTTGCCACCTGGCAGGAAGACGGCAGCCGCTGCGGGGTTTTGAGCTAAGCGCTCGGCACTCCCGGCGATCGCGCCTTCTAGGCGAACACTCACCACAAAGCCCTGGGAAGCCATGATTCGACTAGGTTGCACCACTCTGGACCAGGGCAGCTCACCGTAGCGCTGGTGTAGGGCATAGAGCCCAGCAACTGTACCGGGAACGCCCACCGCCAAATGGCCATTGCGACTGAGCTGGGATTGGGGTTCTCCAGCTGCGTTCAAATACATGTCCCGCTCGGCTGTAGCGGGTGCCCGCTCGCGAAAATCAAGGGCTGTGACCTCTCCAGATGCTGCTTCGTGCCAGAGGGCAAAACCACCACCACCTAGACCTGCGGAAAAAGGTTCAACGACGGCGATCGCCAAAGCCGTCGCCACAGCACCGTCCACCGCGTTCCCACCTTGGCGAAGCATAGCAACACCTGCTGCCGTTGCGAGGGGATGGGCTGAGACCACCATGTCGCGATCGCTGCGGGCGGGCTTAACAAATGCCGCAACAGCAGGCGTGATGAAGCCAAAAACAAGTAAGACAACAATGGAGGTGCTACGGCCCAGTTTGGAAAGGGGCAAGCATCTGGATGAAAGCTTCGGAGACATGGCGATCGCGCAAATGGAACTCAGGCAAGACTCGCGAGCCTTTTCTTAAGTTTCCAGTGGCACAGTCAAAATTGAACGTTCTGGAATAATCCTTGATGGTTGCGAGTCACCCGCTATGGAAATGGATGGATGGGCTGGCTCTCCCAACCCAGCAAGAGTAGCAGTCTTAACAGATGGACTCATGCAGGCATAGGCCAGAGAGCAAGAAGACCTCGCCCCTACCAGGCATTCAAATGTTCAATGACAAGCGCGACCATCGGTGAATGGTCGTGCTGATCAATAGATGGCTTTAATTGCGACTTCAGACGACTTTTAAACCTGGGCAAGGGCAAGCTCTGCGAGTTCAGCAGCGGCTTGGGCCGGAGACAGCGCATAGACCTCAGCAGAGTTATTGGGACTCTCAATCAGCTTCACTTTGTGGAGTTCAGCACCGGTTTCTGCCATGGGAACTGCTAGGAGGTTGCGGATGTGGACAGCGATGTTCTCAGCGGTGGGCACCACCTCAGCAAAGTAAGAAATGTCCTTGTTGAGAAAAGTGTGGTCGAAGGGTTCAATAACATGCTTGTCGATGACGTTCTGAACCGCAACGAGGTCAGCGAGCATGCCGGTTCGCTCATCGATTTGGCCCTTGACTGTCACTTCTAGGTGGTAGTTGTGGCCATGACCGTTGGGGCGAGCACATTTGCCGTAGATTTCGCTGTTCTCCTCAACGCTCAGCTTGGGGTTTGCCAAACGGTGAGCTGCACTGAAGTGGGTCTTGACGGTGAGATAGGCTTCCATGTCATTTCCTTGGTAGTCGGCCCAGAGTTCGGGATGTTCAAATAGCTGAATATTGACGATGGGCAGGTGCCCTTCCAGGCGCTGCCAAATAATGCGCGCGACGTTTTCTGTTGTAGGCAGCGTCTTTTCAAATTCAGGCCAAGCTTCATTCAAGAAGGAGAAGTCGAGAGGGGAAATGACTTCGTCTTTGATAACCCGTTTCACATCAGAGAGGTTTAGAACCATACCGTGGGCATCCAGGTCTCCCTCCATGGACACGAAGAGCACGTAATTGTGGCCGTGGCCTCGTGATCGCGCACAGGCGCCAAATCGTTGGGTGTTTTCAGCCTCACTCAGTTCTGGCAGCCAGTAGCGGTGGCTGGCCGAGAACTGAGCACGACGGTTAATAACGCATTTCATCGGCGATCGTGCAGTATTAAGCTTTGTCAAGATTCCCACCTCTACCATAGAGCTTTGTTGCAGTGATCGGGTAGAGGTATTTTCACCCATGTAGCAATGAACACCTGGAGATGGAGTCATCCCAGAGCATTTCTAAGGCAGCGGCTCCGATAAGATAGATACGGTATTTGTGAAACGAGTTCGGCGCGCAGTGACAGATCTTCTCCAGGGCCTAAATATTTATTTTGTCGGCATGATGGGTGTGGGCAAAAGCACCATCGGTCGCCTAGTGGCTAAGGAGATGGGCTACCAGTTTTTTGATACGGATAGCCTGATTGAGCAAATTGCCAAGCGCTCCATTAAGCAAATCTTCGCGGATGAAGGTGAGGAGTCCTTTCGATCCTTAGAAAGCCAAACCCTCGGTGAGCTGTGCGCCAACCAACGACTGGCGATCGCCACGGGCGGCGGTATTGTGGTGCGAAAGCAGAACTGGAGCTATTTACAACAGGGGCTCGTTGTCTGGCTGGATGTGCCCATCGATAACTTGTATCAGCGGCTGAGACGCGATCGCAACCGCCCCTTACTCCAAACAGACAATCCCAAGGAAACCCTGCGCCAGCTGATGGAAGAGCGTCGTCCGCTCTACAGCAATGCCGATTTGCACATCGTGCCAAAGCCTAGGGCCAGTACTCAGGAGACGGCACAGCAAGTTGTTGCAGCCATTCCGTCGGTGCTCAAAGAGCGAAAAGTGGAACCGTCCTAAAGATTGGGCTTGGCTGAATCATTAGGCTTTAGCAAAGCCCTTCGCGTTGGCGGACATGGCGATGCCATGTCCCTAGGAGTGGTGCTTACTTAGGGCCTATTTTTCGAGGCGAATGGCGTACCACTGGGCATTGCGGCCCGGTTCTAGCTCTAGCTCGCAGGAGCCCTCACGCAGCGCCTCTGCTTGGGCATCTACGCCCTGCTGACGGGCAACGTCCTGGGGCAGCGCATCCGCATATTGCACCACCCAAGCCTTGAGCTGAGCGGTCAGTTCTGTCGCAGATAGAATTTGTTCCGCTTCACCGGGCAGCAGAAGAACAAAGTGGTCTTCGCTGTACATCGAAGTGCTGGCCATGGAAAATCTCTCCGCGAAGAAACTGCGTTCCTTCAAACTGTGCCTCATTGCAGAAACTTTCTGCAATGTATTCGCGTCAAAAGAATCATTCACCGGGAATGTTGAATCGCCGGTTTAATTCTGAATCAAAGCTTTTTGCAATGACAGAATTAAACCGGCGTTTTTTGTTGAGTCACGAAGAAAGCTGTGTAGCTGCTAATAGTTAAGTGCACTTGCACAAACTCTAACTCCAACCAAGCTATAGACAGAAGAGCCAGTAAGAGACGAGTTCAACAAGTATTAGTTCCAGAGCTCACAAGCTTTGAGAAACTACCTCAATCGGACGGCTTTCCTCAAAGCTTGTTCCCAACAAGATTGAAAATCTGTGCCAGTTATTTAAGAGGACAAAAGCCGAGACAAGCTGCTTTTATAAGAGCTAAAACTGAGTCATAAGAGGCAAATAAAACAACTGAACGAGTTTCTTTCTCTGAAACAAAAAGATTCGTTCAGCTGCAAGAAATTGCAGACTTTCTCTCGCCTCAACTCCTGTCAAGTCCGCACACTATTTCGACTCAGCGAGGGGTCACCATGAAATTTCCTACCAAAACAGCGATCGCCCTGTCCTTCGCCGCGATCGCCCCAGCTTTCTTCCTAGCAGCGCCCGCCACTGCCCAAGTCCAACGCGCCACAGGCCTCCAAGGCAGCTACATTGGCGGCAGTGCTGGCCTCGGGCTCGATATCGAAGATGGTTTCAACGGCGTCTCCATCAGCGGATTGGGCCAAGGCCGCTACGACGTCCAAAGCTTACCGGTCTCTATCCGAGGCTCTGTGCTGTTTAACGACCAGGCTGTCGCCCTGCAACCTGTCGTCACCTACGATCTCGCCACTGGGAATCAGGCCAATATTTACGTAGGCGGTGGTGCTTCTGTGCTGCTGGGTGATGGCGAATCCCCCCTAGGTGACAAGACCGCGTTTTTACTCACCGCTGGCTTTGAAAGAGAAGTAAACACCAATTGGGCCGTGTTTAGCGATGTGCGCTGGGGGATTAACGCCTTCGAAGATAGCGATCGCCGAGCAATCAGCCTTCAAACAGGAGCAGCTTATCGCTTCTAATTCCTATGCTCAACGGCTGAGTGATCTTCCATCAGTTTCTTTATCTCCTAAACTTTGGTGCAGGTAAGCAACAGCTTATCTGCACTTTTTTTGCGATTTCATATCCAGGCAACAACGCCATCTCTCATACTCAAATATTACAAAACAGCCAGTAGGAGTAAAGCATTAGGCCAAAAGCATTAGAAATGTTAAACCCCAAACTTAAGCTTCAATGTTTCCCCTGATCTTGCCTTTGTCACAGCTCATCAATCTCAGGATGCAACTCATTTCCAAATAAGACCAATCGTACAGGGAATAGCATGGAGGCAATTCGAGCGGATAGTTCTCAAATATCACTGGCCCAATACTTTTCCCTGTGAGATCGCAATCCACCATTCACCAATGCTGCGCCAAGGTGAGTAACTCTGCCTCCGCCTGGGCCAGCGATGCTGCCCTCACCTCATCTCCTGCCGCCAACTGATCGGCGACCACAAAGGTGACGTCTTCAATCCCCATAATTTTGAAAATGGCTTTCAAGAAAGGCTCCAGAAAATTCCTGGCGGCGGCATCAGTTCCCTCTCGATAATTGAACTTTCGAGTGGTGATCACCAGGGCCTTCTTTCCCTTCAACCGGCCCTGGGGTTTGCCGTTGATAAATTCCAGGGTGCGATCGCGTCTCACCACCTGATCGATATAGGCCTTCAGCGTCGCCGGAATCGTCAGGTTGTACATCGGCACGCCAAAGACATAGCAATCCGCAGCAAAGAGCTCGTCTAGAAGTTCATCGGAGAGGGCGATCGCAGCCTTCATCTCTCCCGTCCTGGCTTCCGGCTCAGTTTCATAGGCCGCCGCCCAAGTTTCATCAATGGCAGGCACGGGCGTTTTGCCAATGTCCCGATAAATGACTGAGGCAGCATTCACCCCATTGGCGGATTGCCAGGCCTGTACAAAGACCTGAGTCAGCTGACGAGAATAAGAGCCCTGAGCTCGGGCGCTACTGTCGATATGAAGCAAAGTTCGGTGAGCTGTCATCGTCCTCTATTCCTTCGCGATCGCTTACTAAACCAACGCTGGACTAACCCACAAAAGTTAACACCTGTCAGGCTTTCCCCTCAGCCCGTGGGAAGATATGAGCCACAGTTTGAGTCGCCGTTTTTAGTCACCGAGTTACAACTTTAGGAGTTCAGGAAAATCGATGAGCGCAATCGACTGGGGCATCGTCGCTCTCTATGGAGCCGTTTTAGTCGGCATTGGCATTTATGCCAGCCGTAAGCAAAGCAATACAGAAGAATATTTTCGGGGGTCTCGCCAGATTCCTTGGTGGGCGATCGGCATTTCCATCATGGCCACCTCTTTCTCAGCAGCCTCACTGCTGGGGGGACCCGGAGAAGGCTATGGCCATGGATTCCTCTGGCTACAGCTACAGCTAGGAGATCTGTTGGGCTATGGCTTAGTCATTGCGATCTTCCTGCCCCTCTTCGTTCGACTCAACATCACCACCGCTTACGAATACCTGGAGCGGCGTTTTAATCCTCAAACCCGCGCCCTGGGCTCTCTCTGCTTTTTGATGTTTGTCGTGGCCCGTCTCGGTGCCCTGCTTTACGGTGCTTCCCTAGTCCTCTCCACAGTGACAGGGCTCCCGCTCTGGGGTGCAATCCTCCTGGTGGGCATTGTCTCTGTGGTTTACACCGTGGCCGGGGGCATCACCGCCGTGGTTTGGACCGATGTGTCCCAGTTCGTGATGATTTTCATCGGCCTAATCGCTGGCGTTTGGGCGGCCGTTCAAGGAACTGATGGGGGCCTCGGAGCCCTCTGGCAAGCCGCCGCTGCCGATGGCAAGCTCCAAGTCATCGACATGACCTGGGACCCCGCTTCGATTCGGACCTTCCCCACAGCCCTACTGGCCTACGGAACCTTGGCCTTTGCAGTTGCTGGCACGAACCAGCAGTCTGTCCAGCGCTATGTCTCCTGTCCAGATGTAGCTTCTGGTCGTAAAGCAGCATTGCTCGGCTGGTTCACCGGCTTCATCGGCGTCTCAGCCACGCTGTTACTGGGCGTTTTGCTCTACAGCTTCTACAGCCTGAATAGTGCAAATCTGCCTGCGGATATCGCCGGGGATGGGATTCTGCCCCATTTCATTGTCAACCAGGTGCCCCCCGTGGCCTCGGGCTTGTTGGTGGCTGCCATTTTTGCAGCGGCAATGTCCTCCATCGACTCCGCCCTCCATTCCCTAGCGACCTGCATTACCGTCGATTTCTACAAGCGCTACTCCAAGCCGGGTAAGAGCGAAGCCCACTATCTGCTTGTGAGCCAGGGTCTGATCGTGCTCTGGGGCATTATTGGCATTCTCTCCGCCTTCTATGTCGCCTCAACGGGCGAAGATTTACTGCCTTTCCTGGTGACCTACTCCACCATGTTCCTCGGTCCCCTGTTGGGCATGTTCCTGATGGGCTTCCTCTTCCCCCGCGTCAATGCGGTGGGAGCTTTTTGGGGCTGCATCGCTGCGGTCGCAGTCCTCAGTTTTGGCAGTGCCAATGAATGGATTACCTTTCCTGGCATTTGGCGTTCCGCCTTTACAGCTCCTCTAGCCGTAATCTTCGGTCTGATTATTTCTGCTCTAGGCTCAGCCCCGACCCCAAGACGCCTCGCTGGGCTCACCCTCTGGAATTCCAAGACCGAGAGTTAACCTCGAAAAGCTACATCAGCAATGAGAACGACATCTCTTTAGAGCAAGGAGGGCCTGGTATCGCAAGATGCCAGGCCCTCTTTTTAACTACTGAGCGAGATAGAGCAATTTTCTCTACCCACAAAGTGTTTCTAAGCGATCGCACGGAGTCAAATGTAAACCAGCCTTAAAGCATCAGCGAATTTACACCGCTCAAATCCAGAATTCTTGTGAAGACTACCTGCAAATTCCCGATCAAGCTTTTCAAGCAGAGCAAAATTCAGGCATAATCTGAGACATCAACCTTCGGTAACTACTTAGGTCTCTAATGAGTTTCTGAAGGCCACGGGAATCGCTATTAACTTAGCAGGGACTCGTGGACGACTAGAGGATATTGAGTGGCTGGGTCACACCAGCCTTTTTCTCATCTCATCTCGTTTTCCGGACTGGTAATAAGCACAGTCACGGTCAAGCAAACAACGCATCTGCTGCGGTTTTAGGGTGTCTGTCCCGCACAGGCAACACCGTGCATCTATCTACCTCGCTACCAAGCAACACAAGCAACTCAGGACTACCAAGACTTATGCGACCACTCACCTGGCTTCTCGCTGGCTGCGCATTTCTGGCGCCCCTAGCTTCCACAATTTCTCTCGCTGAAACGACTTCCGGCCAATCTCTTCAGGCTCAAGCTCCCTTCAGCAATTCCCCTTCAACCTCCAGCGACTCTCCATTTCCCCGCACCAACCCTACGGGTGAGTCCTTTTTCTTGGATGCCAAAGCGCTGATCCAAGACCAAATCAATATGGCGAGCCGCCTCGATAGCGCCATGAGCGGCCCTGACCCCAACGCCGTAAGAGCCGTGGATGGGCAAATCGTTATCCACAGCGGCAAGGTGGATCGCTTTATGGCACTGCACTATCCCGTAGTGAAGCCTCGCTGTGGTGATGCCGTTGCTAACCGCACCAGCCAAGACGCTGTGACCTGCGACCTCCTCGCCAACAACGACGCCTTCCAAGGGCTCCAAGCCAAACTCTTCGCTCGCCTCAATATGCTCTCTGGCATTGCTCCAGTGGAGCCCCTGCCCCTGGTCAGTGGCGAAAACACCGTGGAGCAAGGCGGCATCCCCGTCTTCAAAAAAGGTGCGCTGAACCGTCCGGCTCCTTCCCGCGTCAGCACCGTGCCGGATCTGCCCCAGCCTAACGATCCGCTGCTGGGCCGCCCAATGAAGTCCGCCATTGGCGACTACGAGCCCCCCATTCCTCCGGCCATCACTGCACCGCCGGAAGTCGTCACTGCCTTGGAAGCCATTCAAGCTCGCCTCAGCAGCGCCAAGCGCAACCTTTCTCGTCAAGCCGCCGCTCCTCAAACCGTTGCATCGGTTGGCGCTGATGCAAGCAATCGTTCCAACCGCACCCCTCGCACCCGCGCGGTGGGCTTTACCAATCCCGCAATTCAAGTGGCTCGTGCTGATGCCAATGCCTACGATGTTTATCCTGGCGAGCGCATTCAGTACCAAGAATTTCTCCAAGAGCCTCACACGGGCATCACCCGTGTCCTGACTCGCCAGCAGCGCGATCGCGACCTAAACCAGTTGCAGAATCGCTTGCAGCCCAGCGTCGGTGAGCGCTACCCCTATGCCATTTTGGTGGAGCCCAGCGACCCGCCTTTGCCTGATTTGACAGCGGCTTTGCGCGATCGCCTCGCCCCTGTAGACACCCAGCGTTTCCCCTTCGTCCCTCTCAGCCAAACCAGCTTTGCCCCTCAGCTAGCCATGCAGCTAGAAGGCGACAACATCCAGCTCAAGCATGAGGGTCTGGACTACGGCTTTATGGTGGACATGGGCCAGCTCAATGGCGTGGAGCTGAATGAAATCAGCGCGGGCCTAGAAGCGGATGAGGTGAATTTACGCCCTGATATGCGCGAGTTCTTCCTCAACTACCGTGTGCCCAACAAACTGGAGCAGCTAATGCTGGATCGCCGCCGCTTCCTCAGTGCCAAGGCTGGTCCTAGCAATCTCCCCACCCTGCTATCGCCCCAGGCTCCAATGCAGGTTGGCCACACCTATCTGCTGCGCACCGTGCAGTTCGATGCTCCCGAAGCACTGACCCATGGCAAGCCGGTTACCCCAGCCCAACGCCGCAGCCTCGATGAGACCTTGGCCATGCCTGGCAAGGATTTGCTGGTGGTCTTTCAGCCCGTAGCCGAGCGTCACAACGGCAGCTACACCGTGCTTTGGCGCGTCCTCGGCGAATTTCCCACACCGGAAATGACCGATGCGGCGGATTACGCCACGTTTGAAAAAAGCAGCATCGTTAGCGGTAGCCGGTAGGGTGCCGTAACGGCAGGGTGTCGTTTCTGCGCAGCAAAACGCACCAAATCCCCAACCCAACCCCATAGAGATGGCCCCATGACATTCACCGACGTCATGGGGCCATTTGTTTGATCATTGAAGTCCAATGCAATGGTGCGTTACCTAACGGGGCAACAACACCAAAACCCAATTTAATGAGCGATTTTTAAAGCCTGCAGAATGCGCTCCTGGCTAGGCATATTGCCATTGCGAGCAAACAATTCCGCCGCCCGACGATAATCCCGATCCGCCGCCCGCTGATCACCATTCTCCGCATGGAGCTGAGCGCGATTGCGATAGGCATAGGCATCATCGCGATTGTGGCTCAGGGCCAAATCCCAGTCACCCATAGCACCCGCAAGGTCGCCATTCAGATGCTTTGCCAAGCCCCGGTTGGTATAAGCCTTGCCGTAATCGGGGTTGAGGCGCAGGGCTTCGTCGAAATCTGCGATCGCCCGTCCCCGCTCACCCATGGCCACAAACACACTGCCGCGATTAAACCGCGCCGTGGCATCCCAAGGGCTCAGGGCGATCGCTATGTCATAAGCATCCACCGCCTCATCAAAGCGATTCATCGCCATCAGGGCATTGCCGCGATTGTTGTGAGCCAGTGCATTATTGCGATCCAGCTTGATCGCCTTATCAAAATCTTTCAGCGCTTCAGCTAGCTGGGAATCGTCCAGATAGACCGCACCGCGATTGGTGTAGGCCTGGCTGTAGCGAGGATTGAGGGAGATGGTTTTGGAATAGTCGGCGATCGCGCCCACTTTATCCCCATTCAAATCCTTAGCCAAACCCCGGTTGAAGAATGCTTCGGAGAACAGCGGCATAATTTCGCTGACAGCCGAGAAGTCCGCGATCGCCCCTGCATAATCCCCCCCATTGGCTCGCTCAAAGCCTCGATTGAAATGCTGCTCCATCGTCATGCGAGCGGCCGTATGTCGAGCACGGCTCATGACGGGGCGAGCTTCTGCGGGAGCGGTGAACCCTGCGGCGGCGATCGCCAAGGCCATGGAGAGAGCAGCAGCAGGAGCGGCAAGGATGCGAGGGGAGAGACTCATATAAATACCGGGTAGATGGCTTCTGGATTCTCTTTTCCAGCGCGAAGACCCCTACTCAGGACATCCGAAGGATATCGTGGCAGTTATTGGACCGTCCGCGATTCATGTCTATTTTTAGACAATGGAATGGAATCCAGAATCCCCGTAATTACGCAAAAACCTCAAACTGTAATGCTCTGTTACACAGAAGCAAACAGCTCAGCCATAGGCTTTTCAGTCGCATCAGGCTGAGCCACAATCTCAACGACTTTATTACGTGATGCAGCATTACTCAGTGCTGCTACGCAGACTGCGGCTACCTTTGTCCGTGGCAAACTGCCTTCGAACAGCGAGTCTGCCCCTGCCATCACCACTTTGTCATCGGAATCCTCTTCTTTAAGTCCACCGGGCCGAACAATCGTGTAGGCCAGACCGCTCTTTTGCACATATTCCTCTGCCTGCTTCTTCCAGACCAGAATCAGCCAAAACAAATTGAGGGGATGCAGCAGCTTTGAAACGCAGAGGGAAGAGACCATCACAAACTGTTCAATCCCCTTGGACTTCGCCGCTTCCACCAAATTCTTGGTGCCCACAAAGTCCACCGAATAGGGGCCAGTGGGGTCCAAGCTCGGCGCAGCGCCCGTGGCGCTCAGCAAAACGGTGCAGCCTTCTAAGGCGGCTGTTAATGTCTCAGGCTTGAGCACATCACCAATGACGATCTCGGCTTCAGCTGGCAGCAGTTCCTTGGCCTTTTCTCCATCCCGCACCAGCGCTTTGACTGGAATGCCCTGGGCCACGAGTTCTTTAACGATGCGGTAGCCGGTCTTGCCGGTAGCCCCTGCGACGAGTGCTTTCATGGAAATCTTTAACGAAATGTGGTGTCTGGCTTAATTATGACCTGACAAGAGAATCGCATTGCTTAGAAAACAGCCCAGACTCACGCCAATCTGCGAGCAATTAGAATAAGGACAGCGGATTATAGGGCGATCGCCGCAATGACCTACACCCCAATCAGAACCCTGACCGCTGAGGACTTCATAGCCCAATATGGGGATGACCCACGCTACGAGCTAATCGACAGAGAGCTACGAGACTTGGCTCCGACAGGCCCCCATGAACAGCAACTCTAACCGGGCAGTCAGGCAATCCGCCCAGGAAATTTTACGAGAAACCAATAGCACAGCAGCGAGAGAAGCAATCGGGGACTATCTTCCTTTTTCAAGGATGCAATGCCTTCAAACCATAGAAAACCTATTACCAGAGAAGTACCATCAAGACCTAGGTTCGAACCCAGAATACGTCGCCATATCTAATGAGGAGAATCTTCTACTCTGCTATTGGAATGATGGAGATAGCCAAGCTTACGTCGCAACTTACGCCTTAAGCACTGGCAAAAAGGTGTTTAGCAAAAGCCTAGATAACTCACACACATTAGCCTTGGGCAACAATGGGAAAATCGGCATTTCCAATGACTACTATCCCCACATATTCCAATTAGACACACAGGAATTCCGCCTCTTCGATCCAGAGATATTCCCCCAGAGCAATCTGCCCAATAGTTCAGTCACAGTCTGCCCCAGCGAGCCTCCCCTAGCTGCCTTCTGGGACCACATTGGCCCACGCACAGAAATAGAACTGTGGGATTACGAGCACGGTGAGCAACGCTTTCGCTATGTCAACACAGAGACTTATCAAAGCGCCAAAAACTTTGGAGTAGACTCAAAAAGCAAAGAGCTTTGCTTCTCTCCCGATGGCAGTCTGCTCATCGCTAAGTTTTACTTTAAAGACGAGTATATCCATCAGAACGCAGCCTGCTGTTTGAAAGTATGGGAGACCCATTCTGCAGAATTGGTCTACGAAAAAACATTCAATCTTCAGCCAATGTCAGGCTGCTCTCAGCATCATCAAGAGGGATTTCTACTCTACGGAATCACAGACAAACAAGTCACAATCCAAACGCTATTGAATGACAAAGTTCTGTTTCAACAGCCAGGCAACGCACCTTGTCACATGACGCTAGATGGCAGGATCATCGCATTTTGCACCGGCAACTCTGACGTAGAGGTCTGGGACTGGAGGCAGAAGCAAAAGCTCACAACTTTAAGAAATCAGACCGCACCATTGCTGCACCTCGAAGTCAGCCAGGATAGAGAATTCGTCACCACCCACAGCCGAGACGGCAGCATTAAGATCTGGGGTATTCCAGAAAATATTGATGACACAACGCCATCTCCAATCGCTTAGTCAGCATTGATGACAGCCCCTAAAGTTGCAGCGACAGCTTGACCCAAAGCATCAAAGTCGTACCCACCCTCTAGACCAAACAAGATTTTTCGTGTGAGGCCTAAGCAGCGCTTGGTCAACACTGCATAATCCTCCGGTTGCAACGACATCCCCGCCAGCTGATCCGCCTGGGTCGCATCATAGCCCGCACTCACAATCAACAAATCTGCCCCAAACTGCTTCAAGAACGGCATCACCTGTTCATCGAAAACCGGCAGATACTGCTCCAGATTGCTCCCCGCAGCCATGGGCAAGTTCAAAACATTGCCATGGTCACCTCGCTCATCTACATGGCCCGTACCGGGGTAAAAGTGCGCTTGATGCATCGAACAGTAGGCGATCGCCGGGTTCTTCTCACAAATATCCTGAGTGCCATTACCGTGATGAACATCCCAATCGAGGATAGCAACCCGCTCAATACCCGGCTTTTCCAAGGCATAGTGAGCCGCGATCGCCGCATTGGAGAACAAACAGAACCCCATCCCCCCACGACTGGTCGCATGGTGCCCCGGCGGCCGAGCCAGGACAAAACTTGCGTTTTCCCGCTCCAAAACGATGTCTACCCCATCCAGCCAAGCGCTAAGCGCAAGTAACGCCACATCATAGCTGCGGGCTGAAACTACTGTATCTGCGTCGATCTGGCCGCCACCGCCCTCAGCGAGCCGTTTCACGGCCTCCACGTAGCGAAGACTCTGCAATTGCCCAACTCGCACATCTAGGCCCTGCCGGCAAGCGGGCGTAACCCAGTCTAGCCGGTCACTCCAGGGCATTTCCTTCAAGGCTTCCACCACAGCGGTTAAACGTCCAGCCCGTTCGGGGTGCATAGGGCCTGTGTCATGGTCCAAAAAGGCATCGGAATAGAGCAGCGGGATAGCAACCCCTTTAGCAGTGAAAACCATAGTGGATTCCTAGCGATAACTCAGTGGCGATCTGACATCATTCTGTCTCGTTTTCAGAGGCGATCACAATCACCTGTTTCGAATTGTGTTGAGCCTTCAGTTTCATCCTGTCATCGCAGCTTTTCAAGCATGCGATCTCTACTCATTCAAGCGACACAAAAATTTTTTCCAGGATCCTTACTCCGAAAGGCTTTCAAAGGCCATCATCAATGCCACAAAAGACGATTTTCATGGTAAAATAGTACATCCCTAAAACGCCATTTTTCGAGCAGCCTCAGGGCATTGTTCGCTTTAACTTGGTGCAGGTTATTTTGAAGTTCTGGAGCCAGACAAAATATGAGTTCATCTGAGGAGCGGATTATCCTAACGGATTTGCGCAACGAGATGTCCCGCTCCTATTTGGAGTACGCCATGAGCGTCATCGTAGGGCGTGCCCTACCAGATGCCCGTGACGGCCTTAAGCCCGTGCATCGGCGCATTCTCTACGCTATGTATGAGCTGGGTCTGACTCCAGATCGCCCCTTCCGTAAGTCAGCCCGTGTGGTTGGTGACGTACTGGGTAAGTACCACCCCCACGGCGATACCTCGATTTACGATGCCCTGGTGCGCATGGCTCAGGACTTCTCCATGCGAGCGCCGTTGATCAACGGCCATGGCAACTTTGGCTCCGTGGACAACGATCCACCAGCAGCCATGCGCTATACGGAGGCTCGCCTCCAAGCTTTAACCACTGACTCTTTACTCCAAGACATTGAGTCAGAAACGGTCGATTTTGCCGATAACTTCGACGGTTCCCAGCAGGAACCCACCGTTCTCCCCTCCCGCCTGCCCCAGTTGTTGCTCAACGGCTCCTCGGGTATTGCGGTTGGTATGGCAACCAATATCCCCCCTCACAACCTGGGTGAGCTGATCGACGGCACCGTCGCTCTGATTGCCAATCCAGAGCTGACCAACGAAGACTTGATGGAATACGTCAAGGGGCCGGACTTTCCAACCGGCGCTCAAATCCTCGGTAGCGGCGGCATCCGCGAGGTTTATACAACTGGCCGTGGCTCCGTCACCATGCGCGGTGTAGCCGCCATCGACACCCTGGAATATACAGGTCGCCCGGATCGTGATGCCATCATCATCACGGAATTGCCTTACCAGACCAATAAAGCGGCGCTGATTGAGCGCATCGCTGACATGGTCAACGATAAGAAGCTGGAAGGCATTTCCGATATTCGCGATGAGAGCGATCGCGATGGCATGCGCATCGTCATCGAACTCAAGCGCGACTCCTACCCCCAGGTTGTCCTCAACAACCTCTACAAACAGACGCCCCTCCAATCCAACTTCAGCGCCAACATGTTGGCACTAGTCGATGGAGAACCTCAAACCCTAACGCTCAAAGGGTTCCTTGATGTCTTTGTTAAATTCCGCATCGAGACCATCGAGCGCCGCACCCGCTACGAACTGCGCAAAGCGGAGGAGCGGGACCATATCCTCCAGGGCTTGCTCATTGCCCAGGCCAACCTAGACGAAATCATTCGCCTAATTCGCGCTGCCGCCGATGCGCCCACCGCCAAAATCTCCTTGGTTGAGGATTATGGCCTCTCCCCCGTCCAGGCCGACGCCATTTTGCAGATGCAACTGCGTCGCCTCACGGCCCTAGAAGCAGACAAGATTCAGAAAGAGCATGAGGATCTAGAAGAGCGAATTACCGATCTCAAAGACATCCTGGCTCGCAAAGAGCGCGTCTTAGAAATCATCACCAATGAGCTGATCGAGCTCAAGACCCGCTTTGCCACGGATCGTAAATCCATCATCCTCAAGCACAGCGGCTCCCTTGATTCCATTGACCTCATCGCCAACGATCGCGCCCTCATCCTGATCACCGACCAGGGCTACATCAAGCGCATGCCCGTGGACACCTTCGACGTCCAAAGCCGTGCCACAAGGGGCAAAGCGGGGGCAAAGATCAAAGAGGATGATCAGATCAAGCAGTTCATGACCTGCTGCGATCACGACTACATTTTGTTCTTTAGCGATCGCGGCGTCGTCTACAGCATTCGCGCCTTCCAAATCCCCATGGGGTCACGCAATGCCAGGGGCATCCCCATCGTGCAGATGCTGCCCATCCCCCGAGAAGAGGAAATTACCTCAATCCTCTCGGTCTCCGAATTCACCGATGACGAATATCTCGTCATGCTCACCAAAGGCGGCTACGTCAAAAAGACAGCCCTCTCCGCCTTTGCCAACATCCGTTCCAATGGCCTCATCGCCATCTCCCTGATGGAAGGCGATCAACTGCGCTGGGTTCGCCCCGCTCGCGAGGAAGACAGCATCCTCATCGGCTCCCGCAAGGCCATGACCATCCACTTCCGCGCCGACCACAATGAGCTGCGCCCCCTAGGCCGCTCTACGAGGGGCGTTCGAGCCATGTCTCTGCGAGACGGCGATGAGCTGATCTCCATGGACATTCTCTCCAGCCAAGTGGTTGAAGCCATTCAAGCCGCTGCCGAAGCCGGAGAAGACGATGGTGAAGATGAAGATGCAGCAGTCCAAAGCCAAGGGCCTTGGGTGTTAGTCGTCACTGCTAATGGATTAGGCAAACGCGTCCCCGTCAGTCAGTTCCGCCTACAAAAGCGAGCTGGCATGGGTCTGCGCGCCATCAAGTTCCGCACCAGCAAAGCCAAAGGCAAAAAGAAAAAGCCTGAGGACAAGTTGGTGACCCTCCTCGTCGTGGGTGAAAACGAAGAACTGATGATGGTGACCACCCGAGGCATCATCATTCGTCAAGCCGCTGATGCCATCACCCAGCAATCCCGTGCTGCCACTGGCGTCATGGTTCAACGCTTGGACAACGACGATTCTCTTGCTGCAGTGGCTGTTGTTCCCATTCCCGAAGACAGTGACGAAGAAGGGGAAGACAGCAGCAGCGATGAGTCAAGCGAAGTCGTTTCTGTGGATGATAGTGATTCTATCGATGTCGTTGCAGAAGCTGTTGAGACAGATGACGATACCGATGACTCAGAAGCAGAGGACAGTTGAGCCCTCAGCAGATCCTTAGGTCGATGTCATAGATCGTTGGCGCAGCGGATTTTACCCATCCAATAATCTAAAAGCCCCATGCTCTCTTCAGAGCATGGGGCTTTTAGTCGTCAAAGCATCCCGAAAAGCACTCCCCTCATGTTTAGGACAAGATATTTTCACGGAGACTTCACTTGCATTCAAGTTAAAAAAGATACTCTAGATCGCAGCGATTGGTAGACATTATGGGCAAGCTAAATTCAAAAGCCCACCGCAAAAACCATCCATGGCTTGATGGTGATTCATCATAGTCGCTTCCTCCTCTGAAGAGTCTAACGACCTAGATAATGTTATTTAATTCCTTCGAATTTATATTTGCTTTTCTGCCCCTAACCCTCCTGGGCTTTTTTATCGGTGCACAACTATTACCGTCAGGGAAGCGACATTGGCTGAGACTTTACCTCGTCATTGCCTCACTATTTTTCTATGGTTGGTGGAATCCCCAAAACCTCTGGCTTATCGGCTTTTCTATTGGTTTCAACTACTTAGTTGGTCGCTGGCTCGGCAAAGAGACCCTGCCATTAGGACAGAAAAAGGGCCTGCTGAGCCTGGGAGTTGGTGTAAACCTGGCCTTGATCTTTTATTTTAAATACGCCAATTTCTTTGCCGACAATTTTAATCAATTTGTCGGTACAGAATTTAATTTCGGCAAGATTATTCTCCCCCTAGCAATCTCCTTTTTTACCTTCCAGCAGATTGCCTACCTGGTTGATTCCTATCGCGGCGAAACCAAAAACTATGGTTTCATTAGCTACTGCCTCTTTGTCTGCTTTTTTCCACAGCTCATTGCTGGCCCCATCGTTCACCATAAGGACGTTCTCGGGCAATTTGAAAAGCCTTCTATTTACAAGTTCAGCAGCCTTTGCTTCTCAGTGGGCTGTTTTATCTTCTTTGCAGGTCTGTTTAAGAAAGTGGTGTTGGCCGATCGCGTCGCCATCTACGCTACGCCAGTCTTTGATGCCGCTGCCCAGGGAATTAGCCTCTCCTTCTTCGAGGCCTGGATTGGAGCTTTAGCCTATACGCTCCAGCTCTACTTCGATTTCTCTGGCTATACAGACATGGCCATTGGCGCAGCCTATATGTTCGGCATTCGCCTGCCACTCAACTTTGACTCACCTTATAAAGCCACCAGCATCATCGATTTCTGGCGACGCTGGCACATCACGCTCTCAAATTTTCTGCGGGACTATCTCTACATTCCCCTAGGGGGCAGCCGCAAAGGCAAGCTGCGCCGCCATGCAAACCTACTGATTACGATGCTGCTCGGTGGTTTCTGGCATGGTGCGGGCTGGACGTTTGTGATTTGGGGAGGCCTCCATGGCACCTATCTGATCATCAATCACCAATGGCGCAGCTTCTGTAAGGGCATTGGCCTCTGGCAAGAGAAAACGCCCGCTTGGTTCAGCATTCTGGGTTGGGCCATCACATTCCTGGCTGTCGTCGCCTCCTGGGTTCTCTTCCGTGCCAATAACTTGGAAACCGGCCTACAGGTATTGGGCTCCATGTTTGGTAGCCAAGGCTTTTCCCTACCTCGGGGCTTCAGTCGATTTGGTTTCCTCACGGCTCTGGCTCCCCTAGGCATCAAGTTCGATGGACTTCAGGACTTGTTAGCTTTCTCGATTGTAGATTCGGTCAAGCTCATTGGTGCCTTGATAGCGATCGCCCTCTTCACGCCCAACACTCAGCAATGGTTGATGAAATACAACCCCACCCTCAACGAGCCCCAGTTAGGAGAAGGCCTAGTGGCTAGACTCTGGAGCAAACTCCACTGGCGACCCAACCAACTATGGGCCGTCATGGGAGCCCTAGTAGCAACCCTTGGCCTCTGGCATATCAATCGAGTCAGCGAGTTTTTGTACTTCCAGTTTTAGAAAAACACTGAAACGAAGCAACGAATAAGCCTAGGGAGCTTGAAATGCCTTAGGCCCAAAGCACTGAGATCAAGATCATTTATATATCTGTTTAGCCATGGCTCGCCGCTATCTCGCCACCTATTCATCTCTGATCATCCTAGGGCTCATGGGCGTCTTCGGCCTCAACTGGCTGACCGACCCGCTTTGGTACGGCAAGGGAAATCGCCTCTCAGAGAAAAACTTTCCCTTTGATGAACGTACCTCCAAGACCAATTTATTTCTGCGCAATGCTCAAGAAGACTACGACTGTGTGATCTTTGGTAGCTCCCGAGCCACCATGCTCAACAACTCTGCATTCAAGGAGAACTGTTTTAACTATGCCTTCAGTGGCAGCAGCATTGAAGAGTACATCCCCTATGCCCAGTTCGTGGCGGAGCGTAATCCAAATATCAAAAAAGTCTACCTAGGTATTGATCCCGAAAACTTCAACCAAAAGCCTGAGAGCAAGGGTTTTGAAGTGAAGAAACCCCGCCATATCTATCTCAGCTACCTATCCTTTGACCTCTTCCTATTTTCTATAGACTCGTTGCTCAATCCGATGCCTGGAGCGAGGTTCTACAACAGCCAAAAGAATTTTGAGAGTGAAACGGTCGATAACTGGCCAGGGTATGAACCCGTTTTTGATGTGAGGAAGTCGGACCAAACTTGCGATCGCAATAAGGTCAAGCGCTACGAAGAACTGCGAAATATTTTCCCTGACGCAGAATTTGTCGGCTACTCAGCACCGGTTTCAAGCTGGTACGTCGTCAACAACCTCTATGCCTATGGCGACGTTCTCGACTGCTACTTAGAAGCCAACCATCAGCTCTCCCAAGAGTTCACAGCCGTTTACGACTTCACCATTCCCTCCCCTACCACCCAAGAGCCGTCCAATGGCTATAACCACGACCATTATTACGATCACATCATTTACCAAGTCAGTCAGGTAATCCAAGAAGCAGGCTCCGCCTCAGGAAAGACCTCTGCCTTCGGACTCAAAGTGAACGATTACTCCCTAGAGGAATACAAGGCTGCCTACTTCAAGGAGATACGCAACTTCTTAAACGCCAGCGATCGCGCCGACCTCTGGCAAGGCGAAGAGTTGAATGCCCAGGCCAATCAGCGGTAACCTGATGTATTGAACTGCCTTGTCCCTAAGACCTTTGTGGTCCAATTACGGCAAGGAATCGCTGCAACCTTTGACCATGCTCCCCTCCCCCCGTCGTTACCACGTCACCACCTTCGGCTGCCAAATGAACAAGGCAGACTCCGAACGCATGGCAGGCATTCTCGATGACATGGGGATGGTTTGGGAAGAGGATCCTCTATCGGCAGACCTAGTTCTATACAACACCTGCACCATCCGCGACAGCGCGGAGCAGAAGGTCTATTCCTACCTAGGGCGCCAAGCCAAACGGAAACAAGAAAACCCCAACCTGACTCTCATCGTCGCAGGCTGCGTTGCCCAGCAAGAAGGCGAAACCCTACTGCGTCGAGTTCCAGAACTGGACTTGGTCATGGGGCCACAGCATGCCAATCGTCTCCAAGATTTATTAGAAGACGTCTTCCAGGGCAACCAAGTGGTGGCGACCGAGCCCGTCCACATCATGGAGGACATCACCAAGCCTCGTCGGGATAGCGAAGTCACGGCTTGGGTCAACGTCATCTACGGCTGCAACGAGCGCTGCACCTACTGCGTCGTGCCCGGTGTGCGCGGTCTGGAGCAATCCCGAACCCCAGAGGCTATCCGTGCCGAGATGGAAGCCTTAGCCCAGCAAGGCTATAAAGAAATTACGCTGTTGGGCCAAAACATCGACGCCTATGGTCGAGACCTCCCAGGTTCCACAGCGGAAGGCCGCCACAAGCACACCCTCACCGACCTGCTCTACTTCGTCCATGACGTCCCCGGCATTGAGCGTATTCGCTTTGCCACCAGCCACCCCCGCTACTTCACCGAGCGCCTCGTCAAAGCCTGCGCCGAGCTGCCCAAGGTCTGCGAGCACTTCCACATCCCCTTCCAGTCCGGCAATAACGACATTCTCAAAGCCATGGGCCGGGGCTACACCCGCGAGAAGTATCGCCGCATCATCGACACCGTGCGCCGTTATGTCCCCGATGCTTCCATTAGTGCTGATGCCATCGTGGGCTTCCCCGGTGAAACCGAAGAACAATTCTTAGAGACGTTGAGCCTAATGGAAGAGATCAACTTTGACCTCACCAACACTGCGGCCTACTCTCCTCGTCCCGGCACACCCGCCGCAAATTGGGAAGGACAGCTGAGCGAAGAGGTGAAGATAGATCGCCTCCAGCGCATCAACCACCTGGTGAGCAGCCAAGCCGCCGATCGATCCCAACGCTACGCAGGCCGTACAGAAACCATTCTTGTAGAAGCCCAAAACCCTAAAAAACCCAGCCAAGTCATGGGGCGAACCCGCACCAACCGCCTCACCTTCTTCGAAGGCAACATTGCAGAGCTTAAAGGGAAAATCGTTACGGTGAAAATAAACGAAGTTCGCCCCTTCAGTCTCACGGGCGAATTCCTATCGGCATCTGAAGTAGAGGCTCCGGTGGCAGCGATCGCCTAACCGAATGGATAAATCTCATACCAAATCCTTTTAGCCAAACCCCGAAATAGGAAATCCTGTCCCCCATAAATGACAGGGGTTTTAGGTGTCGGGGGAATCGGGGTCTATATTTCAGGATTTGGTATCACAGAGATTGCTCAGGGTGAGGCGCAAACGCAAAAGGGCCTGAGCATCAATGATGATCAGACCCTTTTTAATCAACCCCAAAAGACTTTAGATGGCCTCTTGATTCTTCTCACCAGTGCGAATCCGCACAATTTGATCCACAGGAGCAATGAAAATCTTTCCATCGCCAATCTCGCCCGTACGAGCAGCATTGACAATGCGGTCCACTACCATATCAACCTGATCATCTTCAATGACAATCTCAATCTTGAGCTTTTGTAAAAACTCAACGGTGTACTCAGAACCACGATAGCGCTCGGTTTGGCCCTTTTGGCGCCCGAAGCCGCGTACTTCAGAGACGGTCATACCGACGATGCCAGCATTAACGAGGGCAATCTTAACTTCATCCAGTTTAAATGGACGAATAATAGCTTCTACGCGCTTCACAGCCCTTACTCCCTAATCTCTTAAAAGAAGACAATTGTTATGCAGCAATGCTATCTCAGAGTTGGAATGGTCCAACAGATTGTCACGGATTCGCAATCAATCTATTGCAATCCCCTTAACCCTTTTTCAGGAAAGCTCTTCTAGCGATTTGTGGAAAGGAAAGGACGAACGATCATAAAGCCTGTACCAAAGGCTGTAATAACGATCAAAAGAACAATCAACACCAGCCAACCGGTATGGATTTCCTCAGAGGATTCGTCCTCTAAAGCACGACGCGGTAAGGGCTGCTCACGGCCTGTGAAGATCTTGTTGAGCGTTTCCACAGCGCTCTGACGGCGGGAGGGAGAAAAGGGAGCAGCAGCCTGGGCCCGGCCTGAAGCTTGACTAGGCGACTGATGGCTCGCATCATTCGCAGCCGCTGGCGATCGCACCATTAACGGTTCAACTCCCTCAGGCATGATGGGCATTTCCTGGGGCCGGGGCGGCTCAGAAACCCTGGGTGGCATTGCCGGAGAAAACTGTGGGTTGTATCCCTGAGCAGCACGGCGCAACTGAGGGGGAACTTCCACGCTGGGTTGAGCGACATTGTCTTGGACAACCGCAGTCGCTTCAGGGACAACGAGGGATTGACCATTCGAGACCAAATCAGACTTCGGTCCGCCCACCACATGCTGCATTTGCTGTGCAGCTTGGACGATGCTATCCACTTCCTGCTGTAGATGAACATTTTGCTTACGCAAATGCTGATTCTGACCATGGAGAGAATCCATCATGGCCTGGGTGGCCTGTAATTCAGCCGATAGCTCTCGGTAGACAGAAATGGGCACCGACGCCGTTGAGGGCTGATGGGCTGGAGACTTTTGGACAGATGACGGTTGGGCAGGGGCAGGCCGACGGTTAGGGCGGCGTTGAGGTGACGACTTAGCGTTCAAATCAAAATTCATCGGCCTGAGCTACCTAAGGGAAACAAGTGAATCCGGGACCTAAAAAAAAAGAAGTCTCTGCGAATCATGCCCAAGGGTAATGCAAATTCCCCAATCTGACACCTCTTTTTCTGAGAAGCATCCGGAAGCTCTGGGATAACGGAGAATATACGATGCTAAATTCTCTGCGTATTTCTTCGAGTCTGCTGAGAGCATCAGACCTGGAAATCACGTATTTTTTCCAGTAGAATTGTATTTAATTTGACGACAGCCGAGTAATTGCGTAACTCCCTATAGGATTTGGCGCTCCCCTCTCGGTATTGTCACGATCTGGACTGAGCTGCACAAGGAAATTGAATGGAAGCATCAACGGTTGTACTGGAATCGAAGGTAGAAGCCACAGCTTCTCCAGAGGGCAAGAAAGCGCCTGAAGTAAAATATGGCGAAAGAGAAATCACGGAAGGTAAGCTCATCACCTTCCCAAACCCTCGTCCAGGGCGTGGTTATAACATCGATATCGAGCTACCAGAATTTACCTGTAAATGCCCTTTTTCTGGCTATCCCGACTTCGCCAAAATCTCATTGACCTATGTGCCCAATGAGAAAGTGGTAGAGCTTAAAGCTTTGAAGCTGTATATCAATAGCTTCCGCGATCGCTACATCTCCCACGAAGAATCTGTGAATGAAATTTTGGATGCATTGGTGGAAGCCTGTGACCCCATTAGCATGACTGTCTGCGGTGACTTTTCTCCCCGTGGCAATGTCAGCACAGTGATTACGGTTCCTTATCAGAAAGAAGGCGCTTAAGCGGCAAAACGCCTCCTAAAGACTGGCAGTACAGAAATCCAGATGCAAAAGTCCCCTCTCGATGAACGAGAGGGGACTTTTATATGCCATTTCTCTTACCCACAACTTGCTCTACGATTCGGAAAACGCAAGCGGTTCAGCAACTTCTTCAGCGGGAACAGTAGCCTCTCCCGGTAACCGCTCAACCAAACCAACCAACTCCCGCTCAAAGGTGACCTGGGCTCGATTGGTACGTCCACCAATAAACAGACTAGGCTTACCCTC
>CALECT010000154.1 GCA_937949725.1 uncultured Pseudanabaenaceae cyanobacterium
GCGACCTGGGTGATGCGCGATCGCAAATCCAACCAGTCACCCCAAAAGACGGTGAGGCTATCGCGCCAGATATTGCCGAAGTTGAGGCGGACTTTGCGGGTCTTGAGGGGGGCTGCGGTCTGGACTGTCAAAGTTCTTAGCTCGATTAGGCGTTGTTTTAGTTTAGAAGATTAACGGTTTGTAACAACAGGGAGTCGTCAGACTCAGTGGAGATAAAACGGAGGACACATCCACTGGGGATGGCAGTTGGTCACGAAGTAGCCTGTGGTTTGGAAAAGGAATTTCAGGGCGATTATGCCGGCGAAAACGGAAAGTGTGGATTGGCTCCATCTGGGGAGGCTGAGTTTCTGACCCACAACGATTGCGACCATGGCAAGGCCAAGACTTAAAGCTGTCCAGCCCATCAAGCGATACCAATCTGCTTGGAAGTAATGCCAAGCGAGAGCTTTTAGTCTCGCTGAATTGAGAGAGTCATGAAGCCACGGCTTAGCGATGTGGAACTGGTGAAGGTTATGCCAATACCAAGCATTCGTAGCGCTCCAGCCTAAAAGGAAAAACTGAAATCGCTGTTTGTGGGATTGAGTGAGGTAGTTGCCGGGGAGAGCAACAATCAGCAAACCTAGCCAGAAGGGCTGGAATTCAATGGCGTGTTTCCAATGCCAGTGGAACCAATTAGGAGCTGACCATAAAATCGCTGCGACAACCGTGGCGCAAACTACTAAGACCATCCTGTCCCATAGTTTTTGCTTCATAGAGCTATTTCCGGCAGTGCTGCGACCTGCTCGTAGCAAGTCCAGTCATAGTGCAGCGGCGTCACGGTGATGAAGTTTTGCTGAATCATCTGCACATCGGTGGGGGGGAGCTCGGGGCGGTGGGGGTTGTGGGCATCCACATGTTCGATGTCTTCAATCGCTTCCCCCGCTAGCCAGAAGTAAGTCCGGCCCCTGGGGTCTTGGCGCTTTTCCCAGGTTTCGTTGTAGCTGCGAATGCCTTGGCGCGTAATTTTTGTCCCTTGAATCTCCTGCGTCTCTACGGCTGGCACATTCACGCTCAGCATGACGCCTTCAGGGAGACGTTGGTCTTTGAGCTGGGCGACGAGGGAAACCGCAAAGTCTGCGGCGGGCTGAAAGGCTCGGGATGTATAACTGCTGAGGCTAAAGGCCACGCTGGTAATGCCTTCCATGTTGCCTTCCATAGCAGCTGAGACGGTGCCGGAGTAGAGCACGTCGGTGCCGAGGTTGGGGCCGTGGTTGATGCCTGCGAGGACGAAGTCGGGGCGTTCATCCATCACGGCTCCGAGGCCCAGCTTGACGCAGTCGGCGGGGGAGCCGGAGCAGGCCCAGGCTTTGATCTCGGGGGCAAAGACGCCTGTGACTTCGTCGGCGCGGATGGGGTCGTGGAGGGTGATGCCATGGCCGGTGGCGGAGCGTTCGCCGTCGGGGCAGACGACGGTGACTTGGTGGCCTGCGGCGACTAGGGTGTTGGCGAGGGTGCGAATGCCGAGGGCGTAGATGCCGTCGTCGTTGCTGAGGAGCAGGCGCATGATTTTAAGGCGATTGAGCCTATGATTGTAGGGCGAAATTTTTCGTGCCTTGCCCATTCTGCCGCGATTGCCGCTGTCGATCGTAGCCGTCGAACGAATTCCTAAACCATGTCGGACCAGCTCACTGAACTCGAATCGAAGCTTGACCAGTTGCAGAAGGATGCTTTGGAGGCGATCGCCCAGGCTGATTCTCTCGATGCTTTGGATAAGCTGCGGGTGCGGTTTTTGGGAAAGAAGGGTGAGCTGTCCGTGGTGCTGAAGGGCATGGGCAAGCTGGATGCGGGCGATCGGCCTCGCATTGGTAGCCGAGCCAATGAGGTGAAGACGGCGTTGCAGTCGGCTCTGGATGATTCCAAGACGGGGATGGAAAAAGCGGCTTTGGAAGCGCAGCTGGCGTCGGAGACGATTGATGTGACGATGCCGGGGGATTATCGGCCTGAGGGTCGGCGTCATCCGCTAAATAGCACGGTTGATCGGTTGTTGGATATTTTGGTGGGTCTCGGCTACACGGTGGCGTCTGGGCCGGAGATGGAGACGGATTATTACAACTTTGAGTCTTTGAATACGCCGCCGGATCACCCCGCGCGGGACATGCAGGATACGTTCTATTTGCCCGATGGCAATTTGCTGCGGACTCACACGTCTTCGGTGCAGATTCGCTACATGGAAAATAATGCACCGCCGATTCGGGTGGTGGCACCGGGGCGGGTGTACCGCCGGGATACGGTGGATGCCACGCACTCGGCGGTGTTCCATCAGCTGGAGCTGTTGGCGGTGGATGAGAATCTGACGTTTGGGGATTTGAAGGGGACGGTTAAGACGTTTTTGAAGGAGATTTTTGGGGATATTCCGATTCGGTTTCGGGCGAGTTATTTTCCGTTTACGGAGCCTTCGGCTGAGGTGGATGTGCAGTGGAAGGGGAAGTGGCTTGAGGTGATGGGGTGCGGGATGGTGGATCCAAATGTGTTGAAGGCTGTGGGGTATGACCCGGAGAAGGTGACTGGTTTTGCGGCGGGGTTAGGGATTGAGCGGTTTGCGATGGTGTTGCATCAGATGGATGATATTCGCCGTCTTTACAGTAGTGATCTTCGCTTTTTGCGGCAGTTTTAGGCTGGGCTTGCTGGGGTTTGGGCTGGGCTGGATTGTCGGCGTTTGTTTGGGGCTGCGTTTGAGTGGGTGGGGTCGTTGGCTCTGCCTTGAGGGCGCTGCCCTCAAACTCCCGCCGATTGGGGGATTATCCCCCAGACGGGTTAACCCCCTGAACCTAGCGGCTCATGATTTCTGGGGTGAGGCGGTTGTAGGTTGACGTGCGTTTCTCTGGGCTGGGTTGGTCTATGGGGCTACCGCTTACGCGGATCGAAGTGCTGGGGCGTACGGTAAGCAAGCAGCATCCACGCTCCACCCCACAACAGCGTCCGGAAACGATTTGTTGCCCCAAGTACTCACCCACAAACACTGAAGCAACCTAGCACCCTTGGGAAGGGTGACCCGTCAGGGAACGCCGTCGTTCCCTACGGCTGGGGTGTGGGGAGAGTTCCCCACGGATTTGCCGCTTGCCTCTTTGGTTTTCTGCGAAGCCCAAACGCCAAACAAAAGCCCCCAGCCTTAAAACGAGACCGGGGGCTTTTGCTATTCAAACTGAGCCATCAGCAGCTAGCCAATTGGCCCCATCCCCACAGCACCCGCATAAATCGCCGCATCACCCAACTCATCCTCAATCCGCAGCAACTGATTGTACTTAGCAACCCGCTCACTCCGGCAAAGCGAACCCGTCTTAATCTGACCCGCCCGCGTTGCCACAGCCAAATCAGCAATGGTGGTGTCTTCAGTCTCACCCGAACGGTGACTAATCACCGAGTTGTACTGATTGCGCATTCCCAGATCGATTGTCTCCAGGGTCTCGCTCAACGTACCAATCTGGTTTAGCTTAATCAGCACCGCATTGGCGGCCTTCTGGTCAATGCCTTGGCGCAGACGCTTGGCGTTGGTCACGAACAGGTCATCGCCGACGAGTTGAACGCGATCGCCCATCTTCGTCGTCATCGCCGTCCAGCTGGCCCAATCATCCTCATCCAAACCATCCTCAATCGAGATAATGGGATAATCCGTCGCCAACTTATCCAAATAATCAATCAACTCAGCCGCAGAGTGAGCACTACCTTCATAGGTGTACTGACCGTTATTACAGAACTCAGCCGCAGCCACATCCATCCCCAAAGCAATCTGCTCACCAGGCTTATAGCCCGCCATCTCGATCGCCTTAATCATCAGTTCCAGCGCCGCTCGGTTGGACTCTAGGTCAGGGGCATAGCCACCCTCATCACCCACGCCTGTGGAAAGACCCTTCTCCTTCAATACGCTGCTCAAGGTGGCAAACACCTCAGCGCCCCAACGTAGGGATTCCTTGAAACTGCTTGCACCCACCGGCAGAATCATAAACTCCTGGAAGTCCACGTTATTGCTGGCATGGGAGCCACCATTGATGATGTTCATCATCGGCACGGGCAACAGGTTCGCCATGGGCCCGCCCAGATAGCGATATAGGGGCAACTCAGCACTCAGTGCCGCAGCCTTTGCCGAAGCCAGAGAAACCGCCAGAATGGCATTGGCACCCAGCTTTGACTTGTTCGCTGTGCCATCCAGGTCGCGCATGATGCTGTCGATCGCGCCCTGGTCCATGGCACTTACGCCCCGCAGCTCAGGCTCAATGACGTCCTTAATGTTCTGGACTGCCTTTAAAACGCCCTTGCCGCCGTAACGGCTATCGTCATCGTCACGCAATTCGTGGGCTTCGAAGGAACCCGTTGAGGCTCCGCTGGGAACTTGGGCACGGCCGCCCGCACCGTTGTCTAGGTAAACCGCTGCTTCAACGGTAGGACGCCCCCTAGAGTCAAGGATTTCGCGGGCTTCAATGGATTCGATGTACATGCCGGGCTACTCTTGCGCTTCAAAAATATCTCCCCTGCGTCAGGTTCTATTACTGAGGGCCTTTCAGCGCTCAGGCTTTGGAGTCTAACGACAGGTTGAACGGTTCATCTGAGGTGGAGCGAGGCAAGGGTCGTGCTCGCATACTGCCATCCTTCAAGATTCCGCCCGTAGAATCATACGTCTTTGACTGGCGCTAGAGAGAGTGCTGAGATGACGCTTTGTTCTAGAAAGGCATAACGTTTTGTAGCAAAGCTCTCATCTTCAATGCTGCTTTTTCATTACTGCTGGGAGCCCTCGTGTTTGTTGAGAAGATTGCGAAAAAAATTCTTCGCTTGCAGGGGAGACGGCGATTCTGTTGAAAGCTTGGTGCGTGATTTCGTTGGAAGCTCGGGTCGCAATCGCCAAACCTTCTTAGAATTGAACTAGACCCCAAGAGATTTAAATCATGCGACTGCTACACACCATGCTGCGGGTGGGCGACCTAGAAAAATCCCTCAGCTTCTACTGTGATGTTTTGGGGATGAACAAAATCCGCCAGAAAGACTATCCCGGTGGCAAGTTCACTTTGGCCTTTGTGGGCTACGGCGATGAAAAAGATACAGCTGTGATTGAGCTAACCCATAACTGGGATGTCGATGAATATAAGCTTGGCAATGGCTATGGCCACATTGCTCTAGGTGTCGATAACATCTACGAAACCTGCGAGAAAATCCGTACCCAGGGTGGCAAAATCACCCGTGAACCCGGTCCCATGAAGCATGGCACCACGGTCATCGCCTTTGTAGAAGATCCCGATGGCTACAAGATTGAGCTGATTCAGGCGAAAGATAAGCCTGTGGAAGCTCCGGCAGCGTAAGGCCGAGAATCTCTGTTTAAACCGGATGCATGACCTAAGGTTGGGTTGAAGCTTCTAAAACCCAACTGAGTTATCTAATTCCCGTGACGAATCGCAATCGCCCCTTGCTGAATCCCCGACGTCGCGTAGGATAATGGTCGCTTAGGCTCCAGACGCTTTAGCTGTCCTTAGACCTTCCGTTCGAGTCTCGACCGCTTTCCTCTTCTGTACCTTTCACAACATGCAGCCCACTGACCCCACCTTATTTACAGATTTAGCTTGGAACGCCATCGTGGCTTCCCAGGAGGTGGCGCGCAGCTTTAAGCAGCAGCAGCTTGAAGTGGAGCATCTGATGATTGCACTGCTGGAGCAGGAACCTGAGCCAGGTACGGGGGACGACAACTGGACTGAAATTTATCTCCAGCAGAGCAATGTGGATGTCCAGTCGCTGTACAACCAGCTAGAGGACTATGCCCGTCGTCAGCCCCGCAGTATGACGGGGAATCAGCTTTATCTAGGGCGAGATTTAGATAGGCTGCTGGATCAAGCCGAGAATGCGCGGCAGATTTGGCAGGATGAGCTGATTTCTGTTGAGCATGTGCTCATGGGCTTCGTTGAGGACGATCGCCTGGGTCGTCGGGTTAGCAAGCTCTATGCCCTGGATGCGCGCATTATGGAAGCGTCTGTCATGGAGATCCGTCGCTCTGAGCAGTCTCGCCTGGCGACCAGCCCATCGCCCAAAGCTGCTGTTGCGGTGGGGACAACGCCCAGCCCAGCACCTCCAGGAGGCAGTAACGGCAATGGAAATGCAGTTCCCGGAGCCAATGCCCCCAGCAAGAATGGCACGATCATGACCTCCGAAGGGGATGTGCTGGTGGGTCCTGATGGAGAGACCCAGGAGCCGGGCAAGAGCTTTTCTCGCCAGTCGCCGCTGGAGAAGTATGGTCGCGATCTGACTCAGCTGGCTGAAGAGGGAAAGATTGACCCGGTGATTGGGCGAGATGAGGAGATTCGTCGCGTCATTCAGGTGTTGTCCCGTCGCACCAAGAACAATCCGGTGGTGATTGGTGAACCTGGGGTGGGCAAGACGGCGATCGCCGAAGCCCTCGCCCAACGCATCACTAACGGCGATGTCCCCGAATCTCTCAAGGGCCGTCAGCTGATCTCTCTCGATATGGGCTTGCTCATCGCTGGAGCCAAGTATCGCGGTGAATTTGAAGATCGTCTGCGTTCCGTGCTCAAGCAGGTGATGGAGTCCGACGGACAAATCATCTTGTTCATTGATGAACTGCACACTGTCGTTGGTGGTGGTTCTGGGCAAGGCGGTGCAATGGATGCGGGCAACCTGCTCAAGCCTCTGCTGGGGCGCGGTGAGCTGCGCTGCATTGGTGCAACGACGACGGATGAATATCGCAAGAATATTGAGAAAGACCCGGCCCTGGAGCGTCGTTTCCAACAAATCGTTGTCCAGCAGCCCACAGTGGAAGATACGGTCTCGATTCTGCGGGGCTTGAAGGA
>CALECT010000155.1 GCA_937949725.1 uncultured Pseudanabaenaceae cyanobacterium
CTACTAGAGGAACATCCCCATGTCTCATTTCAGCACCCTCCGCACCAAGGTTTCTGATGCGGTTGTCTTGACCAGCTCCCTCAAGGATCTGGGCATTCAAGTGGAAACCAATGCCAATGTTCGTGGCTACCACGGCCAGCAGGTTCGCGCTGACATCGTCGCCGTTCTCGAAGGCGAGTATGACCTCGGTTGGTCTCGCAATGCCGACGGTTCCTTTGATCTGATTGCAGATCTCTGGGGCGTTGCTAAAAAGCACAACCAAACTGAGTTGATCAACTCGATCAATCAGAAGTATGCGGTGAATAAGGCTCTGTCCGAAGTGACCCAGCCTGGCCTGCAGAATGCCACTGTAAAGGTGATGGTCAACGCTTAGTTTGTGCTCTCTTCCTATCTGGTTTCAAGCTGTACGGGTTGCCTTTCGGGGTGACCCGTTTCTTCTCGCTTGGGTTGCTTTGCAAAAGCTTTTTATTCATGAGTGCGCCTTGGCGCTTGGCTGTTTGAGCGAGAGTTGGCCATGGCTGTGTGGGGTCGTGCGTGGAGCTGGGGTGTCATCTTTGGGCGGCTTGGCGATCGCTTGACTCCACCTCCATTCCATTGGCCTTTGGCAATATCATCTGAAAATCGAGCCAAGAAATACTGTGATCACTGCTGATTGGCTCTGAACGATGTGTAATTTGCTTTCTGGACGGGATTCCTAGAGTTATCATCTTCTTGGGTTTGGCCGCTAGTCATATTTCTAGCTCAAACTCTTCCCGCGCCTGTACGTCTTCTTTGAGTTTGTCTTTCATGCAACCTGAGACCATCGCAGCGTTGTCACCCCTGTTTCAGGCGGCAAATCCGAAAACCCTTGAATGGCTCTTACCCACAGCGGTTGAGCATGAGTATCCTTCCAACCGTGCGGTACTGATGGAAGATTCCTGGGGCAATGCGGCCTATTTTATTTTGTCCGGTTGGGTGAAAGTCCGGCGACTGGCTGGTGACAGTGCTGTCACCATCGCTGTGCTAGGCAAAGGCGAAGTCTTTGGAGAAATGGCGATCCTAGATGAATCGCCCCGTTCAACGGATGTGGTGTCACTGTCTCCGGTGAAGGTGCTGAGTATTTCGGCCCCTAATTTTGTCCAGACGCTGCTCACAGATCCTCAGTTGCAATACCGCATGTTGCAGATGATGGGGAAACGCATCAAGCAGATGAATGGCCGCTTCCAATTACAGAATCAGCCCTCGTTTATTCGCTTGGCCAATACATTGGTGGAGCTGGGAACGAAGTACGGCTCTAAGAACAATGGCACGGTGGAAATTTTTAATGTGCCCTTCACGGATCTAGCTAATATTAGCGACATCAGCGTTGAGGATGCCGCCAAGATCATGGGCAAGTTTAGTGAGCGGGGCTGGATTGGAATTGATTCAGAGCGCCATATGATCAAGCTGACTGGCTTTTTGCAGTTGCAGAAGATGTTGGAGCGTTGATGCGATCGCAGCCACGTCTCTGGATTGCAGATCAGTCTGTGCCTATTGCTGTCTTATTGCTCCAATAAACCAAAAAGCGAGCCCCGCATAGGAGGCTCGCTTTTTGGTTTAGGGATAACGTTGGAAATCAATTGCTTCCCGGCGATTTGTGACTATGGTGCGAGATTTACACCAATCACGCTGCCCTTAAAGTTGTAGGAGTTACCTTCAAGTTCCAGGGTCGTGCCAATTTTTACCTTGCTCTTGCCCAGGATCACTTCTCCATCCTTCACCTGCGCTTCGCCACCCAGGATCATGCGAACATTGGCGCTGTACTTGCTCTCAGGGCGGGGGTCTTCAACGGCCTTTAGGGTTCCGTCGGGCTGGGGAGCAATGATGGTGCGAGGCTGGCGCACCGCAGAAATCACATCGACGGTGCCATAGGGCTCATTGCGGATGATGATATCTGTTTTGCCATCTTCGTTGAACTGGGCGATCAGGGCATCGGGGTCAGCGACGGTGAGGCCCCGCACTAGCAGGTCTACCTCAACGGGCTGGGTTTCTACGCCAATTTGAGCAACGGAGCCGCCAGTGCCGGGAAAGAGGAAAATGCCTCCCAACACCATGAGGATGACGAGGGCTGCGCCCAGGTCTAGCAGGCTGACTTTGCCAAAGAGGCGACCTTTAGAGTCGAGAATTGCCATGGCGAATGCCCCGTCGAGCGAGGAATGGTTGATAGATCGTGATGATTCTACAGGGCTGGGGGCCGTTCCGGTAATCCTAGATCTGCGGGCAGATGGGGAGGTGATTACCCTTTTTGCCATGGGCCTGGTTGGGGATTGTCGAAAAGAAAGCTTGCAAATTGGATCGAAATGGCCCGATCTCCGATGGATTTGACGAAAATAGAAGTAGCTTCCTGATTGGATGGGGCACCTTGGCTGGGCGATCACCGTCTTGGGTTATAGCGACGGCAGCAGCTCCGCAATATTTGAAGACTCTACTGTGAGACCTGATGATGACAAACTCTTCCTCGCGTTCTTCCGCTCAGCGCCCGACAAATCGCTTTAAGCGTCGGGTCGCCATAGCCCTAGCTGGACTGAGCTTGTCCACAGGTTTGTCAGTGGGCGTTGCGACCTCTGCGGAGGCGTTTTCTTGGCGGGACCTGTTGCGAGGCGGTATTCGTATTGTTCAAGGCGTGCAGCTATCCAATATGTCTCCGAAGCAGGAGATGGAGTTGGGG
>CALECT010000156.1 GCA_937949725.1 uncultured Pseudanabaenaceae cyanobacterium
GCACTGAGATGGAGCCCTGATAGATGTTGGCGGTTGTAGAGCCAGAAGGCGAGGGGCGATAGGACTGCGGTGCGCCCAATAAATTGAAGCAAGCGATTGGGGTTATATTCCACACGGCTCATGGGATTGCCGCAGGGCCAGAAGGGCTGCTCGGCTTCCCTGGCGATGATGCAGAGGAGAGCGAAGACGTTGAGACCCACGGCAGCGTCAACTTGGAGCAAGCTGTAGGGATTATTCAAGCTCGCCAAAGCGCGATGGGCTTCTTGGGGCAAGCCTTCATCTAGCCAGCGGCCTCGGCAGTAGTAGCGATAGAAGTCGTAGAGGCGATCGCGCAGTTTTGTCAGGGAAACCCCCGCGGGCTCCCGGCGAGCTTCCCGCAGCAATCGCTCCGCAATAAAGCGAATCAACCGAGGGGAAAGCAGGCTATGGCTCAATAATCCATAGAGATGGCGAGCAACATCACTCTCCGTGGAGAGGATAAAGGTTTCGCCATAAACCGTTTGGCTACGACGAGTCAGCGCTTGGAGCTGCGTCGCGATCGCCTCAGCGCAGTTGTAGTCTCCCAGGGCTGGGGTCTTAAAGACCACTGCCAAGTCGCCATTGGCTAGGGGACGTTGAAGAAAGTACAGATCGGGCAGTGGATGGATTTGGGGGAGTTCATCTAAATGCTCCAGGGCAATCTGTCCTCGTCCACTCTTATGCAACTTTAAGGCCAAGGATTGGATCTGGCGGCGCAGATTACGAGGGGAGCGACCGGCCAACAGATTAGCTACAGCATCAGGGGTACGGCAGGCATGGGCTGGACCCGTACGGGACAGATCCGCGATCATGCCGGGCTGGGGATAGGCATCGGTGGCAGCGCCCATGAGCCAGAAGTTGAGCCGCTCAAAAATTTCGAAATCCAAGGCCTGGGCAGAGAGATTGAAGACGCGATCGTCCAAAAAGCCATCCCGATGGAGAATGCCCATGAGTAGGAGCGTGAAGGGCTGGTGAGCCAGCACCGTCATAGGATTGGCTTGGGGATGCGCGAGGGTGAGTTGTAAGTCATGGACAGACTGGTTGTTGCGAAAAGCTCCGCCGTTTTTGAGAAAGTTGAAATAGGACTGGGCGATCGCTTTGGTCTGTAATGAAGCCCATTGGCGGAACCACTGGCGCAGGGCAGCCTGATCCATGGGCATTAACCGCAACCGGCGATAGCCCACTTCCAGGTTGAGCTCCGGATGGGCCTGGATCAACATTTCTACGGTTTCCGGCTGACTGGTGAGGAAAATCCGGTGGCGAGGACTATCTACTTCGTTGCGGTAGCGCCGCTGGAAAGCATTGAGCTGCCAAAGGAACTGGGACACCTGGCCCTCGCCATCGGGGCCTAGGGGCAGTTCATCTAAACCATCCAAAATCAAAACAGCGGGTGGATTTTGGGCCGATAGCCAACTTTCTTGAGCGGTGAAGAGACCGCTGGGCAGTGCCGGAGCTAGGGTTTCTTCCAACGTTGCGCCCAGGGTCAGGCCCCGCAGAGAGATGACGATGGGCATCCAGGTGGGGTACAGCTCCTGGGCTATACGCACTGCAAACATCTGGCAAAAGCTGGTTTTCCCTTGGCCGGGATCAGCCTCAACAATGGGAGTGCGATCCACTTGGCTTAGTTGCTCTGTGGCCCAGTCCAGAACATCTTCGAGCTGAGTCTGTTTTCCACCGCGATGGTTGTCATTGGGGTTGCCAGGGCCATCATATGTAGCCCCTCGGCCATGACTTGGGGAAGGAGAACCTTGCTCCAAGGGCGCTCCCACAGGGGGAATGTATAGATCCTTGAGGCTAAAAACTTGGCCCAGAAGAGGTTCACTCAGACCTTGGAGCAACCGAGCTCGGTAGAGCTCTCGCTGGGGCTCAATGGTGAGGCTGCTGGGATTAGCGTCTTCTAGGAGTTCGTAATCCCTTTCGCTGGGGTCGCTCCAGGTGGTGAGGTAACCGAGGCGAACAAACTTTTGTAGCTGGGCTAGGGGGGTTGCATTTTCGGCGATCGCCGCCAATAAATGTCCTACCAGACCATGCTCCAAGCGCTGAATCAACAGTTGAGCTTCCCGCTCCTCGGCACCGTTGAAGGAGAACCAAGCCACCATGACTTGGTGAATCTGCTTTACCAACAGGGACTGAGCTCCTGCCGTCAGAGCCTGTTCTGCCTGGGTATCGGTTAAACGCTGGGGCCTGAGGGTTTCAATCAAAGCTCGCAGAGAAGCGTTTTCCAGAGCTTCTTCCTGGGAAAGGGTCAATGCTTGTCCCAGGGGAATTTGGGCAGCCGTCAGCCAAGGGCGGTGGAGCGCCATCTCTTGCTGCAACAGGCTATCTAGGGCTCGAAGATAGGCGATTTGAAAGCTGAGCCAGGTTCCCTCACTCCGCTTCAAGGGGCGACGGCGACTGAGCTGGCGTAGTAGCTGGGATGCCACCAAGGCCATGGGGCGAATTGCAGGCCAGCCCTGGTTAAAGGGCAGCTCCAAAACTTCTGCCAAAATGGCCACGTCAAAAATGCTGTAGTTGCTCAGGGACATTTCCTGGGCAATACGCGCCGCAATGCCGCGGATAAGCGTCACCTGCTCAAAGGTTTCCTGCCCTGTCCGGAGGGTATTACGAGTAGGGCCCTGTTTGACAGAAGAACTGACCCCGTCAACCGAATCAGTGGTTGAACTATGGGTATCCGATGCCAATGAATCAGTGGCAGGCTTTTCTCCCGTCAATCCCAGTGCAGAGCCATAGGTTGAGAGCCAGTGATAAATACTCAAGCCCATAGTCTTTCCAGCAAATACAAGTAATTCAAGGATTAGAAAACAGCGCTATTGATGTCTGCGTTGACCAAAGCAATGGTCGCCGCGTTCCCGAAAGATCTCTATGGGGAGCTGCCACAGAATGACAGGCATCAGTACCCCCCCAATTCCAGTCCCCTCAACCTGCTGCAGACACATCAAAACGCTAGGGCTTGCCCCTTAGTAGGCCTATGCCTATGGGACAGAGCGCCCCAGGCATAGGCCGTAAGGGGCAAGCCAACGAATGGTGAAAACCGGAGTTCGACAAGAGGCAATACCTCCTCTCCTCACTCGCCCTATAAGGGGCGAAGCCTAGCCCCTCTCCTAAGGTCGCGGGGAACCAAGCCAAGGCTGAAAGCCTTGGTTTTGCATCAAGTTCCCTTGCTCCTTTAAGAGTAAGGGCTAGGGAAAGAGGTCGGCTGTTTGGATGTCGAACTCAGGTGTAAAAGGGTCCGTTGCAAGGATCCCCCCAACGCAGCTTCGCTCAAAGCTTGTTGCCTGAGAATATCGAGCGTGCATTCAACCCGGCAGATTCCGGTGGTGAAGAAAGTCGGGCATGGGCCCAACCTGAGAAGCAATGTCGTAACACCGACCAAAGAAGCCATGCCTTACCAGAAGGTTTAACTCTTTACCCAGTGACACAATCGCGGTCGGGAGAAATTAAGAGAGCGCCTCAGGAGAAGCACCGAAGTTGGGAATAGGGTGGGTCATCACAGGTTATGAATATCTTCCCAAATTATCCCGATGCCCTTCCGGATTAAACGAAGCTTTCCTCAAATGGAAGCCTAAGTATTTATTCGTAAGCGCTCACGTGTTCCAGTCCCTGTGTGAGGAAATTGAGTGATGTATCAACCTCTGGATGTAACTGTTCAGCCTGTCCGTTTGATCAAGTCGAAGTTGAGGTCTCTGACGACCATCTCTGGGGAGTCGGCTTCAGCTACCCACAACCAGACAGCAGAGGTGCAGGGGACTGTGCTGAAGCCGGGTACCACAGCGCAAGCAGTAACCGAGACTCAACCTCGATTACCAACCCTACAAATTAATGGATACAGCAGAGTCAAGGCGATCGCTCAGCAGTCTTCCTCTGGACTGGCTTTGCAACTTAAGGATGCCTGGCATAACGTCGACTTTAGCCAGCCCCAATGGACCCAAATCGCCATTGCAGCATTGCTGATGTCTTTGCCCACGGGGGTCTCTCTGGTGGCTTTTCGGGCGATCGCCACACCGCCCCAGCCCCGGTGTAATCAGCCCCAAACCTTCCAGGCTGACCTCGCGGAACTGCAATGCCTCCATCAGGCCATGCAGTCCAATGAACATCCCGCTCTGATTCGCTCTCTCAAGCAGCTAAAAAACTGGTCCCACGAAAGTCCTGTTTATGGTCTGTCCCAACGCCTATTGGAAGACTGGAGCGTCGTTGCCCTCAGTCTGGCCCATGAAGAATTTGAAGCGGGTCGCTGGGAAAATGCAGCCCGTCTAGCTGCTGCAATTCCTGTTTCGCTGGAGTTGGGTAGTCAAGCCCAGGAACGCCTTACGCTCTGGCAGAAGGTGCAGAGTCAAGGGGAAAAAGCCTATGACTTGGCCCTAGAGGCCTTAGAGCAACAGGATTGGCAAACCGCTCGCGACCATGCCAAGACATTGGCAACCATTGGTAATGACTACTGGCGACAGCAAGGCATCCAGGCTTTGCCAGAACAAATTGAGCTGGCTCGTCAGGCCCAGCAACTCTCAGATGAAGAAGCAGCTCAGCTTTCAGCTTCCGCAGCAGGATTGCCCCTGCCACGACAGGGGCAACAACAGAAGCATTCGCAACCTGCAAAGCGATCGCACTTTGCAATACGTCCAATGAGTCTAAAAGAACTCACCGTTGAAGATCCTAGCCTTGCAGAGCCGGTATTTTCTGCCACGGTTTAACGCCGTTTAGGCGATGTCTAGAAATATCTACTCCCGAGCAGGAGGTAATCCTGCTCGGGAGTCAGGGTGGGTGTTCAAGACTTAAGCGTTTAGCCTGAACACCCCCACCTCTACCTCCTTATTCTGGTCAGAAGAGGAGAATCTGCGTTGGTGTATGTGCTTTCCGAAAGATCGCCTTAAACCACGACAATATCGCTCGCTGCAATACTCCCGCCCTGCACCGTTGCAAAAGGCTGGAAACTTGCAGGGGGGAATGTACCGGGAGCACGGTAATACAACTCGCCACTGCTAGGAATGTAATAAACACCGGCAACCTGGGGATTGATTTCCGAGGTGTCATTCACCGTAAAGAACTCGTCACTAGACAAGCTCCCCAAGGTCAATTCCTCAAATCCATTAAAAATGGCTTGAGCAGGCTGGGATGGTAGCGGCATTTGGTCATCATTTTGCTGCACCAGTTCCAGCCGATCTACTCCAGAAACAAAGTCCGTGATTTGATTGCCCACACTGTAAACACTCAGGTTACCTGGCGTTACTTGCAACACAGCAGAGGCCTCTAATCGGAACGTATCTACCCCACTACCACCGGTTAGGGTTTCGCCACCATTCGCAATCAGCAGATCATCTCCACCTCGACCGTCGAGCACGTCATCTCCAAAAGAGCCAGAAAGCTCGTTGTTCTGGGCATCACCGCGAATAACATCATCTTGAAAAGACCCCGTCACAGAGCGGAAGTTCTGAATATTGAACTGAGACTGGTCGTAGGACAGTGTCCCCGCAGCCAAATCTGCTTGGATCGATGGCGAGAGGCGAGTGGATGGCAACGGCGAGCGAAAGGGCTGAATGTAAACATCAGAAAAGTCAATCTGATTATCCTGCCCCGCAGGCGCGATAATCTGCTCGATATTCTCTAGCACATCAACCCCAGTGCTGTGCTGGAGCTGGAGTTCAACCCGAGTATCGGTCGGTCTCCCACCATTCATGACAAAGTCAATGTCGTAGCGCAGCACTACTGGCCCTTGCTGGGAGAAGTAATAGGCCCGATCAAAACCAGAGCCTCCATCGAGCTGGTTATTGCCAGTCCCACCAAACAAGCTATCGTTACCCGAACCACCGTTCAGGCTATCGTTGCCCGACCCACCAAACAGCCAGTCAGAACCACCATTGCCCGACAAAGTATTGTTGCCACCCAGGCCAAAAATGATGTCAGAGAATGAACTACCAGAGAGCGTATCATCGCCATTGGTGCCTATTTGAAAGCGAGGGAAACGCAGGCTTTTGAACGGGCGGCGAGCAGGTCTGAGGGCTGGGAGCAACTTGAGAGCAGAGGGTTCGGAAGGCACAAGAGGGGCGCTTATTGGTCTGGAAGAGGTTCCCTTTGAAAAATCTAACTTAGCGATCGCTGCGGCTGAGAAGGCAGGAGAAGCCATAAATAATTGTCCCCGAGCTGAGTGGATTTAGGCATTTGTCAATTACAAACACCTGACATCACCCTGTTCTGAGACTGTCCGTATTTCCCGATACAAATATCACATCTATTTCATTGCTTTATTTGCTTATTTAGATAAAACTGCAGTTCAAACAATGAAAGTTGTATTAGCACTACACCTGCCTGGGAACCCATTCGGAAAGTCCCGCTACTAGAACTCACGACACAAAATGTCTTGAGAGATTAGAGATTACTTAAAGGTCCGACCTGGCGGCATCAAATTTACAACTTCCACTGAGCCTTCGAGGCAACATATTTGACAAATTTGTGCACCTTACAGGTAAAAAACAACAGCAATGTCTTGCTCCAACGACCTCTGAGATAAACTCAGATTTGGCTCAGGACTTTTAACACCCCCGATGAATCCAGCTTCCGCCGACAGCTCAAACCACCAGACTATTAATAATCACCAGACAAGCTACGACGCCATCATCGTCGGCTCCGGCGCAACAGGCGGTGTCGCAGCCAAAGAGCTGAGCCAGCGCGGCCTCCAGGTCCTGGTTCTCGAAGCTGGTCGCGATATTAGCCCCAGCGACCTTGTGAACGGCCCTAAGGAGATGGCCAAGCGAGTCTATAATCTCCTCACAAAAGAGCAAGGCGTCCAAGCTCAACATCCCGGCTACTGGAAAGCCAACCCCGACCTCTTCACCAATGAAAAGCAAAATCCCTACAGCACCCCTGAAGGAAAGCCCTTTACCTGGGTGCGAGGTCGCCAAGTGGGGGGCAAAAGCTTGACCTGGGGGGGCATTACCCTGCGCCTGTCAGATTACGAATTCAAGGCAGCCAGTCGAGATGGCCATGGCATTGACTGGCCGATTGATTATGACGATCTGGCTCCTTACTACAGCCAGTTGGAGCAGTTTTTGCAGGTTAGGGGCGATCGCAATAACCTCCCCCAACTCCCCGATGGCGACTACCAACTTCCCCCCGCTGAGTTCACCCCCGCCGAGCAGGTGTTAAAGCAACTCGTCGAGGAGAACTACGACGATCGCGAATTGATCATCTCCCGTGGCTTCAGCCTCCACAAGCCAACTCCAGAGAAGCCTTGGCCCCCTTCATCTAGTCAAGGCGCAGCTCTCAAAGCGGCCCTTGAAACCGGCAACGTTACCCTGCAATCCGGTGCCGTCGTCAGCCATCTCATCCTCGATCCAGAAACCGGCAAAGCCAGAGGTGTTGCTTACGTAGATCGAGAGACCAAACAGCCCCGCGAAGTCTGGGCCAAGACCGTCTTCCTCTGTGCTTCCGCGATCGAATCTACCCGCATCCTGCTCCATTCCACCGAGCAGTACCAGCCCCACGGCCTCGCCAACGAATCCGACTGCCTGGGTCGCTACCTGATGGATCATGTCTCCACGACTCAATTCTTTCACTGGCCCGACTCCCCCATGGCGGAGCAGACCCAGGAAATGTCCGGTAGCCACAGCTTCTTCCTGCCCTGCTTCGTCAACCTAGAAGAACAAACGGAGAACTTTAAGCGGGGCTATGGCCTCTGGGGTGGGGTGCAGCGCTTTGATATGCCCAGCTTGATCAAGAAAGTCGGCAAGGGGGCGATCGGTTTCCTCATTGCCCATGGCGAAGTTCTGCCCCGCTCCGAAAATCGTGTCACCTTAGACAGCAAAACCGATGCCTGGGGTATTCCCATCCCCCACATCGACTGTGCCTGGAGCGACAATGAACTCAACATGCTGGCTCACATGCATGAGCAAATTGAGTCGCTGGTGAAACTGGCGGGCGGGCAATGTCTGCGCCTCAACGAACTATTCCACATTCCTGTGCTGTCGGAATACGTCAAGCGCATGGAAAAGACTATGTCTTTTTCCGCTCCACCGGGTTTCTACATCCATGAAGTGGGCGGGGCTCGCATGGGCAGTTCGCCGAGCAACTCAGTGGTGAACTCCCACAACCAACTCTGGGAAGCTCCCAATGTCTTTGTCACCGATGGAGCCTGTTGGCCCAGCTCTGGCTGGCAAAGCCCGACGCTAACGGAGATGGCCGTGACCGCTAGGGCCTGCGAATTTGCCGCAACTGCCCTCAAACAAAGCAAGCTATAACCACGCCTTCAACAACAATTTGTGAGCCTGCAAAGCAAAAAAGACAGGCCTTTAAGTCGAGGCAGATTCATGAGATGAAACCGAGGTCGCCTCTGGATCTGCATCATCGATTTGACAACGATATCGTTCCAATTCAAGGTTCAAAGCCATCGCTAGTCGCTGGCTTTCATGATCCAAGCGAGCCTCTAGGTTTTGATAATTAGGTTGCTTACTGTTGCGTGCCTCTTGTTCCAACAGGCAACAAACCTCACTGAGCTCTGTTCCTCCTAAGTTCCCAACCAGAGACTTGAAGTGGTGGGAAAGCTGGAACACTTCCTCATGGTTTTGGGAGGAGATCGCCGATTCCAGCTCTTCACAATGCTCTGGCCAAACTTGGAGAAAGGCCTCAATTTTCTCAATAATTTTTTGCGGAGCATCATCCCCGTAGAGCTCGTGATAGGTATTAAAGAGATATCGCTTATTCAATACAGCAGCAGATAGTTCTGCTCTTGGCTCCTCTGTCTGGGGCATCACATCTGGGTTCGATGATGTCGAATCAGCTGTTTCTGCTATCGAGGCCTCCTTCGCAAGCTCTATGGTTTCGGGCAATTGACTAGCTTGCTTTATAGGAGCCCGAGTCTTGAGCAAGTCACGAAAAAATGACTCTAACTGCTCCAGACTAATCGGCTTCTGCAGAATCTGGTCCATCCCGGAATTGCGAAATTCATCTGAATCTGTTGCGATCGCACTCCCCGTAATCCCCAGGATGAAAGGCTGAGCACCATCATAGGCCGCTCGAATTTGGTGAGCCGCTTCGACGCCTGTTAAACCAGGCATCTGGAAATCCAACATCAGTAAGTCATAGCCCACAGCTTGACAAGCTTCAACAGCTTCGACTCCATCGCGAACAATGCAAACCTGATGCCCCAGATAGGTCAGCATTTCCTTCATCAACTGCTGGTTGCTGATTTTATCCTCAGCTACCAGGATATTTAAAGCAGTCGGTGTATCGTCCTGAGTCGCAGAAGGCATTTCCTCCCTAGCGGTAACAGAGGCGATCGCAATTTCAGAGGCCATAGCAACAGATTCTGAAACTTCATCAGCCTCAGCCCCTGTCTTCTCTTCATAGCGATAGCGAACTCCCAAATGCTTGGTCAGCGCCTCTAACAGATCTTGCTCGTGAAACGGCTTACGTAAAAAGTCATCACAGCCTGCTTCCAGAGCTAGCTTATGGTCCTCTTCAAAGGCATTTGCCGTCAAAGCGACAACGATGGGAGGATTATCTTGGGCCAAGTCTTTAATTTTCCGAGTCGCAATATAGCCATCCATGACTGGCATGCGCATGTCCATCCAAATCAGCTCCGGTGACCAGTCCTGCCACAGTTGAATGGCCTCCTCACCATTGACGGCTTCCTGCACCTCAAAGCCCAGGGACACAAGCAAGTCCACGAGTAGCAAGCGGTTCGCCGCCTTATCCTCAACAACCAGAATTTTAGGAATCGGTTGGTCAGAGGCTAAGCCCAGAACCTTCCTCATAGAAGAGGCATTATTGCTTGGGGATTTGGTCGTTCGACAAGCCTGAATCGAAAAATGAAAGCTAGACCCCAGCCCCACTTCACTCTCCACCGAAATATCTCCCCCCATCAAATCAACAAACTGCCTACAGATAGAGAGGCCTAAACCTGTGCCTTCATGGGAGTCCAGTCCTGCTTGGGTTTGAGCAAAGGCTTCAAAAATACTGTCTAGTTCTTCAGGGGCAATACCAGGCCCTGTATCTTGCACCGTGAAATCCAAGGCGAGACTTTGGGATGCTTGTTCGAGTCCAGCCATAGCATCACGAACCGAGACTTGCAATGTCACCGAGCCTTGCTCAGTAAACTTCAGCGCATTACCCAGCAAGTTAATTAAAACCTGCCTTAACTTGCCCTCATCCACCAATACATAGTCCGGTAGGTCAGTCGCCACTTCAAATTTAAGAGCAACATTCTTAGAGATAGCTGTCGTCTCCAGCATGTCTTCTAAAGTGTTTAAGAATGCTTTAAGTTGAACAACGCTCTCCTCAAGCTGAGCCTCTCCAGCCTCAATGCGAGACATTTCAAGAACACCATTGATCAAAGAAAGCAAGTGTTCTCCACTTTGTCCAATGACATTCAACCTCTGGGACTGTTTCTCAGTTAGAGATTCATCTCTTTTTAGGAGTTGAGTCATACCCAGGATTGCATTGAGAGGCGTTCTTAGCTCATGACTCATCGTTGCTAGAAAATGACTTTTTGCCTGGTTGGCACAATCTGCAGACTCCCGTGCAGCTTCAGCTTCACTGAGAAACTTCGCCTGCTGAATTGCCACACCTAGCTGGTTGGCTATTTGCCGTGTCAAATCCTTTTCTTTCTCGCTCCAGCATCGAGGCTTAGAGCATTGGTGAATGCAAACCATTCCCCACAGATGTTCTCCATCAAATAAAGGAGCAACAATATTTGCTTTTATTTCAAAATTTTGCAACATCTCTCGATAATAATCTTCGATTTCGACATGACCAATATCATTGATGAAATAGATTCCTTCTCTTGATTTGTTACTCCGGTAATCGTTATCAAAAAAGCAAGGATCTTCGATTATTTTATTCAGTGTAGCTGGATAATTGGAGTCAACATCTTCAGCTACTACCCTTCCTGCCTTGAGTCTTTTGTCTTCTAGGAAATGAAAAATAGCGACTCTATCAACATTTAATAATCGACGTAGTTCACTCGTTGTTGTTGCAAAAATAGTAGGTAAATCAAGTGAGTCACGTATTTTCTGAACAACCCTGTTTAAGGTTTTTTGTTGCCCCGCTACTGCTGCTAGTTCAGCGGCCTGGAGTTTTACCTTCTCGATAGATTGACTTTGTTGTAGGGCAACTCCTAAATGAGTGGCCAACTGAGAAATAAAGGCAACTTCTGAGTCATCCCAAATTCGCGCAAGCTCGTGTTGATAGGCACCAATAAGGCCCCAGAGCTTTTGTTCCACGAACAAGGGCGCGATCATATAGGCTTGAATACAGTAGTGCTCTAGAACCTCAATGTGGCAAGGAGACAAACCTGAGTTATGGACATCGTGAACTACGGCGACTTTGCCATATCGATACTGAGCCCCCTGAGTCTCTTGCATGTAAGAGTCATTCCAGGTTTTCCGCGTGGCTAGGATAATATTTTCCCAGCCCACACTGACAGTTCCAAATTCATCAACAAATTCTCCTCCCCAGTCCTGATCAAAGCGATAGACCGCTACGCGGTCCGCCTGTAGCAGCTCCTGCATCTCTTTGGTCGCTGTTTTAAATAAATCACGTATTTCCAGCGGCTTCTGAAGTTTCGCCAAGATATCAGCCAGAGTTCGCTGCTGATTGGCAATGGTTGTTGAGTGTTTCAGCTCTACCGTACGAATGTGCACCTGTCTTTCGAGATTCTGATTTAGAGCTTGAACCTGCCGACTAAGGTGATCTTGCTTGATCGCAACCGAGAAACGTTCCCCTAAAGAATGGATTAGGCGTCGTTCTATATCAGTCCATTTCTGGGCTTGCCCTTGCATCACTTGCTGCCAAGCATCAAAGGACTGACGAGGCGCCAGTTGGCGTTCATCAGGATTGTGGTAACCCGCCCATGTAATCTTCTGGTCAATGGCATCTCGGAAGATTGTTAGACAGCCAATCAAGCTCCCACCATAATGCAGCGGACAAATTAGTAGGCCTCGGATCTCTGTCTCTTGAAAGTGAGGGGAGACCGAACGTAGGAGGGGCTCTTTATAGAGATCGGCGATCGCCCAAGACCTTAGAGAATCTCCTGCATTCCCCTCCCCTTTCCTTTGGGCATAGGTGGTCTGCATCCAAGCAACTGACCAGGGCTCCAGTTGTTCGGCCTCAGTAGTTGGGTTTAGGGTTGATGCCAAATATCGTCGCCAAATTTGATGCTCTTCCACAGGACGAGGAGAACTCCCCATATCACCCGGCAGCAGTGTGGGTTGACTGCCGACTTCATAGACATGGGAGGACTGTTGAGGAGCAGCTCCAAATAAATATAGACGTCCCCCCGAGCCTTGATAAACTGCAACGGTTTCACTTAGGGCTTGTTGCAACTGCACCTGAGCTGGCGTGTACAGAAGGGCTGTGACTCGGTTAACTTCTGATTCAAGTCGAGCCTGCTCTCGAACCTTCTCCAAAAGCACCGATTGGGAGATCGCCACAGAGACCTGATCAACCACCTGCTGGATGAAATCTAATTCTTCCATAGAAACCCTTCTGGGTAGGGCATTGTGAGACACAAGGAGCCCCCATAATTGGCCGGCCTGGGGGTCACAGATCTGTTCCTGAGCCATCGCCCCAGATGGTTCCAACACAATAGGAACCACAACTGATGATTGAACCCCCATGGCCAATAAGTATTCCAGATGGCAAGGGTCAATCATGCTCGTGACAGGCTGAGTGTAGACCCAGGCTGAACCAGACTTTTGGCTATCTAGCTGGCTTGTTAATACCGCTTTTTGATCGATATCCACAATGCTTCGCTGGCGCTTCTTCAGCATCAGCTCGCGAGTGTAGGGAGGAACATCATCAACAGGGAAATGCAACCCTTGGAGGGGAGGTAAGCTATCCACATTCAATGCTTCTGCGATGACCCAGCCATGGCCATCAGGGAAAAATTGATAGATTTCGACTCGATCCGTGGAGAGATAGTCTCGCACCTCTGCCACGCTGGTGGAAAGAATCTCCTGTAGATCGAGAGAATTACGAATCCGATTGGTCATGCGATTCAGTAACAGTTGCTCCGACATGTCCTTTGAGCCAGGCTGATTTAAATTCGAGAGATTATGCTGATTCATAAATCCTGAAATCAAAACAATGGGAAGCAACTGTTGAATACAATCTAGTAATGCTCTTAAACCGAAGCGAGCCAAGACTCGGGCAGCAATACCCTAAACCATTGAGTAGAAGTACTCTCGCCATTCTACTCAATCTATTTCTTAACTATTCCCCATCACTCCTTTAAGATTGGGGCAACTCTATAATCAAGTATTTACACTCGGTCGATATCGTATATATACAGAGCATTAACGTAACACATACTTAGGTGTTATCTATTCAGCTCGAATCAGCCATAAAATTTAAAGATACGAGCTTTTCCACAATTTATCTTGCCTTTGAGTTCTAACCTTGTAATGGTTGAACTAGAGCTAAACAGTGCTGTTCGAGACTCTTCCTAAGTCCATTTTGCTAAGGCTAGAATCACGTTGTTTCAGGCCATTCTCTTTAAGACTCGCAACAATTCAACATCAGGCACTTCAGGAGACTAGTTTGTAATGATACGTTTAGCCTCAGCGTGCTTTTGCTAGGAGATTCAGTTCAATACCATGCAAACCCTAGGAGGGAAATGGATTGCAGTAGCGATCGCTACAGCTAGCATCACAGTCGTTTGTGCTACGACTTTCCATGTCATGGGCATCAACAAGGTCCAGACGCTTCGCTTGGCAACAGGCAGCAGTAGCGGCGAATACTACGCCTTTGCTCAGGCGATCGCCCAGGTCACTCAAACCCATTACCCCAAGCTAAGGATTGAGGTGGTGGAGTCCTCTGGCTCCGGCCAAAACATGACCGACGTGAATGAGGGGACCGTAGAGTTAGCAATGGTTCAGAGCGATACGCCGACCCAACGGAATGTCCAAGCGATCGCTTCGCTCTACCCCGAGATTTATCACTTCATCGCAGCTAACAAGAGCAAGATCACGAACCTCAAAGCCATTCGAGGTCAACGCATTGCCATCATGCCTGAAGGCAGCGGATCCCATAATTTGTTTTGGCCCCTGATTGCTCACTATGGCTTGACCTCGGAGGACATCACCGCCCTGCCCATGCCTGCGGTGGAGGCTTACGCGGCCTTGGAAAGCGATCGCGTCGACGCTCTCTTCCAAGTCATCGGCCTAGGCAACGAAGCCATTGGTAATCTCCTTAGATCGGGCAAATCCAAGCTCGTTCCGATCCAACAAATTCACTCTCTCCAACTCTCCCAGCCTTATCTAGAAACCGTCACCATTCCCCAAGGAGCCTACGATGGGGGGCAGCCTATTCCCGATACAAACTTGCCCGCCGTCAGTGTCAGCGCTCTACTAATAGCCAATAAAAACGTAGAACCGGCAGTGGTTCAAAGCATCACCAAGGTGTTGTACGAACATCGCAGTGAACTAATTGCAATTAATCCTCGTACAGCCCGGATCCAGCATCCTGAAGCCAGTCGAAACCTTGGCTTTCCGCTCCATGATGGAGCCAGCAGTTACCACAACAAAGACAAGCCCAGCTTCTTAATCGAATATGCAGAACCCATTGGTCTATTGGTCTCCGTGGGAGTTCTACTGGCCTCCAGTCTTTGGCAACTGCGGCAATGGTTGCTCAATCGCCAGAAAGACCGGGCAGATATGTACAACCTGGAGATTCTTAAACTGATTGAGGCGGTTAAACAGTCTCGAAGAGTCGAAGAGTTAGAAGAACTCCAGAAGCAATTGCTCAAAATCTTCAAGCAAGTAGTGATTGACCTAGATGAAGATCGCATCTCTCCTGAATCGTTCCAGTCTTTTACCTTTCCCTTTGAAGTTGCCCTCTCCAGCATTCGCCACCAGGAATTGCTGCTGACCAATAGCCTCATCAGGCGCTGAGGTTTCGCTGGACCTGGATATCAGCGCTTTTCCGCAGGAATCATTTTGAGCCTTAGGCTGTCCGCAAAAGCCAAGCTCTCCAAACTTGTTGCTAATGTTGCTAATCCTTCTCCCTCCAGCAGAACGCGGGCTCCGTGGCCTCTCGGAATCAGGTCCCACGAATGTCGAAACCACTCAGCGGAGCATAATCGAAGGCGTATTTCCTCATCCTCGTGACATAAAACAGCTGGAGAGCCTACGCGACAGCGACCGAACTTCCTCCAGACAATGATTTGATTGAACTCTACCCCGATGGAGATATCAGCGTCACTGACGTTACAACACTCCGGACAGTTTTAAGAGGCGATAGTGCCGTACTGGAGAAGGTTTGACCATTCAGGGTTTGATTTAATCAAACTCGGGTCAAGGTCAAAGTTAGAAATAAAGCGTTCGAGCAGATGTTCGTTGAGGGCTCTACG
>CALECT010000157.1 GCA_937949725.1 uncultured Pseudanabaenaceae cyanobacterium
GATGGACTGAGCGATCGCAACCGCGTGGCGGAAATTTGGGACCGCATCCTTCAACCCGTCTTCACCAATAACATCAACGTCGCTGTCTCCGCGATGCAGCTGCTAGAAGCAGCCAACCAGCTGAACGGCCATGACAATTCCACCATCTCCCTCGTCCATATCAAGATGAAGGAGCAGCCCCTGCCTGATAGCAAGGCACTTCAGAGCTTGTTAACCCCTTGGCCTTTTGAAGAAGCAGAAGCCTTGGCGGCAGCCGAGAAAGCTCCCATGTTCGCTGCCTTGCCTTCTAGTCGATTGCATACAGATGCCGCTCAGTCTGCCAAAACTCGTTCAGCTAAGTCGAAACCAGGGACAAAAGGCTTTCCGCCCTTGGCTTGGGGGCTTTTAGCATTGGGAACGCTGGGGATTTTGGTGGGGGTGAGTTATCAGCAGCTCAATCGTGAGTCTCCCCAAAGAACTGAAGCTGCCGAGGTAGAGTCGCGCTCCAATCGAGAGAACTCGTCAACACCGCAGTTAAAAATGCGGGCCGGTGGCATCAATGATGAAGAGCCTGAAGCCGGGGAGTTTGAGCTTCAGCTGGTGGAGCCTTCCCAGCCTGAGGCTGCTGAAAATAAAGCTGAGTAGCCATGGCCATGTTTAGCGAGTCGCCCTAACAGACAATCGGACTGTTGCCTCTCCATGTGAATTGAGCCGGGGAGAGCAATGGCCGTTCCGGGAAAACTAGAGTAGGCAAAAGATTTATTTACTCTTTGAGAAAAAATAGGTCCGGAATAGCGCTTCTGCCTCGTTACTGATAGGCTTTGCGCCATTCCTCCTTCCAAAAAACCGATACACTGAGGTGTCTGGCAATCTGTGTTCGACAGCACTTCAGGTTATTGACCGAGGGCTTATTTCGGTTCTGCCCCGGTACGCTTCAGCTCAGCTTTTTTCCCTTTGCCTCTCAGCATCCATGCCCGGGTTTGATAATCCCTGCTTAAATATTGCGCTGGCGCCCCTCAAGGCCTCGGAGCCTGGCCATTGGGCAACCTGGGTTTTGCAGGCTCCCTATCCTGGCGGCTATGTTCACCATGATCGCCATTGGCCTGAGACGCTCGATCAGGGCTGGCAAAACTGGAGTTCCATGTTCTCCAGCCAGGGAGCCAGTGCTGAAGTAGAGCCCATCGACTTTTCAACTACCCCCGTAGAAGGCAGCTATAGCAGTCGCCTCATGCAGTATCTGGGGTTGGAACTGTGGGAATGGCTTATCCATGGCCCGATCCATACGGCCTACAGCCAGAGTCGCGGCATTGCCATGGGGCAAGGTAAACCGCTCCGCCTGCGCTTAGAACTGCGCAATCCGGAGCTGGTGCAGCTGCCTTGGGAAATCATGCAGCCCCAGATTGGTAAGCAGGCCATTTCTCTCAGCCAGCAGATTCTCTTCAGCCGCACCACCAGCGACGTTGACCCGTTGATGCCGCCTCGCCTGAGTCCGGCACTGAAGGTACTGCTGGTTTTGGGGCAGTCTGGTGACGATGTGCCGGAATTGGATTTAAAGAGGGAAGCCAATATCCTGGCAGAACATCTGCGCAGCCCAGCGGAGTTTCGACCCGGCAGTACGGGCTTTTCGGCGGCTTGTCAGGTAGATCAGCTAATCCAGCCAACCCCTGCAGAATTGGTAGACCAGTTAGAGGAAGGAAGCTATAGCCTGTTCTTCTATGCGGGCCACGGCATTCCGGCTCCCGATGGCGGCAAACTGATGCTCAATGCCCAGGATGCACTTAGCGGGACGGAGCTGGCCCAGGTTTTAACTCGCTGTCAGGTGGCGGTGGCGGTGTTTAATGCCTGCTGGGGCGCCCAGCCTTTCCAGGGAGGAAATGAAAGCGGTGAGCTGGAGACGGTGCCGCGCAGTAGCTTGGCGGAGGTGCTAATTCACCATGGTGTACCGGCGGTTTTGGCTATGCGGGATACGATCGCAGATGAAGAGGCCCTTTGTTTTGTCGAGGCTTTTGCGGATGCTTTGAGCGATCGCCTCCCAGTCGATCAAGCCGTCGCCATGGCCCGCCAGCAACTCCTCACCCTCTACAAATTCAACCAACCTGCCTGGACCCTGCCGGTGCTCTACATGCACCCCGAGTTCAACGGCGAAGTCATGCAGCCCATGGAGGGCCAGACTGAACTCCCCACGACCAGCCCCACCACCCAATGGCATGAAGCCCGCTGGCCCCTAGCCCAGATCCGCATGGTGGAAGACCCGCTCAAGCTCTGGAGTCTGCGCGGTGGTCTCATGCGCGTGGGTCGTCGTCCTGAAAATGACTTGGTGTTGCAAGAGCCCTGGGTGTCCCAGAAGCATGCGGAACTGATATGTCGCGTGGGCATGGAGGGGGAAGCGCCGAGCTACTTCCTGCGAGATTTTTCCCGCTATGGCACCCTGATTGCCTCCGGTCCAGACTGGCAGCGCGTCCACCACCAAGAGATTTTGCTACAGCCCGGAGCCCGCATCCGCTTTGGTAGCACCCAGGGCAAGACACTGGAATTCATCGTGCAGACCTTTACCGAAGGGGATACACATTACTAGTGAGCGTTGGTTTAATACTTTAGAGCTAGGCCGCTAGGCAAAGTGAGACAGACGGAAAGTTTCCCTAGGATCTATGGTCTATGACCTTTTAACTAACCCTGCGATGCTTATGACTCTTTTGAGGGAATATTAGGCCTAGAGATTGGGATGGAACATAGATCAGGATGAGAATTGATACCTCGCGAGAGGGTTCGTTCTGAGGCAATACTTTTAGAATCCTGCGAAATCCCCCAGCCCAGCTCTGTAGAGATTGCTATCGAGACGCAACATTCGATACGGTTTGAGCCCAAGGGTCTGAACCCGTTGCCATTATCTCGATACCCCAACGACAATCCGTGGAAACGATATACCATCGTCATCGGATACGTGTTCCCAGGAGTTGAGCCATGAACCAACCTGCTATGTCTAACCCGAACTCTAAAAACAACGCTGAAGCGGAGCTACTCCAGACCGTTCTGGAAGCTGAACTCTCCCC